>NZ_JPYA01000172.1 GCF_000750005.1 Geobacillus icigianus | reverse complement strand
AATGTTCTGTTTTAGGGTAAAGTGTAAATATGATGTATATTTAAAGTATACTTATTTTATAGGAATAATGGATATTTGGCGCTGGTGCTTGAATAGGAGGCGACCATGCCGCCATCGTTCCATGCGACTTTTCGATTGAGGGGTGGACACCGTTGCAGCTGCAAGTAACCAACAGTCCGTTTACTCAGGAGCAAATCGAGCTTCTGAACCGTTTGTTGCCGACGCTGACGCCGTCGCAAAAGCTTTGGCTGAGCGGGTATTTGGCCGCGGCCGAGGCGGCGGTCACCGTGTTGGACGCCAATGCACCGGCGCTGTTTGCCGGAGGCGGCAAGCCGGTTTCGAAAGAAGTGACCGTTCTTTACGGCTCGCAAACCGGCAACGCGCAAAAGTTGGCGGAAAAAGCGGGCAAGGCGCTCAAGGAGCGCGGCTTTGAGGCGAAAGTGTCGTCGATGCTTGAGTTTAAGCCGAACGAATTAAAGAAAGTGGAGACGCTGCTCATTGTCGTGAGCACACACGGGGAAGGCGATCCGCCGGACAACGCGGTGTCGTTTTACGAATTCCTCCACAGCAAACGGGCGCCAAAACTGGATCATCTCCGTTTCTCCGTCCTTGCGCTCGGCGATACGTCGTACGAGCAGTTTTGCCAGACGGGGAAAGATTTCGACAAGCGGCTCGAGGAGCTGGGCGGAACGCGGTTTTATCCGCGCGTCGATTGCGATGTCGATTACGAGGAAGCGGCGGCGAAATGGCTTGACGGCGTGCTTGGCGAGTTGAGCAAAGAGGCAAACGCCAGCGGTGGGGCAACTCCGCTTTTGTCGGCGGTGGCTGCGGCCCCGAAAGCGGAGCCGGCCGTCGTCTATTCGCGGAAAAATCCGTTCCCGGCCGAGGTGTTGGAAAACATCAACTTAAACGGCCGCGGGTCGAATAAAGAAACGCGCCATCTCGAATTGTCGCTGGAAGGATCGGGCTTGAAATATGAGCCGGGCGATGCGCTTGGCATTTTCCCGAAAAACGATCCAGAGCTTGTCGACCTCATCATCCAAGAAATGAAATGGAATCCGGAAGAAACGGTGACGATCGATAAAGATGGCGAAGTGCGGTCGCTGAAAGAAGCGCTCACGTCCCATTTTGAAATCACCGTTTTGACGAAAGCGCTGCTGCAAAAACTGGCGCCGCTGTCAAAAAACAGCGCGCTTCAAGAGCTTGTGGCGCCGGGCAATGAGGCGAAGCTGAAAGAATACGCCAAAGGCCGCGACTTGCTCGATGCCTTGCGCGATTTCGGTCCGTGGGACGCTGCGCCGCAACAACTCATTTCCATCCTGCGGAAAATGCCGCCGCGCCTGTATTCGATCGCGAGCAGCTTAGCCGCGTATCCGGACGAGGTGCATTTGACGATCGGGGCGGTTCGCTATCAGTCTTACGGCCGCCTGCGCAAAGGGGTATGCTCAACCTTTTGCGCCGAGCGCGTCCCAATCGGCGACACCTTGCCGGTCTTTGTGCAGCCGAACCCGAATTTTAAGCTGCCGAAGGATCCGGACACGCCGATCATCATGATTGGTTCAGGAACTGGGGTGGCGCCGTTCCGCGCCTTTATGCAAGAGCGCGAAGCGACAGGTGTGAGCGGAAAATCGTGGCTGTTCTTTGGCGACCAACATTTTATGACCGATTTCTTGTACCAGACGGAATGGCTCGCGTGGCTGAAAAGCGGCGTGCTGACCAAAATGGATGTCGCCTTCTCGCGCGATACGGAGAAAAAAGTGTACGTCCAGCACCGGATGCTCGAACGAAGCAAGGAGCTGTTCGGCTGGCTTGAGGAAGGCGCCGTCGTCTACGTATGCGGCGACAAGCAGCACATGGCGCGCGACGTCCATCAGACGCTCATCGATATTATTGAAAAAGAAGGCGGTATGAGCCGCGAACAGGCAGAAGCGTATGTCACTGAGATGCAAAAGCAAAAACGGTACCAACGCGATGTCTATTAATCGAAAAAAGGAGTGGGAAGGAAAATGGCGAAAGTCATCTTAACGGCGCCGGACGGACCGCCAAGCGATGTCGAGCGCATCAAGCAGGAAAGCCGTTATTTGCGCGGCACGCTCGCTGAAACGATGGAAGACCCGCTCAGCGCGGGCATTCCCGATGATGACAACCGGCTGATGAAGTTCCACGGCAGCTACTTGCAAGACGACCGGGATGTCCGCACCGAGCGGCAAAAACAAAAGCTTGAGCCGGCGTATCAGTTTATGATTCGCGTCCGCACGCCGGGTGGGGTGGCGACGCCGGAGCAGTGGCTGGTCATGGATGAAATCGCCCGCAAATACGCCAACGGCACGTTGAAACTGACGACGCGTCAAGCGTTTCAATTGCATGGCGTCTTGAAATGGAACGTGAAAAAGACGATGCAAGCCATCAACAGCGCTTTGATGACGACGCTTGCCGCTTGCGGCGACGTCAATCGGAACGTGATGTGCAACCCGAACCCGTACCAATCGGAAGTGCACGCGGAAGTGTACGAATGGGCGAAGCTGATCAGCGACCATTTGTTGCCGCGGACACGGGCGTATTATGAAATTTGGCTGGATGATGAAAAAGTGGCGGGGACGCCTTCAGTCGACGGCGAGGAAGAACCGATTTACGGCTCGACCTATTTGCCGCGGAAATTTAAAATCGGCATCGCCGTTCCGCCGTCGAACGATGTCGATGTGTTCTCGCAAGACATTGGGTTCATCGCGATTGTCGAGGACGGCAAGCTCGCCGGGTTTAACGTTGCCATCGGCGGCGGCATGGGGATGACCCACGGCGACAAAACAACCTATCCGCAGCTCGCCAAAGTGATCGGCTTCTGCCGTCCGGATCAAGTCGTGAACGTGGCGGAAAAAATTATGACCGTGCAGCGCGACTACGGCAACCGCTCGTCACGCAAACACGCCCGCTTCAAATACACGATCGACCGGCTTGGTTTGGAAGCGGTCAAAGAGGAAATTGAGCGCCGGTTGGGCTGGAAGTTTGAGGAAGCGCGTCCATACCATTTTGAACATAGCGGCGACCGCTACGGCTGGGTTGAGGGCGTCAACGGAACGTGGCATTTCACCCTCTTTGTCGAAGGCGGCCGCGTCAAAGATTACGACGATTACAAGCTGATGACCGGCTTGCGCGAAATCGCCACCGTTCATACCGGCGATTTTCGGCTGACGCCGAACCAAAATTTAGTCATCGCCAATGTGACGAGCGAGAAAAAACCGGAGATCGAGGCGCTGATCGCCAAGTACGGCTTGACCGACGGACGCCGGTACACCGCCTTGCGCCGCAACGCGCTCGCCTGTGTCGCCCTGCCGACATGCGGTTTGGCGATGGCGGAAGCGGAGCGATACTTGCCGAAACTGCTCGATAAAATTGAGGAAATCATCGATGAAAACGGCTTGCGCGACGAAGAAATCACGATCCGCATGACCGGCTGTCCGAACGGCTGCGCCCGCCACGTGCTCGCTGAAATCGCCTTCGTCGGCAAAGCGGTCGGCAAATACAACATGTACCTCGGCGCCGCCTTCAACGGCACGCGCCTTGGCAAACTGTACCGCGAAAACATCGGCGAAGAAGACATTTTGCGCGAACTGCGCGTCCTTTTGTCCCGCTACGCGAAAGAGCGGCTTGACGGCGAACGTTTTGGCGACTTCGTCATTCGCGCCGGTATTGTTAAAGAAGTGACGGATGGGACGAATTTCCATGATTAAGATGATGCAGATTCATTTTGGCCGGGGCAGACCTAAAAAGTTGTCTGTCTTCAAGATCAGCATTCAGTGCACATATAGCGATGGAAGAAGGTGTCCCGATCCTTTTGGGGCACCTTCTGTTTTTCTGTAAACATCACCCGTCGATGAGCCGTGATATTCATGCTGGGGCGAGGAGCAACATTTCCTCATGGATGTTTTTGTCGCCAACGCGCGATGATTGGCCGTCTTGCTGCTATATCGTCTGATAAATCGGAATTTACGAAACATTAGAACTGTAGTAGTATAGTAGTAAAGCGATAGGTTGTTTGCGACGGCGCAGTCAAACATTGTTTCGAAGAAGGCTGGCCGTTGTGATGATGTTCACAGAAAAGCTCCATGGGCAGCGCGATTTGCCCTCCACCCGGGGATGAAAATCCCGCGTCAGTTCGGCATTTTCACGGAAAAGATCCATGGGCAGTGATCTGCCCTCCACCCGGGGATGAAAATCCGCGTCAGGCCTGCATTTTCACAGAAAGGAGAATGGATCATGACGGCAGGAACGGCAAGACAAACGTATTTGAATTACATTAACGGCCAATGGACCCCTTCATCCACAAGCCAAACCGAACCGAGCATTAGCCCAGCCAATACCTACGATATTGTTGGCTATGTGCAGCAATCCGGCATCGAGGACTTGAACGCCGCGGTCGAAGCGGCGGGACGAGCGCAACCGGTATGGCGGAAATTGTCCGGCCCAAAACGCGGGGAGTATTTGTTCCGCGCAGCTGACGTTCTTGAGCAACGGCTTGATGAGATTGCGGAAACGGTGACAAGGGAGATGGGGAAAACACTCCCCGAAGCGAAAGGGGAGGTGCAGCGAGGAGTAAATATTTTGCGCTACTACGCTGGAGAAGGAATGCGGTCCATCGGCGAGGTCATTCCTTCTACGGACAGCGAGGCGCTCATGTTGACAACCCGCGTGCCGCTTGGAGTGGTCGGCGTGATCACGCCGTGGAACTTTCCGGTCGCCATTCCGATTTGGAAAATTGCTCCCGCTATCATCTATGGAAATACAGTGGTGTTTAAGCCGGCCCAGGAAACGGCGGTCACGGCGGCCAAAATCGTGGAGTGCTTGGACGAAGCGGGATTGCCGGCCGGGGTCGTCAACTTGGTGATGGGGAAAGGGTCGGTGATCGGCAACGCCATGGCCGAACATCCGTATATTCACGCGATCACCTTCACCGGTTCCAATGACGTCGGCAAAATGATCGCCCAAAAAGCGGTGGCCAGAGGGGCAAAGTATCAGCTGGAAATGGGCGGAAAAAACCCGATCATTGTGCTTGAGGACGCTGACCTTGACCGCGCAGTCGAAGCGACGATTAGCGGCGGGCTGCGTTCGACGGGGCAAAAATGTACAGCGACAAGCCGCGTTTTTGTGCAAAGCGCTATATACGAACCGTTTAAACGGCGGTTGTTGGCAAGGATCAAGGAACTGACCATCGGCAATGGACTCGCGGACGGCGTTTGGATGGGGCCGTGCGCCAGCCAGAAGCAGTTGGAGACGGTGCTTTCTTATATCGAAAAAGGAATCGAAGAAGGGGCGACATTGCTTTGTGGCGGCCGCCGCTTGGACGACGGGGAGTTCGGTACCGGTTTTTATGTGGAGCCGACGGTGTTTGAGAACGTATCCCCGAACATGACGATCGCCCGTGAGGAAATTTTTGGGCCGGTGCTCGCCTTAATCAAAGTGGAGACGTTTGAGGAAGCATTGGCGTTAGCCAATGACACGCCGTTTGGATTGAGCGCCTCAATTTTCACTCAAAACATCGGAAAAATGTTGACGTTTATCCAAGATATTGAAGCCGGGCTCGTTCGCATCAATGAAGAAAGTGCAGGAGTTGAACTGCAAGCGCCGTTTGGCGGCATGAAGCAGTCGAGCTCCCATTCGCGGGAACAAGGGCGGGCGGCCATTGAGTTTTTCACGGCGATCAAGACGGTGTTTGTCAAAGGATAAGACGTTGATGAAAGTGCGCTGCCGGTTAGGCAGGGCGCTTTTTTTGTGCGAGGGAGAAAAGGGGAAAGGGATCTCGTTTTTGTTGGTCGATGAAAAAAGGACAAGAAATTGATGAAAAAGTGATGAAAAACATTGACAATGATAATTTTTATCAATTAAAATATGAAATGTGAAAATGATAATCTTTCTCTTTGAGAAATTGCCAAGAAAATTGGCAGAAGGCGGCGATAGACGTAAGCAGGAGGGAGTTGATTTGAAAAGCATACAGAGTTGACGGGAGAGGCCGATTGTCATAGCAGCGCCGCCTGCTTGGAAACAAACTCTCTATTAATAAAGACGATCACTATATCCTGATTGTTTTGGGAAAATGGTTCATCCCGTCCCGTTGGGGGTATGGGGCAGAATGGAAAACGAGATGAGGAAAAATGAAAAAGTGGATATTGTTGCTTGTTGTCCTATCCATGGGTTCGCTGTTTGTCGGCGTTCATGATTTATCGCCCAGCGCGCTGCTTTCCGGTGACCAGGCGGCTTGGGAAATTTTCTTGATTAGCCGCTTGCCTCGGCTGATCAGCATTCTTCTTGCCGGGTCAAGCGTCAGCATTTGCGGCTTGATTATGCAGCAGTTGAGCCAAAACAAATTCGTGTCGCCGACAACCGCGGGAACGATGGATTGGGCGCGGCTCGGCTTGCTGGTGTCCATGATTTTGTTCGCTTCGGCGGCTCCGCTGGTCAAAGCCGCTATAGCTGTTGTGTTTGCGTTTGTCGGAACGCTGCTGTTCATGACGATGTTAGATCGCATCAAATATAAAGATTCCGTGTTCATACCGCTTGTCGGTTTGATGTTCGGCAACATCATCGGTTCAGTGACGATGTTTTTGGCCTATAGGTACGATTTGATTCAATCGCTTTCCGCTTGGCTGCACGGCGACTTTTCCGTGATGATGGAGGGGCGCTACGAGACGTTGTATGTAAGCGTCCCGCTGATGGGTCTTGCCTATGCATACGCCAATCGTTTTACGATCGCGGGAATGGGAGAGGAGATGGCAACGAATTTAGGGCTTCGCTATCGATCGGTTGTGTATGCGGGGCTGCTCATTGTCGCGGTCGTTTCAGCGATTGAAGTGCTGACGGTGGGGACGCTGCCGTTTTTGGGCTTGGTCGTTCCGAATCTTGTAACGATGTATTACGGTGATCATTTGCGCAAAGTGTTGCCGCTGACAGCGGTGTTTGGCGCGCTGTTTGTGTTGCTTTGTGATGTATTGGGGCGCGTGGTCATCTATCCGTATGAAATTCCGATTGGGTTGACGGTCGGGGTGATAGGGAGCGGCATTTTTCTATATTTGCTGGCAAGGAGAACAAAGCGGTATGTCTAAGCGGATGAAAGTAGCGGTGCTTGTCGTTTTGGTTCTTGTACTAGCCGTTTTGTTTTTGTTTACGCATTTGCGCGGCGATCTTGAATATGTGTTGCGTTCGCGCGGTGAAAAAATCATGGCGATGGTGTTTGTCGGTTGGGCAGGGGCAGTGTCGACCGTTTTATTTCAAACGATGACGCACAACCGAATCTTAACGCCGAGCATCATCGGCTTGGACGCGGTTTACATGCTGGTGCAAACCGTTGTTGTGTTTTTTTTCGGTTCGACGACGTTAACGATGATGAGCGACACGTCTCACTTTCTTTTTTCAGCCGGCACAATGATGGGGTTTTCGGTCTTGTTGTATTCTTTCTTATTTCGTCGAGAGGGGCAAAACCTCTATTTCATCTTGCTTGTCGGGATGATTCTCGGTACGTTTATGCAGAGTGTGACGTCGTTTTTGCAATATTTGATTGATCCGAATGAGTTTTCCATCATTCAAGACCGAATGTTTGCGAGCATCAACAATATGAAAACCGATTTGCTTTGGCCGGCTGGATGGTGCATTGCCGCTGCCACGGCCTATACATATCGCCACCTTCATGAGCTGGATGTGTTATCGCTAGGCAAAGACCACGCCATCAATTTGGGGGTGGACTATGAACGGATCGTCAAGCGATTGTTGATGGTGGTGGCTCTGCTTGTCTCAATTTCAACAGCGCTTGTCGGGCCCATCATGTTTTTCGGACTGATCGTCGCCAATCTTGCGTATGCGTTTTTTCAAACGTATGAGCATCGGTATTTGCTGGCGGGAGCGGGGCTGTTTGGCATCGCTGCCCTGATTGGTGGTCAGCTGATCGTCGAGAGAGTGTTTGTGTTTTCGACGCCATTGTCTGTCATCGTCAATATAGTCGGGGGCGCGTATTTTCTGTACCTCTTGATAAAGGAGCGAAAGGCATGGTAGAGGTGAAACAAGTGACAAAGCGGTACGGTGGAAAGACGGTCGTCGATCGCGTATCTTTAACCGTTCCGCCTCGGCAATTAACGTCGCTCATCGGACCGAACGGAGCGGGGAAAAGCACGCTCCTTGCCATGATGAGCCGCTTGATTTCAAAAGATGACGGAGAAATCTGGGTTGAGGGAAAAGAAATCAGTTGCTATCGAACAGAAGAGTTAGCGAAAAAAATTTCCATTTTAAAGCAGTCCAATCATATCGCTGCCCGGCTGACGGTCAACGAATTGGTGTCGTTCGGCCGCTTTCCATACTCGCGCGGCCGTTTGACGCGCGAAGATCGGAACTATGTGCGCGAAGCGATTCGCTATATGGAATTGGAAGAGTTGCAAAACCGGTATATTGATGAGCTGAGCGGCGGACAGCGTCAGCGGGCCTATATCGCCATGGTGTTGGCACAAGATACAGATTACATTTTTTTGGACGAACCGTTGAACAATTTGGATATGAAACATGCGGTGCAAATGATGAAAGTGTTGCGCCAGCTGGTCGATGAGCTCAACAAAACGATTGTCGTTGTGATGCACGATATCAATTTTGCTTCCTGTTATTCCGATCATATGGTCGCTTTAAAAGATGGCACGGTCATCTGCGAAGGAGATGTCTCATCGATCATGCGCAATGAGGTTCTTCACCGTATTTACGATTTGGATGTGCGCGTGCAAACGATAGAGAATAGACGCATCTGTGTGTATTTTTAAGGTTGGCGATTACGGCGGCGCAAATGGGCCTGCCGGGAATAGCCGCATCTGTCTGTAGTTTTAAGAGACTGGTGAAAACCAACCGATCGCTCGATCGCTGGAAATCACAAAAAATGATGACATTTCAAGGGGTTTTGATTGGAAACACCATGCGGGAGACTGGCGAAGCGCATGGATACACTCCTATTCCAGTAACGTACAACAGGTTGATCCGGCTTTCCTTGGAACATTGGCAAGAAAGGGCGCCCCTTGCCGTGGGAAAAGAAAGCCGTCAACATATACAGAACATTGTTGAAGGGGGTAAGAGCCAATGAAGCAGCGTTGGCTGATGCTAGTTGTAGCCTTGCTTGTCGTCATGTTGGCCGCATGCGGAAACGGCCAAACAAAGAGCGAAAGTAGCGGCACGAGCGGAAAGAATAACGAAAAGAAAACGGAACAGGCAGAAGAAATGACGATCAAGCACCAGCTTGGAGAAGCGAAAGTGAAGAAAAATCCTGAAAAAGTGGTTGTCTTTGATTTCGGGGTGTTGGACACATTAGATAAGCTCGGTGTCAAAGTGACCGCCTTGCCGCAGATGAACGTTCCGAAATACTTGGAAAAATACAAAAGCAATGAGTATCAAAACGTGGGAAGTTTGATGGAGCCAGATTTTGAGAAGTTAAGCGAAATAAAGCCTGATGTTATTTTTATTTCCGGGCGGCAGGCCAATTTGTATGACAAGTTCAAAGAAATAGGTCCTACCGTGTACATGGGCATTGACACTCAGCATTATTGGGATTCGTTCACAAACAATATGAAGCTAATCGGACAAATATTCGGCAAAGAAAAAAAAGTGGATGAGGAATTAGCAAACATCGAGAAACAAGTCGAAGAAGTGAAGGCGAAAGCGGGAGATAAGAAAGCGTTGATTATTCTAACGACAGGAGGAAAAGTAAGCGCGTATGGAACGGGATCACGGTTTGGTCTCATTCATGATGTGCTCGGCGTCCCGGCCGCGGATCCGAATTTGAAAGTAACGAATCCGCACGGACAAAGTGTGTCGTTTGAATACATTGCCGAAAAAAATCCAGATTACTTGTTTGTCATTGACCGCGATGCCGTTGTTGAAGGAAAGCCGACAGCCAAGCAAACCATTGAGAACGCGCTTGTGAAAAAGACGAAGGCATATCAAAACGGACAGATCGTGTATTTGGATCCGAACTATTGGTATCTGTCAGGAGGCGGATTGACGTCCGTATCCGAGATGGTCAAGCAGGTGGAAGAAGGGTTGAAATGAGAACAGGCGGGCCGCAACAGCCCGCCTTCCTTCATAAAATGGCCTGTTTTACTACGATGCCGGTGATTTAAGGGAGCAGGTCGCTTCAGCTAGAAGACGTGTACGATGTCGCCAACGGGATGGCTGCATCGACCATGTTTCCCAAGGTGCGTTTTTCCGTGAAGGAGATTTTTGCGTTTTTGTCGTTGGACAGTTGACGTTTTTGGTCAATCATACAAGTTGACATAACCACATTTTATTTTTCAAAGGGGTGGAAGGGGTGTGCAAAATGGCCTCTTGCCACCTTGGAAAATCAATGGTAAAATGAAGGTGCTCTTGAAAGGGGAAGGCCTCGTTTAGAGGATTGAAACATCTCCGTTGCCATAAAAATCATAAAGGAATAATATAGCTTGAAAGAGGAAGGCCTCGTTTAGAGGATTCTACCCCCGCTTCCGTTCGCAGGAGGCGGGGTTGTTTTTCGGCTAGAAATGGAGGCAGGAAAACCGTTTGCCATGGCGAAATAATGGAAACACGAGCACTTTTTCGCGGACATGGGGGAGGGGGCGTGCGATGGCAAACGGCAGCAGGAGAGCGAAAAAAGCAGCGAGGGCGCGGCTTGAGTTGGTTAAAGAGCTTTTTCCGGAGGCGGTGACGGGCGAAGCGATCGACTGGGAGCGGCTGAAAAAGGCGCTTGGCTGCCAGGCGGAGGACGAAGTGTATGAGTTCACGTGGCCAGGAAAAGCGGAGGCGAAGCGGTTGGCGGAGGCGCCCGCTGCGGGAGTGCTGCAGCTGGACCGGGAAAAAAGCAAGAGGTGGGAGACGACAAGCAATTGGTACATTGAAGGGGATAATTTGGAAGCGTTAAAGCTTTTGCGCCCCTCGCATGAAGGAAAAGTGCAGATGATTTACATTGATCCGCCGTATAATACAGGAAAAGCGTTGATGTACAAAGACAATTGGCGCAAGCGAAAACGTGCCGCTTCAGGTTTAGGACGGGAAGAGGCGCGTGCCCATGCCGGCTGGCTCAACATGATGTATCCTCGCCTTTGGGCGGCGAAGGCGTTGTTGGCTGAAACAGGGGCGATTTTTATCTCTATTGATGATACGGAGCAGGCGAATTTGAAAAAGGTGTGCGATGAAATTTTCGGTGAGCGGAATTTCGTTGCGACGTTCATTTGGCAGCGGGCGTTTTCGCCGGTGAATATGAACAAATTCGCCTCGCGCAATCATGATTTCATTTTATGTTACGCGAAAGATATCGACCGCCTCGCTTGGTACGGCTTGCCGCGCCATCCGGAAGCGGACGGGCGGTATGCCAACCCGGACAATGACCCGCGCGGTCCGTGGACGTCCGGTGATTTATCGGTCGGCCCGCTGATTCCGGAAAAAATTTATGACATCGTGACCCCAAGCGGCCGGATTGTTTCGCCGCCCCACGGGTATTGTTGGCGGGTGACGAAAGAGCGCTTTGCCGAGTTGGCGGCGGACAACCGCATTTGGTTTGGTAAAGACGGCAACGGGGTGCCGCGCTTAAAGCGGTTTTTGCGCGAGGTGAAACCGACGATGACACCGCTCACGATCTGGACGCATGATGAGGTGTCCCACTCGCAGGAGGCGAAAAAGGAGCTGAAGGAGCTGTTTAACGGGGTGGCGGTGATGGATTACCCGAAGCCCGTCAAGCTGATTCAGCGTATGATCGCACTGACGACGAAGAACGATGATGTCATCCTCGACTTTTTTTCCGGCTCGGCGACAACGGCCCATGCGGTCATGCAGCAAAACGCCGAAGACGGCGGCCGGCGGTCGTTTATTATGGTGCAGCTTCCTGAACGGCTGGCGGAAACGTCAGCGGCATATCGGGCTGGGTTTCGGACGATTTGCGACATCGGTCGTGAGCGCATTCGCCGTGCGGGGGAGAAAATCGTTTATGAAACGGGGAAGACGGAGTTGGATATCGGTTTTCAAGTGTTTCGGATCGAACGGAACAATCAGCCCGCTCGCTAGGCGAACGGGCTGGTTCCTTGACTACGTGAATGAAAGACGCTGTCTCCGCTGTCCATCGTTTCGGGCGTTTTTTACAACGACGCCGCAGCCCAACGGTCATTGACAAAGACGTCGTATTCCGCGGCAATCGTTTCTTTGAGCTCGTCCAGAGACGGGATGCCGTCGGCGAAAGTGTAGGTGTCAAGGAGAATGAGGGAGTATTCGTCGCCGGGATCAAATACGATGGTGACGACTTCTTCCGTGCCGGCGTCCACTTGCCGGACGGTGTCGCCGTCTTTTGGTTCAACGAGTACGTTTTGGTACGTTTCGCGAATAATGTAATAGCCTTTTTGAACTTGCTCGGTAAACAAATGTTCTATCCCTATCAGTTCATGAATGATCATAGTTTCGGCCTCCTAGTTTGTGAAATTGTTCTCAATATCAGTATATATAGCAATGGAATCGATGTATACCAATGCGAGAGGAAGTTTGAAAAGTTGTCAAGTTTGTATGTCTGTGTGGACGTGGTTGGGGGTGAGCAGAGAAGACGGGCTGTTCAAAAGGAATAGCGCCCTTTGTGATGGGCGCTAGGCTCATCCATCCATAATGAACGTTACTCTTTTATGACTGTTGATGCTGGCGGTTGGTAGTTTGGCTGAAGATGACGCCGGGCAAACACGAAGTAGCAAACGATCACGACAACGGTAATGAGCAATGTTAACAACAGCTGAGAAGCCATGGATTCAATGAATAGCATAGAAACGAGGATGACGAGCAAAACAAGAATTGTAAAATAAGTCAAGTATGGAAACAGCCACATTTTAATTTTTAAGGCAGCATTGGTTTCACGTTCGAGTTTTTTTCGCAGGCGGAGCTGCGAGACAGCAATAGCTAAATAGACGAGCAGCGCGATCGCCCCGGAAGAGTTGACGAGAAAGAGAAACACTTTATCAGGCGAAACGTAGTTCATGATGACGGCGATGTAGCCAAACAGCGTGCTGGCGATAACAGCTCGAACTGGGACGCCGTTTTTGTTCAGCCGCAAAAACGATTTCGGCGCCTCGCCTTTTTCCGCCAAGGAGTACAACATGCGTGACGTTGTGTACAGCCCGGAGTTGAGGCAAGACAATACCGCGGTCAATACGATAAAGTTCATGATTTGGGCGGCCGCAGGGACGCCGACGTGTTCCAATACAGCAACAAATGGGCTTTTCAAGACACTTGCCGAGTTCCACGGCAGCAATGTGACGACAACGGCGATAGAGCCGATGAAAAACACTAAAATCCGCCATGTGACCGATTTCGTCGCCTTCGACACCGCTTCTTGCGGCTCGGCCGATTCGCCGGCGGCGATCGTGACGATTTCTGTCCCGAAGAACGAGAAAATGACGATGACGATTCCGACAAGGATCGAACCGATGCCATGCGGCATAAACCCGCCGTGGCCGGTCAAATTTGTCAAGCCGACCGGATCGCTGCCCGGGGCAAGGCCGAAGATGAACGCTAAGCCAAGAATGAGAAAAAGCACGATACTTGCTACTTTGATGAAGGCGAACCAATATTCAAACTCCCCGTAAGATTTCACGGACCAAATGTTTGTAAGCGTCATCAAAATGGTGAGAACAAGGCTAAGGAGCCATAACGGAATAGAAGGAAACCAATATTGGATGATCGCCGCTCCCGCATTCGCTTCAATCGCAATGACAATCACCCAAAAGAACCAGTACAGCCACCCAACCGTGAATCCTGCCCACGGGCCGATCGCTTCATGGGCGTAAGCGGCGAACGATCCGCTCGTTGGGCGGGCTGCCGCCATTTCCCCGAGCATCCGCATAACAAGCACAACGAGCGCACCTGCTAGAGCGTAAGAGACAATGGCTCCTGGTCCTGTCGAGTGGATGACAGCTCCGCTTCCAACAAACAGACCGGCGCCGATGACCCCGGCGATGGCGATCATGGCCATATGACGTTCTTTCAATCCTTTTTGCAAGCTCGAATGATTCATCCGAACTCCCCCCTCAAGGAAGTTTGAATTTACAAAATAGTCAAACCATAATATTGCTTTTAGTGTAAGTGGAAATCCTGTCTTGTACATTAGACAAAGTGCCAACAAAAAATGGAGCATCATTGGACAATTTGTCAATAGACGCCTCCCATGATAGAAGGATTTTGGCTATAAAATTTCGAATGTTTTTATGAAAAATTAGGCTAAAAGAAAGGGGAGGAGAGGATGGGGGGCAACTTTCCCTTTACAGTCGCTGATATTTTGCAGCGAAAACATTTTGAAAATACAATGGTTGTCGCAGGGAAGGAAGGATTGTCCAGGACGGTCAAATGGGTGCATGTCGTCGAGGTGACGAAAATCAGCAACTTGTTGCGCGGCAAGGAGTTGATTTTGTCTACCGGAATTGGATGGCGGGAGGACGATTCGCTCTTTTTGTCGCTGCTTCAGCAATTGATTGAGTGTGACGCCTCCGGGCTGTGCATTGAACTGGGAACATACGCTTCGTCCATTCCGGAAGAGGCGATCGAGTTGGCTGATCAGCACCATTTCCCACTTATTCTTTTTCTTGAGGAAGTCCCGTTCGTTGAGATCACCCATGATATTCATACCTATTTAATTAACCAGCAGTATAAGATGATTTCCCAGCTTGAGTCCTATTCCCAAGAGCTGAATAAAAAGTTGCTGGCCATCCACCATCATCGCGACATTTTGAAAGTTCTCCATCGCTGCCTAGGCCATGATGTCATGTTCAAAATGAACGGTGGGGAAGCTGAGTATGTCCCTGGACGGCCGAAGCGGGGGAACGAAAGCGGTGTTCCATCCGAAGCCAGCCTGCCGCCGGGCGCCGTTTCGAAACCGATTTCTTTGTTTGGCACGGAATATGCGGAACTGGCCCTTCTCCCCACCGATCGGGACATCAATGAGTTTGATGTGCTGATTTTGGATCGAACAGCTACTGCCTTGGCACAGCACTTGTTGCGGAATCTTTACATTGAGGAAAAGCGGCGGACGGAAGAAAACGAATGGGTGAAGGGATGGATGGAAGGGAAGTATACGGAAGAAGAGGTTTCGTCTTATTTGTCTCATTATTTTCCATATTACCAAATCAACGGGGGAGTTGTGTGGGTGTGCAAAGCAGAAGGGGCCGGCCAAAAAGGAAATTTCGATTCGACATACTTTAAGCTGTTGTGTCGGTCGGTGTTTGAGCAGCGTGGTTTTTTTCTGCTTTCATCCGACATGGGACGGCACTTGGCGTTTATCGCAATCAATCAACGGGATGAGGCGACGTGGAAAAGCCGGATCGCGGAAAGTATCAGGTGTCTTATGGAGTCAGAGTTTGTCCCAACGAGACTTCCTCATTTGCTCGTCGGCGTTGGGACGTTTGTCAAGTCCCTTTCGGCGATGAAGAAAAGTTATGCGGCCGCGCTCGAGGCGCTGACCATTCGGAGCCGGATGAAGGGGAAATCGACCAGCCTATTTTATAATGACCTTGATTTGTATCGGATGATCACGGTGCTTGATAAATATAGCGATCTTCGTGAAATGGTAGGCAGCTATTTAGGCCCGATTATCGAGTATGACCGGAAACATAATGGAAAGCTGCTTGAAACGCTTAAGGTGTATTTGCAGTGCAACGGCTCAAAACAAGAAACGGCGAGGCGGCTGTTTATTGTCCGGCAGACGTTGTACCACCGCATGGAAAAGCTAGAAAGATTCCTTGGGACTGATTTCATGGAAGCGGACAAGCGGTTGGCTCTCGAGTTGATGCTCCAAGCGTACGACTACTTGATGAGCGGCGGGGAGATGCATGGGCAACGGAGGGCCGCGCTTGGAGCCGAGTAAAGGCCATAGCCCTAGAGGGATGGACGCAGTCCTAGCAGAGATTCGTCTCTAGAGGGCTGGTGAAAAGCAGTGGTTTCCTTTGTTCAATGAATAAATGTGTACAGTGTTTCAAGTTTTTTTATTTAAGAAACAATGCCGAGAAGCGGTATGCACGATGTAATCGCCGGTCTCCTAGTGGTTTAGGGTGAAAATGGTAGTCAAACTGTGGAACGGATGAAACGACTATTTTTACACTTTGTCTAATGAACCGTGGTGCGGGATGAGCGATAATGGCTGTAAAATAGAACGATTTCCAATGGAAGGGAGCCAAGCGGTGATGAAAACCGAACCAACCCACCAACTGTGGCTCGACAAAGACGATCGATACGTTTGGCATTCGATGAAGCCGTATAACCCACAAGCAACGCTGATTGCGGACCAAGCAAAAGGCTGTTGGGTGGTGGACGCAGCTGGCCGTCAGTATTTGGATGCGATGGCCGGGCTTTGGTGCGTCAACGTCGGGTATGGGCGCGAGGAGCTGGCGGAGGCGGCGTATGAGCAGCTGAAAACGCTGGCGTATTTCCCGCTCACGCAAAGCCACCTGCCGGCGATCCAGCTCGGCGAAAAGCTCAGCGAACTGTTGGGCGATGAGTATGTCATCTTCTTCTCAAACAGCGGGTCAGAGGCGAACGAAACGGCGTTTAAAATCGCCCGCCAATACCATCAGCAACGCGGAGAACCCCACCGATACAAAATCGTCTCCCGCTACCGGGCGTATCATGGCAACTCGATGGGAGCGCTTGCGGCGACCGGGCAGGCGCAACGGAAATACAAATACGAGCCGCTCGCCCCGGGCTTCATCCATGTGCCGCCGCCTGATCGCTACCGCGATCCTGACACAGCGGACGATCCGCGCCAGCTTCGGGCCGTGAAAGCAGTTGACGATGTGATGACGTGGGAGCTGAGTGAGACGATTGCCGCCATGATCATGGAGCCGATCATCACTGGCGGCGGGGTGCTGATGCCGCCCGATGGATACATGAAAGCGGTCAAGGAAGTATGTGAAAAGCACGGCGCCTTGCTCATTGTCGATGAGGTCATCTGCGGTTTCGGCCGAACCGGGAAGCCGTTCGGGTTCATGCATGAAGAGGTTAAGCCAGACATCATTACGATGGCCAAAGGCATTACGAGCGCTTACTTGCCGCTGGCGGCCACGGCGGTGCGGAAAGAGATTTATGAGGCGTTTAAAGGAACGGACGAATACGATTACTTCCGCCATGTCAATACGTTTGGCGGCCACCCGGCTGCTTGTGCGGTGGCGCTGAAAAACATCGAAATCATGGAGACGGAGCGCTTGTTTGACCGTTCCCGTGAAGCCGGCGAATGGCTGCTTTCGGCACTGAAAACGAAACTGGCCGATCATCCGTACGTCGGGGATGTGCGCGGAAGAGGACTGCTTGTCGGCATTGAGTTGGTCGTCGACCGAGCGACGAAAGAGCCGCTTGATGTGTCGCTCGTCAACCAAGTAATCAGCCAATGCAAAGCCCATGGCGTCATCATCGGCAAAAACGGAACGACGGTCGCCGGGTACAACAACGTGCTCACCTTGTCGCCGCCACTTTGCATCAGTGATGACGAACTGTCGCTCCTTGTCCGCGTCTTAACAGAGGCGTTAGCAGCCATTCAATAAGAAGAAGGACAAACGCCAGCTTGGGTCGACGGGCTGGCGTTTTGTTTGCTTTTGTGCGGCTGTTTAGAAAAATACGGTATGACACGGCTGCCGCGGGGGCAGAATGTTCTTCCGCCTATGCGCTTGGGTTTCGGGAGGGGAGATTTTTAGGAGCGTCTGCCCGATCATCGATTTCTGTCTGTTTGACGAAAGATCGATCATGAACACTGAATGGTCAGAACCGTTTTAACTCCATTCAAATACATACGTTAATGGAATAGCTAAGTCCTTAAATTGTACGGAATGCAGCGTGTCTTGTTGCCCGTATGTGGCATGCCGTTGATAGACCCCTTTGTGCAAATTGTATACATGAAGCATTTTGTTAGCTGTATCGACGATCCAATATTCCGCAATGCCATAGTGTTGGTAAGTATAAAATTTTTCGTTGTAATCTTTTAAAGCGGTTGAAGGTGACAAGACTTCAACAACTAGCGCAGGCGCCCCGTAACCCCCTTTTTTGACAATCTGTTTTTTATTGCAAATCACCACAATATCGGGTTGGACAATGTCATCAGGGGGTTCATACGTTTCCTTTTTGCTAAGGAATACATCAAACGGCGCCATAAAGACGTAACAATGTTGGTTTTGGAAAACATGGCGCAAAGCAAAATACAATTTTCCGACTGCAAATTGATGTTCCGAAGATGGAGCAGGGGTCATATTATAGGCTTTTCCATTGATCAGTTCCCAGCGACCTTCCCATGTTTTCCAGTCCGCGTACGTGTAAATTTTGTTCGGGTCAGGGATATTGCCCACTGTTTCCCCCTCTTTCATTTTAAGGATGCGTTTGTTTCCAGTTTAGCAAAAGAAATCAAGGAAGGGTAGGGAGGACGTTCATGAGAGGTTTATTCATCACTCGCCTACGCCCACAAGCCGAAGTGATGGTTTTCTTGGTTCAGAAAGGAATGTAGCGTCTGTTTGTCGAATGACATGAGGGAAAAATGCATGGGGAAAGGGTGAGGAAATGATGTCCGCATTTCAAGCGTTTGTTGTCAACAAAACGGAAACGGAGTTTACAGCTGAGGTGAAAACGATCTCGATGGACGATTTGCCGGAAGGGGATGTCGTCGTCCGCGTCCATTATTCAAGCGTCAACTACAAAGACGGGCTGGCGTCGATCCCGGACGGCAAAATTGTGAAAACGTATCCGTTCGTGCCCGGGATTGACTTGGCCGGAGTCGTCGTCTCGTCGCAACATCCGCGGTTCCTTGAAGGGGATGAGGTGGTCGCTACCGGCTATGAAATTGGCGTCACCCACTTTGGCGGCTACAGCGAGTATGCGCGTTTGCCCGGCGACTGGCTCGTGCCATTGCCGAAAGGGTTGACGTTGAAAGAAGCGATGGCGATCGGCACGGCGGGGTTCACGGCGGCGTTGTCCATCCATCGGCTTGAGGAGCACGGGCTGACGCCGGAACACGGGCCGGTGCTCGTTACGGGGGCGACGGGCGGCGTCGGCAGTCTGGCGGTGTCGATGCTCGCGAAGCGCGGCTACACGGTAGAGGCGAGCACAGGCAAAGCGGCGGAGCACGATTATTTGCGCGCCCTTGGCGCCAAGAAAGTGTTGGCGCGCGAAGACGTCACCGCCGAGCGCATTCGCTCGCTCGATCAGCAGCGCTGGGCGGCGGCGGTCGATCCGGTCGGCGGCCGGACGCTGGCGACCGTGCTAAGCCGCATCCGTTACGGCGGGGCCGTGGCGGTAAGCGGATTGACGGGAGGAGCGGACGTGCCGACAACGGTCTACCCATTCATTTTGCGCGGCGTCAGCTTGCTTGGCATCGATTCGGTCTATTGTCCGATGGATTTGCGGCTTCGCATTTGGGAACGGCTCGCTGGCGATTTGAAGCCGGATTTGGAGCGGATTGCCAAAGAGATTTCGCTCGCTGAATTGCCGCAGGCGCTTAAGCGCATTTTGCGTGGAGAGCTGCGCGGCCGGATGGTAGTGCGGCTGGCTTGATCAGGAACCATCTCGATTTTACCGGGCGACTAGTTCTGTTTGGGGTTCGTTTTGATGATTCTTGATTGAAGGGGAGAGGAATCTTGAAAAAATTGATCAATGATCCGCTACGGGTAGTGGATGATATGTTGGAAGGATTTGTGGCTGCTCATTCTCGACAAGTGAGACGAATTCCGGGAACGAATGTGATTGTCCGGAAGGATGCTCCAGTGAAAGGGAAAGTTGGGATTGTGAGTGGTGGCGGAAGCGGCCATGAGCCGGCACACGCCGGGTACGTCGGAAAGGGAATGCTTGATGCAGCTGTTTGTGGGGAAGTGTTTACGTCGCCGACGCCAGATCAAATTTTGTCCGCTATTCAAGCCGTAGATGGCGGGAATGGAGTATTGCTCATCATTAAAAATTATACCGGTGACGTGATGAATTTTGAAATGGCTGCTGAATTGGCTGAGGCCGAAGGAATCCGGATCGCGAAAGTGATTGTAAATGATGACGTGGCGGTCGAAGACAGCACGTTTACGACAGGACGTCGTGGGATAGCGGGAACGGTGTTCGTCCATAAAATTGCTGGAGCATTGGCGGAACGCGGGGCTTCGCTCGAAGAAGTGGAAGCAGCAGCAAAAAAAGCCATCCAAAGAGTCCGTTCCATGGGGGTGGCCATCAGCCCTTGTATTGTGCCGGCTGCTGGAACGCCAGGGTTTGTGTTAGGTGAGAATGAGATGGAAGTAGGAATCGGCATTCATGGGGAGCCGGGAATTGAGAAAGTCAGCGTTCAGCCAGCCGAGCATGTTGCGGACGGATTGCTTGCCCGCATTGTTGAAGATATGAAACTCGATCAAGGAGATCAAGTGGCGGTCATGATCAATGGACTCGGAGCTACCCCTTTGATGGAGCTGTATATTGTTCATAAACGTGTTGCTGAGCGGTTAGCAGAAAAGCAGATTCGTATTCATGAGACGTTTGTCGGGGAGTATATGACCTCATTGGAAATGGCGGGGTGCTCCATCTCGCTGTTGAAGCTCGATGACGAGCTGATCGACTTGCTTCGTTCGCCGGCTGATACAGTAGCCTTTAAGACATGCTGAGCGGAAGGAGGGCAGAAGATGAATTTAGGCGTAGAGCAAGCAAAAGCATGGATTGATCAAATGAATGAACTTTTTCAGCAACAGAAACAGTATTTAACTGAGTTGGATCAAGCGATCGGTGACGGCGACCACGGATGGAATATGGCTCGGGGATTTCAAGAAGCGGTGGATAAAATTTCTTCAAATCGCTATGAAGATCTCGGAACACTGTTGAAAGATGTGGCCATGACTTTGATTGCCAAAGTTGGGGGAGCTTCAGGGCCGTTATATGGGACGGCTTTTTTAAAAATGTCCCAAGTCCTTGCTGGTAAACAAGAAGGAAATGAGCAAGAATGGATTGCGGCATTAGGAGAAGCATTGGCTGGGCTGAAAGCGCGTGGAAAGGCGCAGGTCGGTGAAAAGACAATGATTGATGTGTGGGAGCCAGTCGTGATGTTTTTGCAAGAAAAAGGACAGCTGCTTGCTAGAGAGGCAGCACAATTGGCACAACAAAAAATGGAAGAAACGAAAACATTGGAGGCGAAAAAGGGGCGTGCCGCTTATTTAGGGAAACGTTCGATCGGCCATATTGATCCTGGTTCGGCGTCTAGCTGCTTATTGTTTATTGCTTTCGCTAAGGTTGTTGAGTCATAGGGAGCAGGTGATTGACTCGCGCAACCGCTTCCCGGGATCGTTTCTCAAGTAGAAAAACCTTGGCAGCACCAGCCCTTATTTTCATCCGTTCACCCATTGATCAAGGAAAACAGCGGTTTTTCACCAACCTTATAGGGAGGGCTTATGGATGAACCATGTCAGTCTTGTATTAGTTTCTCATAGTGAAGAAATCGCCGAAGGATTGAAGAAGTTGTTGGAACAAGTAGCTCCAAATGTGGGCATTGCCGCAGCGGGAGGCAACAATGGCGAAATTGGAACGAATGCCCTTCGTATACAGGAGGCAATCGAATCAGTTTATTCTGAAAAAGGGACCGTTGTTTTGTTCGACCTTGGAAGCGCTCTGCTAAACGCTGAACTGGCTCTTGAGATGGCAGGTGGAAAAGAGCGGGTCCGAATCGCTGACGC
Source organism: Geobacillus icigianus (assembly GCF_000750005.1). Lineage (GTDB taxonomy): Bacteria > Bacillota > Bacilli > Bacillales > Anoxybacillaceae > Geobacillus > Geobacillus icigianus. Next base: position 24,268 of record NZ_JPYA01000172.1, on the reverse strand, counting down.
CCCCTTGGTGGAAGGGGCGTATATCGCCGCTGTTGAGGCGGGGCTAGGAAAACCGTTGGAAGAGGTCGTACAGGCTTGCGAAGCAGTGAAACAAATGGTAAAAATTGAAAAATAAAAGCTGGTGAAACGAACGCTCTCATGTTGTTTAGCGGGAGGGGGAAGCGGCATCTCCCCTTCCCTTTTCGTTCGGGCTTCCTACCCAAGCTGATACCGCTCCAGCTCGGAGAAAAAATTTTTCACAAACCGGTAAAACACTTTCACCGACGGGGCGAGCTCGTGATGGTCGGAGATGATGATGCCGACGTTGCGCCGCACTTGCGGAGTTTCGATCGGCACTTTGGCGGCGTAGCGGAGGAGGCTCTCCGACAAGGCGCTTTCCGGCAGCAGAGTGACGCCGATGCCGGCGGAGACGAGCCCTTTAATGGCGTCGAGATCCTCGCCTTCCGAGGAGATGTTCGGGGAAAACCCCGCTTGATGACAGGCGTCGATTAAAATTTGATGCAAAATGTATCCTTTGGGAAACGTGACAAACGGGTCGTGGCGCAGTTCGTTCAACACGATCCGGTCGCGGCGAGCGAGCGGGTGGCTGTTCGGCAAGAGGGCGGCAAACGGTTCGGAAAATAAAATTTCCCCTTTAATGCCCATTTCGCGCGCGGGAATGGGGCCAAGAAAGGCCAAATCAATTTCCCGCTTTTTCACCGCTTCGATTAAATAATAGTACGATCCTTGGCGGAGATGGAACGAGACGTTTGGGTGTTCCGCTTTAAAGGCGGAGATGACCATCGGCATCATATGGCTCGCGAGGCTGGTCGGGAACCCGATTTTAATCGTTCCGCGCTCCGGATCCAAATACTCCTCAATTTGTTGCTTTGCATCCTCAACCGCTTTTAACACCGCTTCGGCGTGCGGCAAAAAATGGCGGCCGATCGGAGTGAGCTTGACGTTCCGTCCTTCCCGTTCAAAGAGCTGGACGCCAAGCTCTGCTTCTAAGTTGGCGATTTGCCGGCTGATCGCCGACTGCGCGACATGAAGGGCATCGGCGGCTTCAGAGACATGTTCGCGCCGGGCGACTTCCACAAAATATTGCAACTGCCGCAGCTCCATTGTTTCCTCTCCTTTTTCATTGATCGCGAAATGAGATCAATTTTATCTAAATTATATATTGTTTATATTAATTTTGAAAACTACAATGAATATTACAGACAATTCGGAACGGGAGGGGAAGGCAGCATGAAACACTACGGATTACCGAAAGCGCAAGGGCTGTATCGTCCGGAATTTGAACATGACGCGTGCGGGATCGGGTTTTATGCGCATTTAAAAGGAAAAGCATCGCATGATGTGATCGAAAAAGCGCTCCATATGCTCCGTCAGCTTGAACATCGGGGCGGGCAGGGAAGCGATCCGGAAACGGGCGACGGCGCGGGCATTATGACGCAAATTCCTCACGAATATTTTCAAGACGTGTGCATTCGGATGAACTTGCCGGAAAAAGGGCGCTATGGGGTCGGGATGTTCTTTTTGCCGGAAAATGAAGAAAAACGGGCGTATTATGAAGCAAAAGTAAATGAAATCATCGCCCAGGAAGGACAACAGCTGCTCGGCTGGCGGACCGTGCCGGTTGACGGCACCAAGCTTGGCAAGCTGGCGCGGCAAAGCCAACCGTTCATTCGTCAAGTGTTTGTCGCGGCAGGGGATGATGCGGCCGATGAGCTGGCGTTTGAACGGAAGCTGTATGTGATCCGCAAACAGTTCGAAAAATGGGTGGAACACAACGAGTGCTATGTAGCGAGCTTCTCGAGCCGGACGATTGTCTATAAAGGGCTGCTTACGCCGGAACAAATCGATGCGTTTTATTTGGATTTGCAGGATGAACGGTTCCGCTCGGCGTTCGCCCTCGTGCACTCGCGCTTCAGCACGAACACGTTCCCAAGCTGGGAGCGGGCCCATCCGAACCGCTATTTGATTCATAACGGCGAGATTAACACGCTCCGCGGCAATGTCAACTGGATGGCGGCGCGCGAGAAGCAATTTGTGTCCGAAACGTTCGGCACCGATTTGGAAAAAGTGTTGCCGATTTTGGATACAAACGGGAGCGACTCGTCGATTTTGGACAATGCGTTTGAATTTTTCGTCCTTGCTGGCCGTAATCCGGCCCATGTGGCGATGATGCTCATTCCGGAACCGTGGTTTTGGGATGAACAAATGGATGACGCGAAAAAGGCGTTTTACGAGTATCATAGCTGTCTCATGGAGCCGTGGGACGGCCCGACGGCGATTTCGTTCACCGACGGCAAGCAAATCGGAGCTATTTTGGACCGGAACGGCTTGCGCCCGGCCCGCTATTACGTCACGAAAGACGATTACATTGTTTTCTCGTCCGAAGTCGGCGTCATTGATATCGATCCGAACAACATTTTATATAAGGAACGGCTGAGCCCGGGGAAAATGTTGCTTGTTGATTTAGAGCAAGGGCGGATCATTTCTGACCAGGAAATTAAAGAAGAAATCGCTCATGAAAAGCCGTATCGCCAATGGATCAATGAGCAAATGATCACGCTTGGCGATCTGGAGATTCCGGAGGACGTCGAAGCGCCGAAGCAGCTTGTCAAACGGCAAAAAGCGTTCGGCTACACGTTTGAAGATGTGGAAAAAACGATTTTGCCGATGGCGACGGAAGGAAAAGACCCGACCGGCGCCATGGGCATGGATGCCCCGTTGGCCGTATTGTCCGAGCGGCCGCAAAGCTTGTTCAACTACTTCAAGCAGCTGTTTGCCCAAGTCACGAACCCGCCGATTGACGCGATTCGCGAGTATGTCGTCACGTCAACGATGACGCTGCTCGGCAAAGAAGGGAACATTTTGCATCCAGACGCCAAAGCGGCGCGGCGCATTCGCCTTGAGACGCCGCTATTGACGAACGAAGAATTGGCCGCGTTAAAAGCCAATCCGTATCCGGAGTTTACATGTGTGGTGCTGCCGACGCTGTTTACGGATGACTTGAAGCAAGCGTTGGATGAGTTGTTTGCCAAAGCGGACGAAGCGATCGCGAACGGGGCAACGCTTCTCGTTTTGTCCGACCGCGGCGTTGATGAGACGCATGTGGCGATTCCGGTGTTGCTGGCGGTGAGCGGGCTTCATCAACACCTGATCCGGAACGGGACGCGCACAAACGTCAGCCTGCTGGTCGAAAGCGGCGAGGCGCGCGAAGTCCATCATTTTGCGGCGCTGATCGGCTACGGGGCGGATGCCATCAACCCGTACTTGGCGCTCGAGACGATCCGCCAGGCGTCCGAAAACGGCGTCATTGCCTTGTCGTACCGTGACGCGGTGAGCACGTATAGGAAGGCGGCTGTTGACGGTGTGGTCAAAGTGATGTCAAAAATGGGCATCTCGACGGTGCAAAGCTACCGCGGTGCGCAAATTTTTGAAGCGGTTGGCATCGGCGACGCCGTCATTGATCAATACTTCACCGGCACCGCCTCGCAAATTGGCGGCATCGGGCTTGAGGAAATCGCCAAAGAGGCGAAAATGCGCCATGAAGCGGCATTTGCCGCCCGGCACGAAGATCATGTGCTCGATACCGGCAGCGAGCTGCAATGGCGGCGCAACGGCGAACATCACGCGTTCAATCCGAAGACGATCCATTTGTTGCAATGGGCGTGCCGGAAAAATGATTACAATCTTTATAAGCAATATTCGAAACTGGCCAATGAAGAACAGTTGACGTTCTTGCGCAACTTGTTCGACTTCGATCCGAACCGGACGCCGGTGCCGATTGACGAAGTCGAGCCGGTCGAGTCGATTGTCCGCCGCTTCAAAACCGGAGCGATGTCGTTTGGCTCGATCAGCCAAGAGGCGCATGAGGCGTTGGCGATTGCCATGAACCGGATCGGTGGAAAAAGCAACAGCGGTGAAGGCGGGGAAGATCCGGCTCGCTATGTGAAGGACGAAAACGGCGACTGGCGCCGCAGCGCGATCAAGCAGGTCGCTTCCGGGCGTTTTGGCGTGAAAAGTCATTATTTGGTCAACGCCGACGAATTGCAAATTAAAATGGCCCAAGGTGCAAAACCAGGCGAAGGCGGGCAGCTTCCGGCCAACAAAGTGTACCCGTGGGTCGGCAAAGTGCGCGGCTCGACGCCGGGGGTGGAGCTCATTTCTCCGCCGCCGCACCATGACATTTACTCGATCGAAGATTTGGCTCAGCTCATTTACGACTTAAAAAATGCGAACAAAGACGCGCGCATCAGCGTTAAGCTCGTCGCCAAAGCGGGCGTCGGCACGATTGCGGCCGGCGTGGCGAAAGGGAACGCCGATGTCATCGTCATCAGCGGTTATGACGGTGGCACGGGCGCGTCGCCGAAGACGAGCATTAAGCACGCAGGGCTTCCATGGGAGCTCGGTTTGGCGGAAACACACCAGACGCTGATGCTCAACGGCTTGCGCGACCGCGTCGTGTTGGAAACCGACGGCAAACTGATGACCGGCCGCGACGTTGTGATGGCGGCGCTGTTTGGCGCCGAGGAATTTGGGTTTGCGACGGCGCCGCTCGTCGTGTTGGGCTGCGTCATGATGCGCGTTTGCCATCTGGATACATGTCCGGTCGGGGTGGCGACGCAAAATCCGGAGCTGCGCAAAAAATTTACCGGCCAACCGGAACATGTCGTCAACTTCATGTATTTTGTCGCTCAGGAAGTGCGGGAGATCATGGCCGAGCTCGGCTTCCGCACGATCGACGAGATGGTGGGCCGCGTCGATGTGCTGACAGTGAGTGAGCGGGCGAAAACGCATTGGAAAGCGAAACATCTCGACTTGTCGCGCCTGCTGCACCAAGTCGACGGCCCGCGCACTTGCGGCCAAGGACAAACCCATCGCATGGAAGAAACGCTTGACTATACGACGATTTTGCCGGCGGTGCAGCCGGCGCTCGAAAACCGGGAGCCGGTTGCGCTTGAACTTACGATCCGCAACGTCCATCGGACGGTCGGAGCGATGACCGGCAGCGAAATTTCGAAACGGTACGGCGAAGAAGGATTGCCGGATGATACGATCCGCCTCCGCTTCACCGGATCGGCAGGGCAGAGCTTCGCGGCGTTTGTGCCGAAAGGGATGACGCTCGAGCTTGTCGGCGACGCGAACGATTACGTCGGCAAGGGACTCTCCGGCGGCAAAGTGATCGTCCGTCCGCCGGATGAGGCGCCGTTTGCGGCAGCGGACAACGTCATTATCGGCAACGTCGCCTTCTACGGAGCGACGGGCGGCGAGGCGTATATTCGCGGCCGCGCCGGCGAGCGGTTCTGCGTGCGCAACAGCGGCGTCCATGCCGTTGTCGAGGGCGTCGGCGACCACGGCTGTGAGTACATGACCGGCGGCCGTGTCGTCATCCTCGGCTCGGTCGGCAAAAACTTCGCCGCTGGCATGTCGGGGGGCATCGCCTACGTTCTCGCTGATGAAGATAGCTGGACGCAAGCAGCCAACCTTGAGCTCGTTTCCTTGGAACGGCTCGAGAATGAGGAAGAAATTCGCGCCGTCCGCCGGATGATCGAAAACCATTTCCGCTATACCGGGAGTCCGCGGGCCTCGCTCGTGCTTGACGAGTGGGACGCTTATGTGAAACGGTTTGTTAAAGTCATTCCGCACAACTACAAACTGATGGTGGAAACGATTCAAGCGCTCGAACAATCCGGGCTTTCGTATGATGAAGCTGCCATGGCGGCGTTTGAAACGGTGGCGAAACAGAAAAAAGCGGCTGCCGCCAACGCTCCAATGTTGCAAGCGGCCGCAAAGTAGTCCCGCTTTTTCGGTCGGCTGCGCATGGCGGCGCCGCTTCGGCCCCGCGCCGCCGCGGGGCTCGCTTTTTGGCTGCCAAACAGGCGGGAAGGATAGAGCGGAGAGAAGAGAGGACGCAGAAGGAGGGGAACCGTCGTGGGAAAAGCAACGGGGTTTATGGAATATGCTCGCGAGGAAGAAAAAAAGCGCGACCCGCTTTCCCGTCTTGACGATTGGAAGGAATATACAAAGCCGTTTTCCGAAGACGTGTTGGCGCGCCAAGGAGCTCGCTGTATGGATTGCGGCACGCCGTTTTGCCATATGGGATTGGAGCTGAACGGTCTCACCTCGGGGTGCCCGGTGCACAACTTCATTCCGGAATGGAACGATTTAGTGTACCGCGGCCGTTGGAAAGAAGCGCTCGATCGGCTCTTGAAAACGAACAACTTTCCAGAGTTTACGGGCCGCGTCTGTCCGGCGCCGTGCGAAGGATCGTGTACGGTGGCCATTTCCGACCCAGCGGTGGCGATCAAAGGAATCGAACGGGCCATTATTGATAAAGGGTTTGCCGAAGGTTGGGTGAAACCGCGCATCCCGAAAACGCGCACCGGAAAAAAGGTGGCCATCGTCGGCTCCGGCCCGGCCGGGCTCGCCTGTGCCGACCAGCTTAACCAAGCCGGCCATTCGGTGACGGTGTACGAGCGGGCCGATCGCATCGGCGGCTTGTTGATGTACGGGATCCCGAACATGAAGCTGGAAAAAGACATCGTCGAACGGCGAGTGCGGCTGCTTGAAGAAGAGGGCATCACCTTTGTTGTAAACACCGAAGTCGGCAAAGATATTACCGCCGATGAGCTGCGCGCTCAATACGATGCCGTTGTGTTGTGCGTTGGGGCGCAAAAGCAGCGCGATTTGGCCATTGAAGGTCGGGAGCTTACAGGCGTTCATTTTGCTATGGATTATTTAACAGGCGTCACGAAAAGTTTGCTCGATTCGAATTTTGCCGACGGTCAGTTTATTGACGCCAAGGACAAACGTGTCATCGTCATCGGCGGCGGCGACACGGGGGCTGACTGTGTGGCGACCGCGCTGCGCCAAGGCTGCAAAAGCGTCGTCCAGTTTGGCAAACACCCGGCGTTGCCGGACAAGCGCCCAGACGATAACCCGTGGCCGCAATATCCGCTCGTGTTCACGCTTGATTATGCGTATGAGGAAGCGAAGGCGAAATTCGGGGCAGACCCGCGCCAATATTGCATTCAAACGAAAAAAATCGTAGGCGACGAGCACGGCCGGGTGAAAGAACTGCATACGGTTCAAATGGAAAAAATCATTGATGAAAACGGCAAAGCGACCTTTCAAGAAATTCCGGGGACGAAGCAAGTATGGCCGTGCGATTTGGTGTTCATCGCGATTGGCTTCGAAGGTCCTGAACAGCTACTGTTGCAGCAGTTTGGTGTGGAAACGGTCAACAATAAAGTGAAAGCTCCGTACGGTAAATATACGACAAACATTGAAGGCGTGTTTGCGGCCGGCGACGCCCGCCGCGGCCAAAGCCTGATCGTTTGGGCGATTCACGAAGGCCGGGGGGCGGCCCGTGAAGTGGACCGGTTCCTGATGGGAGAGACGAAGCTGCCGTCGTAACGGTTGTTTCCTCCTTAAAAAGTGCTGCTTTTTAAGGAGGATTTTTCTTTTGTTCGTAAAAATATTATTGAGAAACTTTCAATGTTTCTTTTGGGTTTCATCTCCATACAAATCTATTTGACGATCTCGTAGTGGACAACCGACTGATGCGGTTGTGAGGAAGCATCGACAAGGAGTGAGTCAGAGTGAACCGACGGTTATGGATGATAGCGGCTGTCGGCGCGGTCTTTTTTTTGGCTGTTTGGGCAAGCGTGGCCGCCGGGGTGACAAAGGCGGCTGACGAAGGTGGGCTGCAGCTGTTTGATTCATGGCAATGGCTCGATCCGTTTACGTTTCTCGGCAATGGGAAAACAATAGGCATCATCAGTGTGATGCTTGTTATTGGTTTATGGTTTTTCCGCCGCGATGTCTATGGAATGGTGTTGGTGGTCGTCGCTGTTGGTGGGGGGTATGGCATCAATGAATGGATCAAGCATGTGGTTGGGCGGGAGCGCCCGCCGCATTCCGAGATCGGAGGATTCAGTTTTCCGAGCGGCCACGCGATGATCGGGACGATTTATTTGTTGCTTTTGGCGTATTTTTTGGCGCAAACGCGCACAAAGCGCGGGGAGCGGGCGGCCATTTACGGCGTGTTTGCGACGCTGGCGCTCTTAACCGGCTTAAGCCGGCTAAGCTTGCAAGTGCATTATCCGTCTGATGTGCTTGGCGGGTTTGTGCTTGGCGGCGCTTACTTGTCGGCCTGCCTTGCTCTTTATCGGATGTCGATTCATCGAGGCGACCGTTGGTAGCTGATCATCAAAAAATCACTTTTGCCCCATAGTGATTTGATGATGAAGCCGATTCATCGGCTTGATCTAGCGTCTCGTCTTGTCGAAAAGGCGCAGAAAATCTCTTTTTCTATACTATGACGTTGTGTGGGACCATGATACAATGGAGGAAAGGAGGTGAGAAACGATGAGTCAAGCCGAACTCGTGCAACTAATGGCTGAATTGCTTGACCAAAAGTTGAATCCGATCCACATGCGGCTCGATCGGATCGAAGGCGATGTCCGGGCCCTTCAAGAAGGACAAGTGCGTTTGGAAATTGAGATCCAAGCGCTGAAAGAAGGACAGGCGCGCTTGGAAGGTGAAGTGCAGTTGTTGCAAGAGGGACAAGCCCGCTTGGAACAGCGACTTGACCGAGTGGAAGAGGATGTGCGCACATTAAAAGCGGACATGGACATGGTCAAAGGCGATGTGCAAACGTTGAAAGCAGACATGGACATGGTCAAAGGCGATGTGCAAACGTTGAAAGCGGACATGGACATGGTCAAAGGCGACGTGCAAACGCTGAAAGCGGACATGGACGTGGTCAAAGGCGACGTGCAAACGCTGAAAGCGGACATGGACGTGGTCAAAGGCGACGTGCAAACGCTCAAAGAAGGACAACAACGGCTTGAAGTGAAAGTTGAACGGGTCGAAGAAAAAGTGGACAACCTTGCAACAGAAATGCGGAGCCACTTTCGCCACATCGAGAACATGCTTCATAAGCATCAGGCCGCTCTTGATCTGGCTTCGCGCGAATTCTCTTCCAAGCAAACATCCATCGATTATTTGATAAAAAAAGTGGCCGAGCATGATATGGAAATTTTCCACTTAAAACATCATCTCCAACTGTAATGTTCTTCATCGCAAGCAGGAACCGAGAAGACTGGTGACAAACAACCGTTGGAAAACAAAACGGAGAAAGAGGGTGGTGTTTCCGACAGTGTCAGCTTAAGAAGCGCTGTTGGAGCACCACCCTATCCGCGAGCCTTCTAGGGGGCTGGCGAAAAACGGTTATTTCTTTTGAGCAATGGGGGAGCGTTTGAAAGACGATCCTGATGCGACAAGGCTTTTCTATTTGAGAAACGAGGTTGGTAAGGGACCTGCTTCCTTAAATCACCGGCATCCTAGCGAACCGGCAGCAGCTGGAAACGTGCGAGGAAATAAGGCGTATTTTCAACGGTCTTCTAGACAGCTTTTTCTGCATATATTTTTATAGAAAAAACCAGTGACAAGGGGGAAGCGATATGGCGGCCCGGATCGTGAAAACAGGGTATGCGTTGGCGTTTTTGTGCATCATTGCCGGCATCGTGTATTTTTTTGCCGCCAACTGGCCGGAGATGGGGCGAGAGGCGAAAGTCGGGATCAGTATCGGCATGATGGCGGGGTTTTATGGAGCAAGCGCTGCTTTGGCGGGCCGCCATCGCTTTTTAGGGCGCTGGATGTTGATCGGTGGGGTGTTGTCGTTTGGCATCTCATTGGCGTTAGTAGGACAAATTTATAATTCTCACGCCGACAGTTATTGGTTGTTCCTCATTTGGCTGGCGCCGACAGCGTTGTTGGCGCGGCTGACGAAAGATCCGGCGCTTTCGGTCATCGCTGTCGTGCTGCTGCAACTTGCTTGCTGGTTTTATTATTTTCCTTCCGCTTACCATATCGAGTGGACGGAATGGGCATCGTTTGGCTGGCTGCTCCTGTTCGCTGCGATCAACGGCGCGCTCGTTCGCTTCAGCCGTTCGCCTTGGACAGCGTATCCCGCGTATGCGGCGATGCACGGCTGGCTGCTTGTCATCGGCATCACCGGCTTTTCGTACGGGCGCGATGTTTGGTGGCCGTACGTGTATGCGGCGCTGCTTGTCGGGCTGCTTTACTACTTTTTCTCGGTTGCCAAACAGCGTGGCTATGGTTTGCTGACGAGTTTGTTTGCCGGCTTGTTTTTGTTCATTCAATACCACCGTTTGCTGGTGGATCATTTTGAAACATGGCTGCTTCTTCTCGGACTTGTCGTTTCCACCATCGTCCTGTACGGCGGGGTCGTCTTTTTGCGCCGGGCCGGAGTGTTTTCGGCGAGAACGCGGGCCGGGAAATGGTTTTTGGCTGCGTTTCAAGCGGTGATTACGCTCGCAGCTTCGTCGTTGGCCATATCGAGTTTGCTCGGTTTGTATTTTCTGTGGGCGGACACGTGGTCGCCGTATGTGCTGTTTTTCCTTTCGATCTTTGGATTGGTGCTTCCGGCTTGGCTCGGCCGCCGTTGGAACGCCGTTGTGCGTTATACGCTGCTGGCGATCGGTTACGGGCTTGGCTGGACGGTGACGTGGGAACTGTCGACGGTGGTGTTGGTTCTTTATATCGCCGTGCTCGCCGTGGGAGTGATCCGTGTCCCGGAGCGCGGGATGCAGCGGTTGACGACGGTTGCGTTGACGCTTTATTTGTATGTAGTGCTTGATGGGAACATGGAGAATGGACGGGTGGAGCTGTTGTTGCTCGCCCTATGGAACGGGGCGTTGTACGCGTACAGTCGATGGAGAGGGAAGACGGCCGCGACCCCGCTCGTGCTGGCGCTTAGTGCGCTCGGGATTGCGACAAGTGTTCACATCTCCGAACCTGATGGGCTTTATATGGCGTCCAATCTCGCTATGGTAGCGGTGCTCGCCTTTTTCTTGTTTCAACGACGGCGCCGCGAGCGGACCATTGCTTGGGGGTATACCGTTCTTTATTTTGTGCTCAAATATTATGAGCTGGCGTGGAACTTGCTCCATAAATCGGTCAGTTTGTTGGCGGCTGGGGTGGTGTTGCTCGCTTGGGCTGTTTGGCTGGAAAAACGGAATCGGCTTCATTTCCCTAAGGAGGCGGCGTGGCCTCGCAACGTTTCCTTCGGTGTCCTGTTGATCGTTGTTGCCCAATTTCTGTTTACCGGATATACCGTATGGGAGAAAGAACGGCTATTGCGAGACGGACAGGTGGTAAAATTAGCGCTCGAGCCGGTGGATCCGCGTTCTGTGCTGCAAGGGGATTATATCCGGCTTCGCTATGACATTTCTACGATCTCGTCTCTGGATGGAAACGGCAAGGTGAAAGTTGCGCTGCGAAAGGGACCGGATGGGGTGCATCGCTTTGCTGGGGTGTACGCCGTGAATGGGGAAGAATGGCCCGGATTTAAGCGGCAACAAGGGGATATTTTGATTAACGGCACTTTTTATAGTACGCAAGTCGTATACGGGATTGAATCGTATTTCGTGCCGGAACAAAGCGGGGAACGGTGGCGGGACGCCCGTTTCGCTTATGTGCGCGTCAGCCGAAACGGCGATGCGCTGCTTGAAAAGATCGGCGCAGAATGAGCGAACTGGGGAGCGGGCCTGCTTGAGCATCCGCTCCTTATCGACATACAGGCGGTGTTTTCGCAAAAAGGGCTGTTCGTATGGACAACTGGGTCAACGGCACGTACCATGTAACAAGTTTAGGAAAAGTCAACGGCAGCACGCTGGTGTTGCGTCCGGAATGAGCGGTCAAGTCAAGCGGGGGGCTACTCCCCCGCATAACGTTCAAGCACGCGGTCGATGGATCGGCCATACGATTCGCCAAACAGATTCAAATGCACGAGTAAATAAAACAGCTGGTAAAGCGGTTTTCGTTCATGATACTCCGGAGTAAGGGGCATCAGCTCTTGATAGCTTGCATAAAACCGAGCGGGAAAGCCGCCAAACAGCTCGGTGAACGCGATCTCCAACTCATAATGACCGTAAAACACGGACGGGTCGATCAAATAAGGAGCTCCGCCGGGACCGGGAAGCCAGTTGCCGCCCCATAAGTCGCCGTGCAACAACGACGGAAAACAATCGTTTGGAATCCAGCGGTCAAGCCGCTCAAGCAGCCGCTCCAACTTTCTTTGTCGCTCGGCGGGCAGGAGGCCGTTTGCCGCCGCCCGTTTCATTTGCGGGGCGAGTCGGGCATCGCGGTAATAGTCAAGCCAGCGGCCGTACCAGCCGTTTCGTTGTGGCAGCGTCCCGATATATGTATCGTGGTCGAGCCCGAACGCCGGCCCGCGGCATCGATGGAGGCGGGCGAGGCCGCGCCCGAGCTGTTTGGCCGTCTGCGCTGTTTCTGTTCCTTCAATCCACTCGAGGACAAGCCAGCCCCATCCGTTTGCTTCCCCCACGCCAAAGACAGCCGGGACGTGGATGGCGTCCGCCTGGCGAAGCCGTTCCAATCCTGCTTGTTCGGCGGTGAAAAAGCCGGTTGGCGGAAAGCGCTGCATTTTGATGAAATACGTTTGCTTGCCGCTTTGGACGCGGTAGGCGTCATTGATGTCGCCGCCGGATACGCGCCGCCAATGGCGGATTCGTGAATCATCGCCGATTGAGCGAAGCGCCTCTTGTAACATCGCTTCCCGGTTCATGACGTTCCTCCCGTCAGCTGTTCGTTAAGTTCTTTCAGCACGTCGCCAATTTTCCGTTGCTGGATGACGGCGTCAGCGAGATCATCAAGTTCCGTCGGTTCCCAATTGATGATGACGAGTTTGGCGCCGTTTCGTTTGGCGACAAGCGGCAGTTGGTTCGCCGGCGCTACTTGCAAGGATGAGCCGAGCACAAGGAACAAGTCCGCTTGGCGGGCGGCTTCCCACGCTGCATTGATGGCATTCTCCGGCAGCGGCTCGCCAAACAATACGACCGATGGACGCAAAACACCGCCGCATTCGCACGTCAACACACCGTGCAAATAGACAAAGCTAGGCTTTGATTGCCCGCACCGCTGACAATGGACGGTTCGGAGCGAGCCGTGCAGTTCGATGACGCATCGGCTGCCGGCTTGTTGATGAAATCCATCGACGTTTTGCGTCACAATCGTCTGCACGATTCCGCGCTGCTCCCAGTCGGCGAGCAGGCGATGTCCATCATGCGGCTGGCATTGCTGCAAGGTGCGGATGCGATATTGGTAAAACTCGACAAACGACTCGCGGCGGCGGTACAACGCATCGATGGTAGCGAGTTCGCTCGGGTTAAAACGCGCCCACAGCCCGGTGCGCGGCGAACGGAAATCCGGCAGCCCGCTTTCGGTCGACATGCCGGCGCCGGTAAGCACCACCGTTCGGCGCGATTCGGCGAGCCAAGAGGCAATGGTCATGGTTGATTCCTCCTTGATCATGCGCTTCTTCCTCGTTAAAGCTTCACACGCCCCTTTTTCTATCGATTCGACAATCATTTTGCTTTTCCTTTCCGTCCGTTTCCATTATGATAAAAGAGAAGGAAAGAATGGACAAGGGGGGCGAGAACGATGAGCAAAAAAGTGTTGATCATCACCGGCGACGCTGTTGAGGCGCTGGAGGTGTATTATCCGTATTATCGTTTGTTGGAGGAAGGGCATGACGTAACGATTGCCGCGCCGAAGAAAAAGAAACTGCACACCGTTGTCCATGATTTTGCCGACTGGGATACGTACGTGGAAAAACAAGCCTATTTGATCGACGCCCATGCCTCGTTTACCGAGATCGACCCGACCGAATACGATGCGTTAGTCATTCCGGGCGGGCGGGCGCCGGAATACATTCGCCTTGATGAAAATGTGCAGCGCATCGTCCGTCATTTCTTTGAGGCGAATAAGCCGATCGCGGCGATTTGCCATGCTTCGCTCATTTTTGAGACGATGCCGGAGGTGCTGAAAGGGCGGAGCTTGACGGCGTATATCGCCTGCAAACCGGGGGTTGAAGCGCTCGGAGCAACGTATGTGTCCGACCGTACGGTGCATGTCGACGGCAACCTTGTTTCCGCCCATGCGTGGCCGGATTTGCCGGCGTTTATGCGCGAGTTTCTCCGCCTGCTTCAATAGCGGAAAGGCAGCGGTCTTCCTGCATCCGGGAAGGCCGCTTTTTTTTCGTGAAACTCCTACCGACTGATGCAGCCAAAGTGGGCTTGTTTCTGCGCTGGCCGCTTTGCCTGTCACGCCAGCATCCGTTTGGCTTGTTCGAACAATAAGGGTTGTCTTTTTGGCGCTCATAAGATAACATTTGTACCGTAGACCATTTACAAAATATAGAGAAAAGGAAGGACGATGGGTATGGCATTACCAGGCGGGGCAGCGATGAACATTACGATTCGTCTTCAGTTTGAAAAAGACCGCGTCTCTTTTAGCGATATCGCCGCGGCGATCGGCAAGGCGGGCGGAGACATCGTCGGGATTGACGTCATCTCATCAAGCAAAGTCCATACGGTGCGCGACATCACCGTCAGTGCGCTTGATACGAAACAGTGCGACTTGATCATCGAAGCGCTGAAACGGATTCAGGGCGTCAAAATTGTGAACGTTTCCGACCGCACGTTTTTGATGCATATCGGGGGGAAAATTGAAACCAGCTCGAAAATTCCGGTGAAAACGCGCGATGATTTGTCGCGGGTGTATACGCCGGGCGTGGCGCGCGTTTGCACGGCCATCGCTGAAGATCCGCGCAAAGCGTATTCGCTGACGATTAAACGGAATACGGTCGCCGTCGTCTCGGATGGCACAGCGGTGCTCGGGCTTGGCGACATCGGCCCGTATGCGGCGATGCCGGTCATGGAAGGGAAGGCGATGCTGTTTAAGGAGTTTGCCGGTGTCGATGCATTTCCGATTTGCTTGGACACGAAAGACACGGAAGAGATTATTCAAATTGTGAAAGCGATCGCTCCGGCGTTTGGCGGCATTAACCTCGAAGACATTTCCGCTCCTCGTTGTTTTGAAATTGAAAAGCGATTGAAAGAAGAGTTGGACATTCCGGTGTTCCATGATGATCAACATGGCACGGCGGTCGTGCTGCTCGCCGGATTGCTCAATGCCTTGAAAATTGTTGATAAAAAGCTGGAAGACATTAAGGTCGTCTTAACCGGCATTGGCGCGGCCGGCATTGCTTGCACGAAAATTTTGCTTGCCGCTGGCGTGCGCAACATTATCGGGGTGGACCGCCACGGCGCCATCCACCGCGACGAAACGTACGACAATCCGTATTGGCAAGAGTATGCGCAAATGACGAATCCAGATAATCTGAAAGGAAGCTTGTCGGATGTGATCGCCGGCGCGGATGTGTTTATCGGCGTTTCCGCCCCCGGCATTTTGAAAGTCGAAGACGTGAAAAAAATGGCGCGCGACCCAATCGTGTTCGCGATGGCCAACCCGATTCCCGAAATCGACCCGGAGCTGGCCGAGCCGCACGTGCGCGTAATGGCGACCGGACGTTCCGACTATCCGAACCAAATCAACAACGTTCTTTGCTTCCCCGGCATTTTCCGCGGTGCATTGGACTGCCGGGCGAAAGAGATTAACGAAGAAATGAAGCTCGCTGCCGCGAAGGCGATTGCCTCTGTCGTGACGGAGGATGAATTGAACGAAACATACATCATCCCGAGCGTCTTCAACAGCAAAGTCGTGGAACGCGTCCGCCAGGCGGTGATTGAAGCGGCTTACCGCACCGGCGTTGCCCGGAAAGACAACATCCCGGTTGGTGGGTATACAGGGCAATAAAGAAACAAATACAACGAGCTGATGGACGGTTTCCTTTGATAGGAAGCCGTTTTTTTGGCTGCAGGAGTGTTTCAGCCGCGGCTGTTGGGGGCCAAATCTAGTTTAGAGATAGAAAATCAAGCGCTTAAGAGGTGAATGGACGATGATCGATCAATATTTCCAAAAAGTGAACGAACGTTTGGAACTCGTTTTAAAACATGAGAAAGGCAATCTAAAAAAGCTGCTTATATAGTAAGTGAAGCCATTCAAAAAGTCGGAAACAAGCGTTGTAGCCAACCGCCATCGGTTCTTGCTAAAATAGTAGCAAACGAGAAGATGGTGGGGGATGGGAGACCGATGCGGTTTGACGAACGGGTGCGGCTGTATGCCGATAAGCTGAACGATACGGATGACCAAATTGTCGATTACATTATCAAACACCGTGAGGAGATCGCCGACATTCCGATTCAAAAAATGGCGGAAGCGCTTTATACAGTGCCGAACACGATCGTCCGGTTCGCCAAAAAATTAGGATATAAAGGGTTTGCAGAACTAAAGGCGGCGTTGGCGCTCGAACAGCGGGATGAGACGGCGATCAAGGCGGACGGAAAAACGGTCATCGAAAAAACAAAAAAGTTGATCGATGAGCAGCTCATCGACGAAGCCAAACGAAGTGCAAACCGCACTCATTGTCGATCAAAAGCATGAATAACCGTCAAAGCTGGGGCGAAACGCCGCAGCTTCTTTTTTTATAACAAAACATTGAGGTTCTCTTCTGTTTTGTCACACAGCTGTAACAATTGTTAAACGAAACGGCCGAAATGAGAGGCTGTCAACTCCTTTTTTGCAAGAAAAATATAGATGGTTGAGGGGATACAGGAAAAAAAGGGATGACTGTTAGTGAAAGGATGTTTATTCCAACTGTTGCAGCCATCAACAATCAGTGTTGATTTGGCAATGAAAACAAGCGTCTTTTTTACCGAAGGCTGCCAATACGCTGATTTTTCCATTTTGGACCAAAAATATTACAAAAACCCCGTGCTATAATGGGGGCGAAGGCGAGAGAACAACAAAACAGTTTCTCTTCGAATCTCGTTGTGCAGTCATGCCTGACGGACGCAAGATCTCTAAGACTTTCAAATAGAGGATGCAAGGAGGAATTCCCATGAAGAAAAAAATGGTAGCAACCATCGCCGCTTCGGTCGCACTCGTCGGCGCTTCGTTCGCGGCAACGAAAACGGAAGCAGCTGGGACAACATGTCCGACAGCGAATGCGTATCAAGTAAAATATGTCAGCACAAACGTTCAAGATGTGGAGAAATGGCTGCAACAATACTTCCCGTTCGTATCGTTCCAACCGGTAAAGCCGGTAACAAAACAACCGGCGGCAAAACAGCCAACGGCGGTGGCGAAACAGCCAACGGCAAAACCACAAGCGCCAGCAACGGTCAAACAGACGGCGGCCAAACCGCAAGCCAATACGCAAGCGCCGGCGAAAACGCCAGCTACGGCACCAAAGACCGGCACACAAAAAACAACCGGCTTAAACGCCTATGAGCAGCAAGTTGTTGAGCTGACGAACAAAGAACGGGCGAAATACGGCTTGCCGCCGCTTCAAGTTGACTTGGCCCTCAGCAAAGTCGCTCGCGAGAAATCGCGCGATATGGCGGTCAACAACTACTTCTCGCACAACAGCCCGACGTATGGCTCCCCGTTTGAGATGATGAAAAAATTCGGCATCTCGTACACAGCCGCTGGGGAAAACATTGCCAAAGGCCAACGCACCCCGCAAGAAGTCGTCAATGCGTGGATGAACAGTGAAGGCCATCGGGCGAACATTTTGAACAAAAACTTTACGCATATCGGCGTTGGTTTTGAAGAAAACGGCTATATTTGGACGCAGCAATTCATCCGCAAGTAAGATATACATGTCAGTCGAAGGTGTCCCAAAAGGATGGGGCACCTTTTTCTTATGGTCAAAAACCGTATGTTGCGTTTCGTTTCAGGAAAACAACGTTTGGGTCATTCTTTTATTTGAAAACTATTTCTACCGTTTCAATAAAAATATGATATAATTTCCAAAGAAGTTTGAGAGACGAAAGATTAGGGGGACAGCGGATGCGAATACGTGAGTGGGATCGCAACTTGAAAGTGCGCCTGTTTGGCGAGGCGCTGATGAATACGACATTTTGGATGTTTTTTCCGTTTATGGCTATTTACTTTGCCGATTCGTTCGGCAAAGAAACGGCGAGCGTGTTGTTGATCGTGTCACAGCTATTTTCTGTTGTGGCGAATTTGTGCGGCGGTTATTGTGCCGATGTGTTCGGGCGCAAGCGGATGATGGTGCTGTCCGCCTACGGGCAAGGGGCAGCGTTTTTGTTCTTTGCTTTGGCTAGCACGCCATGGTGGTCGTCGCCGTTTGTCGGGTTTCTTTGTTTTACGTTTGCCGGCATTTGCGGGGCGTTTTATTGGCCGGCCAGCCAAGCGATGGTGGCGGATGTTGTGCCGGAACAAGAGCGGAGTCATGTGTTTGCCGTATTTTATACCTCGGTCAACATTTCGGTAGTGATCGGCCCCACCATCGGGGGGCTCTTTTATGCGGACCATCAGTTTGCGTTGCTAATGGCTGCTGCTGGCTCATGTTTCGCGATGGCGACGCTATTGGCGAAACAGTTGCGCGAAACCGCGCCATTGGCAGCGCCCAGCCAGAAAGCGGGGTCATGGACGCAGTTTTGGCGTGAACAAATCCGGCAGTACGTTGTGATCGTCCGCGACCGGACTTTTTTCTTGTTTATCGCCGCTGGGGTATTGGTGGCGCAAACGTTCATGCAACTTGATTTATTGATTCCTGTGTATACAAAAGAAATAATGAAAGAGGAAACCGTATGGGGCCGTTTTACGGTGGACGGGGCCCAGGCGTTTGGGTTGCTGATTGCGGAAAACGGGTTGCTTGTCGCCCTGGGCACGGTGGTCGTGACGCGGTGGATGGGCCGCTACAATGAACGATGGGTCTTTATTGGTTCGTCAATGGTATACGGCGTCACGATGTGGTTGTTTAGCCATGCCACATCGATCATCGAGCTGATGGCGGTGATGGCGCTGTTTACGTTCGCCGAGCTGATGACGGCCGGCTTACAGCAGGCGTTTGTGTCGAAGCTAGCTCCTAGGGATATGCGCGGCCAATATTTTGCCGCGGCGAGCCTTCGTTTTACGATCGGTCGGATGCTGGCGCCGGTGTCGCTGGCGGCGGTGACTTGGATCGGTTATACGTGGACGTTTGCGTATCTCGGTTTGCTTGCTTTGGCCAGCGCGGGGTTGTATGCTTGGATGTTTCGACAAGCCGCGCGGCGATCCAGTGTCTCGCTGTCTTAATGTCCGGGTGGCCGGGACTGTGCAAACGGCTACCCGTTTTTTTTATTGATCATTATAATAAAAAACGTATCGGTGTTCATGTAACATAGATTCCCTGTCTCTTACATAAAGTGGAATTAGATAGAGAGAAGGAGAGGGGAAGGCAACATGAAGCCGTATACGTCTGAGCCGGACAGAATTGAGGGGGGAAGCGGGAAAGACGGCGCGGCGGCGTTGGCGCGTTATGCGAGACGCCAGCAAGCGCATGTGTTGTCCCGGGAAAAGAGAAAAAAAACCGTTCGTTTCTTCAGCTGGCTGTTTTTCGCTTTGGCTGTCGCTTGGGGAGCAGGAACGTTGATTTGGAACGGGTACGGCGCGTTAAAAACAGCGGCCAGCCGTGAAATGGCCATTCGCCAGCTAAAAAATGCCATTGACGATCATGATGTAGCTGCCTTGCGGGGGATGCTGCGGGTGACGAATGAAGAGGTGCCGATCAATGAAAAAACGCTGGCGCCGTTATTCGCTTACTTTGATCGGCATTCTGAAGCGTATGATGAATTGGATAAAGAGTTTGACCGCCAGCGCAAGGGCGAGCATGTATACATCAAAGGGCTGACATCCCGTCCCCCTGTGTTTGCGATCCATGCCTTTAGGGATCGGTACGTTTTTGAGCCTGCTTTCTATTTTCTCCATGTCCGCGTCGATGACCCCGAGGTAACGCTTGTTGTCAATGGAGTGACAATGAAGGGGGAAGCAACGAAAGACCCGTTTGTTCAAAAAATCGGCCCGTGCTTGCCGGGTTTGTACGAGATCACGGTTGTTGATCGAAACGGGAAAAAGAAAACGGTCCGCGTCGAGTTGTTCGGCGGGGCCCGCGTTCGCGAAATCGACCTCACGAAATGAATGAATAGGCGAATATCGCTTTAACGGCGGCACAGATGGCCACATCTTGTGTCTGGATGGGCGGCGCTTTGGAAAAAGCAGCAACAGCCGTTTGCGAGTATGGTGCCGGCGGCGAGGCGGGCTTCTCTTTCAGCTCAACGGGTAGATCGTAAAGCGGCAAGCCAAGAGCGCGGGCAATGGCCAGCGCTTTTTCTTTGGCATTGTGGACGGCTCGTGCGAGCGCCTGTTGATAGTACACCGGCTCGTTTGCCAGCCGAAATTCCAAGCCGCGGGCCAGATTTGCCCCGTGAGTGACACCTGTTTCGTAAATGGAGCTGGCTTTTTTTGGGTCGCGGACGGTGATGCGCAGCCAATGTTCAACCTCATAGCCGGACAAGGCCGGGGGTTTTGCTTGATGAAACTTCCCGGAAAGCTTGTGCGTATCAAAATGTGGACATGCTATAATGGAAGAAAAGATGAAGAAAGGGATGGAAACGTGAAGCCATTGTTTCGCACGATATGGCGTTGGTTTGTTTCGTGGAACGTTGGGGCTGTGACGGCTGTTGTCGTTTTTTTCGCCGCTGATTTTCGCTTTTGGCCGTCGTTCGTATCGGGAATGGCGGCGATGTGGGGAGTGTCGGCCGTCATGAAGAGGCGGCATCGCTTGGCGGCCGGTGTGCCGGTTGAGGAGCAGGCTTACGTCCGCAGTCAGCTTCACGAGGCGCGGGCGTTATGGAAGCGGCTGCGCCGCGCTCGGTACCGGCTGCGCTCGGTAGCGATGTGGCAAACTGTCTCGCGGTTAGGGGCGGTCGTTGATCAGCTCATCCGCATCATCGAACAAAAGCCGCATCAGCTCCGCCTTGTTCAGCCGTTTTTCTTAAACGAATGGCCAACGGCAGTGGAGATGGTCGAAAAATACGTATATTTGTCGCGGCAACCGGTGCAAAGCGCCGACATGACGGAAGCGCTGCGGAAGACGGAACGGTTGCTCAGCGAGCTGACCGAAGCGGCCGAGCGGCAGCTGCTTGATGTGTTGTCAGGCGACGTTTGGTCGCTGCAGACGGAAGCGAAAGTGCTTGAGCAATCGCTCCAGCAGTCGGATCGGCTTCATCTCCGCTATCTGCAAGGAGAACCGCAATTCAAGCGTTAGCAAAACAAGGGAGCTGACCGGCTGTCGCGAACGAAAGGGGAATGACGATGGACGAACGGAATCGTGACAGGATCGACTTAGATGAACGGAATCGTGACAGGATCGACTTAGATGAACGGAATCGTGACAGGATCGACTTATCTCATGAACAGGAACGGACAAGCGTGCTCGATGAACTGTTGGCTCGACCGTTTTCTTCTCCGGCGGCGCCGTTCGCCGAAGAGGCGGAAAAGCCGGCCAATGTGCTTGAGACGTTAAAGCCGGAACATAGAGAAAAAGCGCTGGCGCTTGCCAAACAGATCGATCCAGCCAATCATCAGGCTATTTTACAGTATGGCGTGGCAGCCCAAGCCGAATTGTCGAAGTTTTCCCATACGATATTGCATCATGTGCAGACGAAAGATGCCGGCCCGATCGGCGAAGTGATCAGCGAGCTGATGGCGAAAATTAAAGAGGTTAACCCGGATGACCTCATGCCGGCGAAAAAAGGATGGTTGTCGCGCCTGTTTGGCACGGTGGCCAAACCGCTGCAAGGCATGGTTGCCAAATATCAAAAAATCGGCGTCGAAATTGATAAAATCGCCGACCAGCTTGAGAAACATCGACATGGATTGCTCCGCGATGTGATGATGCTCGAGACGCTTTATGAGAAAAATAAAGACTATTTTGAGGCGCTCAATATTTATATTGCGGCGGCCGAATATAAGCTTGCAGAGCTGCGGACGAAAACGATTCCCGAAAAGCAGGCGGCCGCTGAGCGCTCCGGCGACCAAATGGCATGGCAGGACGTTCAGGACTTGCGGCAGTTCGCTGATCGGCTGGAGAAGCGGGTGCACGACCTGAAGCTCAGCCGGCAAGTGACGATCCAAACGGCGCCGCAAATCCGCATGATTCAACATATGAATGAGACATTGATCGAGCGCATCCAATCGTCGATTTTAAACGCGATCCCGCTTTGGAAAAATCAGATTGTCATCGCCTTGACCCTTTTCCGGCAACAAAAAGCGGCCGAGGCGCAAAAGCGGGTTGCCGAAACGACGAACGAACTGTTGCTGCGCAATTCGGAAATGTTGAAAACAAACAGCATCGAAATCGCCAAGGAAAACGAGCGCGGCCTTCTCGACATCGAGACATTGAAGCGAACGCAAGAAAACTTGATCGCCACGCTCGAAGAAACGTTAAAAATTCAAGCCGAAGGTCGGTTGAAACGGCAGCAGGCTGAACGCGAACTCGCAGCGATGGAAGCGGAACTAAAGCAGACGCTGCTGGCGCTGAAACGGCCGGAACAATAAAAAAGGCGCCGTTGCTCTTTGGCCATTGGCCGAACGGGCAGAGGGCGGCCCGTTGAGTGCGGAAACAAGCGATTAGGGTGAGTATCATCATATGTAAAACGGGTGTCTCGCGAGCGAGAAGACACCCGTTTTTTGCTGTTGTAGTGTTCCGCTTGGTGGAGAAACGAACAGACCGGTCGCCGTTCGGCCATCGCTAATGAGCATTGGTTATTTGGCGTCTGTTCGCTGCTTACAAAATAGGAGGATGGGGCGGTTCTTGTTCCTGCCGGTCTCCTTTTTGTTTCACCTGTGCGCCTTCTTGATCGCCGGGGCGGGCGGCGCGGACGTCAAACTCTTTCGCCGCTTCCGTTTGCCAACGCGGGCCGCCGGCAAGCGGTGCGTCTTCCTCTCCGTGTTGGCCGACGACAAACCGGAGAACATAGGCGTGCAACAGCAGCTCGCCAAACGCGGCAAGCAGCGCGGCGAAAAACGCTGCGTTTACGACCGCCCCGCCACCGGTGTCGTAAAACGCGCCAACACCAATCCAGACGGCAACGAAGACGAAGCCAAAATCGGCGATCGTCGCCGAAACGTTGCCAAGGCGCGGCAAAAGGTACAAGTCGCCGAGCGCATAGGCGGCAAGCGTTAGCCAGAGGCTGAACGACAATATTTCCGCTGATGAGATGCGCAAAAACAGCGGCAAAATAGCGAACATGACCGTCGCGGTAAGCAAATATTTGAGCGTCAACGCAAGCAAATGTCTCATCTTGCCCTGCCGCCTTTATTCCGCCGGGTAGTTCGGGCCCTCTAGTTTTTTATCGCCGTAGCCCGGTTGCTTTTCCAGTTCTTTGTCGGGTTGCTGCTTTTTTTGTTGTTCTAAGCTGTCGTTTCGTTTCGGCTGCTTCATTGGTCATCATCCTCTCTGTGAACGTTTATCATTAGTTTGTCGCGCGAGCCGCCATGTATGCATGCATCATCCATAAACTTCCTTCTTTTCTTTTTCCCTTTGTTCCACATAAATAAAATGAAGGTGATGAACGGAAAGGAGGGAGCAACGATGACAGAAAACAGACGATCGCTCGACGTCGCCGGGCGCCACGCTGACCCATCCGCTGAGCCATCCGCTTCACTTCTTAACGCTGCGTTGGCGGAAACGCATGAACAAGTCAGCGATGTGTACATGGAAGGAACGATCGAGGCGGCGGACCGAAAAAAGGCGAACACTCCTTTCTCCCGGCCCGAGTAAAGCGGCGGAGGTTGACTGCGACGGGCCCATCCCCGCCCCGGCTTGGTTGAGAAAAGGAAGGAAAACAGGAAAGAAAAACAGTTCGTACGTTTCGCCAAGGCGGTCTATACTAGTAATGCGCACGGCGATTCACCGATATAAGGGGGATGATCCTCGTGAGATGGCAGCGAGCATTGTTATCGTTGCTTAAGGAGCGCAAGGACCATTCGATTGCCTTGGCGATTGATACATCGAACCGTCCGGCGCGGCCGGTGCTGATTCAAAACATCGTCAACCTGTTTGAAAAACTGCGTCCGGACACATTGCTCGTCCAAGCGGATTTTAAAATTCGCGATGTCTCTCCGGTTGGCGTGGCGACGATTAAATATTTCAAGCACGGGAAATCGTCGTACACCGAAGTGCTGGAATGGGCCGCTAGGCAAAAAATCGATACGTTGTTTTACATTACCGATGTAACCGGCTATTTTTATGAAGAACTTGAAGTCGACTATGAAGTGTTTTGGCTTGTGCCGGACGATTATATGCCGCGCGTGCCGTTTGGCAAGCCGATTCGTGTGGCGTAACATGGTGAGGAATGCCCTTCGTGATGAGGGGCATTCTTTTATTGTTAAAAAAATTAACAAACTTTTTCTATCAGAAACCGGTTTCAAGAAAAAATGATCGTTGTTATCGGTTGAATTATGTTAT
>NZ_JPYA01000171.1 GCF_000750005.1 Geobacillus icigianus | reverse complement strand
AACGTACGAATGTGAGGTAATGTAACATGTCGAATTTGTTCGTTTCCTCTACACAAACGGGGCTGTTGGAGCAAATCAAAGAAACGATCCAACAAAAAAATGTGGAGCTGCTTCATTTGCAGTTCGTTGACATTGAAGGGATTTTAAAGCATGTCACCGTCACGGCCGAGCAGCTTGATGACGTCGTCGGCGGAAAAATCATGTTCGACGGTTCGTCGATCAAAGGATTTTCACCGATCAATCGTTCTGACTTGTACTTGTTGCCGGATTTGAATACGTTCGCGGTGTTGCCGTGGACGGTCGAAGAAGGTTATGCAGAAGCGCGCTTCCTT
Organism: Geobacillus icigianus; assembly: GCF_000750005.1. GTDB lineage: Bacteria > Bacillota > Bacilli > Bacillales > Anoxybacillaceae > Geobacillus > Geobacillus icigianus. The sequence goes on along the minus strand of NZ_JPYA01000171.1, from coordinate 38,291 downwards.
TGCTCGGTGACCAACCCGGACGGCACGCCGTTTGAAGGCGATCCGCGCAACGTGCTGAAAAAAACGGTTGAGCGGGCGGCGGAAAAAGGATACACGATTTCGGTCGGCCCGGAGCTCGAATTTTTCTTGTTCAAAGCGGATGAACACGGCAACCCGACGCTTGAGCTTCATGACAACGGCGGCTATTTTGAACCGTCCCCGAAAGATTTAGGGGAACGCGTTCGCCTTGAAATTTACCGCGCCTTAAAAGCGATGGGCTTTACGATCGAAGCGTCGCACCATGAAGTGGCGGAAGGCCAGCATGAAATCAACTTCAAATACGCGGACGCGCTCGGGGCGGCAGATAACGCGACGACATACAAATGGGTCGTTAAAACGATCGCCGGCAAATTCGGTCTTCATGCGACGTTTATGCCGAAACCGGTGTTCGGCATCAACGGTTCGGGGATGCATGTCAACATCTCTCTCTTCAAAGACGGGGAAAACGCGTTCTTTGACCCGAACGATGCCAATCAGTTGTCGGCTACAGCGTACCAGTTTATCGCCGGTTTGTTAAAAAACGTTAAACATTTTGCGGCTGTGACCAACCCGCTTGTCAATTCGTACAAACGGCTGGTGCCGGGGTATGAGGCGCCTTGCTATATCGCGTGGTCGGCTTCCAACCGTTCGGCGCTCATTCGCATTCCAGCGAAGCGCGGCATGGCGACGCGCGTTGAGCTGCGCTGCCCGGATCCGTCAGCCAACCCGTACTTGGCTTACGCCATCATCGCGGCAGCAGGCCTTGACGGCGTGGAAAAAGGGTTGACGCCTCCAGCGGCGATTGACGAAGACATTTTCCATATGTCGGAAGAACGTCGCGCCGAACTTGGCATCGACAACTTGCCGGAAAACTTAGGCGCTGCCATCGCGGCGTTCGAAGACGGTGAAATCGGCCGTGCGACGCTCGGTGAGCATGTATTCCATGAATACGTGGCGATGAAAAAAGACGAATGGAACAGCTACCGCACGGCGGTTCATGCATGGGAAATCGAACGATACCAAGGAAAGTTTTAAGTGGATGGTTGCGGCAGGACGCCATCCGGTGAAGCGGTCGCGGTGGCGGCCTCGTTGTCAAAGGTGCTCTGGGCAAAGCGCAGAGCGCCTTTTTTCGTTCGATGCGGCTTCGGTCTGAGGATTGCTGTTATGTTTTTTCCTGTTCACAACGGATGGTAGGTTCGTCACCACAATATGGACTTGACAGACCCTGCCTCCTTTTTGTGTTTCGTTATGATTCGGTCAAGTTCATCACCATAATATGTACTTGACAGACGGTTTACTTCACCGGACAAGTGTATACAAAACATGATTTGTTTTCTCTTCTTTCTTGGAAGCATAAAATCAAGTCCGGCTTTTGATGGAGAGCCGGATGATGGGGAAGGAATGAATTTTTTTATTTTTGTAAAAATCATAGTTGACAACTATGAATAGTTGGATTTAAATATAAGTAACATGCTTAACTATAGTAAACGGAGGGAGAATCATGAAAAAATTGATTGTGTTTCTGTTTGTAGGATTGATTGCTCAGCTCATTGACGGATCGCTCGGGATGGCGTACGGCGTCACTTCAACGACGCTTTTGCTGACGTTCGGCATCGCCCCGGCCGTCGCTTCAGCGTCCGTCCATTTGGCGGAAGTGGCGACGACGGCGGCGTCCGGTATTTCCCATTGGAAATTTGGCAACGTCGACCGCGCCATGGTGGTGAAGCTGATTATTCCCGGATCGGTCGGCGCGTTTGTCGGCGCCTGCTTTTTAAGCAACTTGCCGGGAGATTTGATCAAACCGTACGTTTCATTGTTTTTATTGGTGCTTGGCTTTTACATTATTTATCGATTCTTGGTATTGAACGGCCGCGCCCCATCGGTTTCGGGAAAACAATGGTCGAACAAACAGCTCGTCCCGCTCGGTTTGGTAGCCGGGTTTCTTGACGCCACTGGGGGAGGGGGCTGGGGGCCGATTGCGACGCCGGTGCTGCTCGCGAATCGGACCATGGAGGCGCGCAAGGTCGTTGGCACCGTCGATACGTCCGAATTTGCCGTTGCGCTCTCAGCGACGATCGGATTTGCGATTTCTCTCGGCTGGGAGCAGGTCAACTGGTATTGGGTGTTGACGCTGATGGCGGGGGGGATCATCGCCGCGCCGATTGCCGCTTGGCTTGTGCGCAAACTGCCGTCCCATTTGCTTGGAGTGCTAGTTGGCGGTCTCATCATTTTGACGAATGTCCGCACGCTTCTGCACGCTTGGGAGGCGCCGGCATCCGTGTATCCGACCGTTTATAGCCTTATCGTGATCGGCTGGGCGGCGGCGGTGATCTTGGCTGTACGGAATGGACGGAAAGGAGTGGCGAGCAAGGAGATGGCTTCCTAACCGAGCTGCTCCTTCAGCATTGCCCAACCGCCACGGTCGTCCATCCGAAAGGGAAGCGGCATTTAGTCGATCCATCGCGCCTCATCGCTGGAGCGAAAGCGGTGTACGGCGCCCAATTTGATGCGCTCTTTGCTCCGATTGTTCCGGTGCCGGAAGAACGGGTGATCGTGAAGGAGGATGGAGAGACGCTCGCGCTGAGCGCCGCGCGGACGCTTACCTTTTACGATACGCCGGGGCATGCGAACCACCACTTTTCGATTTATGATTCATACAGCGGCGGGGTGTTCACCGGCGATACGATCGGCGTTTTTTATCCGCAGCTGCAAGAGGCGGTTCGGCTAGAACGTTGGTAAAAAACAGCCGTTTGCCTTGAACGATGATTGAACGTGTCAACGATGTAACAAGTTTTTTCTACTTTAGGAAACGATTCCGAGAAGCGATTGCACGAGTAAATCATGGGGGAATGACCCAAAAGGCGATCTCCTCTCAAGAAAGACACGGCATATAGTGTGGAGAGGGTGTTTAGTATCTATCCTGAAAATACCTGAATTCCAAAATGAGTAAAGTTACAGCATTCAACATAAGGACATTTTCATCCTTCCGATGGTGATAAAAATGTTTTGTCATGGAAGTCTATATATAGCGATGAGAGAGGGTGTTCCGATCCTTTGGGAACACCCTCTTCTTCGATTCTGCCCTATGCTGCGGGCGGACGGCGTTGAAGCGAGCTCTCCTTCTTGCCGGCGCGCATGGGAAGCCAAGCGAACCGTTTTGGAAAACAAGGATAAATATGTTAGAGTGGAAATACGTGAGTGTTTGCTTTTGGCATTCAGGCAAAAGGGGGCGAGAGAGTGAAGCGAAAGCCGTCCGCTAGGCAGCGCATCGGTGTCGGACTGATCATCGCCTCGTTCGTTGTTTGGGTCGTTCCGCCGATCGCTCCATTTTTGCCGTTTTCCGCTTCCGTCAAGGCATGGGCGGTGACGAGCGCCGTTGTGCTCGCCGAAATGTTGTTTTGGGCCGGGGCATGGCTGGTGGGAAAGGAAGCGGCGGCAAAGCTGAGAAAGTACTGGAATCCAAAACGTTGGCGAATGAAACGGCGGCCGGAGCAAACTAACGATGCTGAAACCGATGGTGAAAGGCAGCGACAAAGCAAATGAAATGAGGTGAATGGTATGCGACTGGGCGTTGTGGGGCTTGTGATCGCGGCTGCCGCCATGTCAGCAGCGCTTTGGCTTGGCGGGCTCGTGTTGGCCGTGCAAGACCAGCTCGCTCCCCCCTCTAAGCCCCCGGGGCAAACGCAGCCTTCGGTCCACGGGGCAAAGAAGGGCGATGGTGATATCGATATCGTCGCTTTAGGCGACTCGTTGACGCGGGGGACGGGCGATGAAAGCGGCAAAGGGTATGTCGGCTATATGGTCGATGAGCTGCGAAAGCAGACGGAGGCGCCGATTCGCGTTACGAACTTGGCGGTTCGTGGCCTGCGCTCCGATGGCTTGCTTCGCCAGCTCGGCCAGCCTGAGATTCAGCGGCAAATCGCCATGGCCGATCTGATCGTCATGACGATCGGCGGTAACGATCTGTTTCGGGGCGGGGAAGCGCTTCGGCTGAATGAAAAAGAGCTGAACGCGGCAAAACGGCAGTATGCGGCGAACCTAGACCGCATTTTTGCCATGCTTCGGCGCTTCAACACCGATGCCGTCATTTTGGCGATCGGCTTATACAACCCGTTCAGCGATTTAGGCGATGCCAAACGCACGTCCGCCGTCGTCCGCGACTGGAATTTTGTCGCGGCGGAAGTGGCGGCCCGCTATCCGAACGTCGTCGCGGTGCCGACGTTTGATCTGTTTGCTTTGCACGTCAACGACTATTTGTACAGCGATCATTTCCACCCAAACCAAGAAGGATACAAACGAATCGGAGAGCGTGTCGCTTCGCTGATTACGCTGACGGAGGAGAATCGCTGATGATGAAACCGGTGACACTAGCGGTCCATGGACTGCGGAAAACGATCCGCGGCAAAGAAATTATCCGAGGCGTTTCGTTTGCTTTGCACGAGGGGGAAGTGTTCGGTTTTTTAGGGCCGAACGGCGCGGGCAAAACGACGACGATCCGCATGCTCGTTGGGCTCATTCGCCCGACGTCAGGGACGGTGATGATTGGCGGGTATGATCTTCACCGCGAGTTTACCGAGGCGATCCGCCAAATCGGCTGCATCGTCGAAAATCCGGAAATGTACCCGTACTTAACCGGGTGGGAAAACCTTGAACATTTCGCCCGTATGATGCCGGGAATCGGCGCCGATCGAATCATGGAAGTGGCGAAGCTCGTTGGGCTCGAGCAGCGCATTCACGACCGGGTAAGCACGTATTCGCTCGGCATGCGGCAGCGGCTTGGCATCGCCCAAGCGCTGCTCGGGAAGCCGAAGGTGCTCATTTTGGATGAGCCGACCAACGGCCTTGATCCGGCCGGCATTCGTGAAATGCGCGCCTTCATCCGTTTTTTGGCGGAAACGGAAGGGCTTAGCGTTCTCGTCTCTTCGCATTTGTTAAGCGAAATTCAGCTCATGTGCGACCGCGTCGCTATTATGGCGAAAGGGCGCCTGCTGGCTGTTGATACAGTCGAGCGGCTGTTAAACGAACAAGCGCGCGTCGTCTGGAAAGCGGATCCGCTCGATCGGGCGCAGGTGCTGCTCGCTGAGGAGACGGAGGTGCTGCGGGCAGATGAAGAGGGGATTATCACACCGTATGAACCGGCCAAGCTCGCTGCTTGGAACGCCAAGCTCGTCCGTGCCGGCGTGGCGGTAGCTCACATTGAACCGCGGTTGCCGACGCTCGAAGATTTATTTATCGAGCTGACAGGGGGCGAAACGATTGAGTAAGCTTGTGTACAATGAAATGCTGAAAATCGTCCGCAAAAAGCGGCTATGGGTGATCGCCGCCATTGTGGCGGTGCTCGTCGCCTTGTTTACATACGCTCAATATCGGGAGACGGAAGAGTTGAGAAAACGGCTCGGCACGACCGACTGGCGGACGCAGCTGCAGCAGCAAATCGTCGACTTGCAAAATCGCCTCCAGTCGCCGAGCATGTCCGAGGAGTGGCGCAAATATTTACAAATCCGCCTCAAGCAGCAACAGTATTACTTAGAGCACAACGTGAATCCGTCCGCCCCGGGGGCGCCGACGTTTATGCGCACGTTTATCGAAAACGCCATCGACTTGTTTTTGCCGCTGCTCGTCATGGTGGTGGCGGCCGATCTTGTCTCCTCGGAGGCGAGCGCCGGAACGATCAAGCTGCTTCTCGTCCGGCCGGTGAAACGGTGGAAAGTGCTGCTTAGCAAATATATCGCTTTGCTGCTGTCCGTGTCGTTTATTATGCTGACAACAGCGGTGCTGTCGTATGCCATCTCCGGCCTTGTATTCGGGTATGGCGGCTTTCATTTGCCGTTGTTGACCGGTTTTGTTCCCCAAGGCGAGGACTTGAATACGGACAACGTGCATATGATTCCGCAATGGAAATACATTTTGATGGAGTTGGGGTTAGCCGCGTTTGTCAGCACGGTCGTTGGGACGTTGACATTGATGCTTTCCGTGCTGTTTCGGAGCACAGCGGCGGTGATGGGAGTGATGCTGGCGGCTCTCATTTCGGGCGCCATTTTGTCGAACATGGTGTCGTCATGGCAGTCCGCAAAGTATTTGTTTATGGTCAATTTGCGGCTCACCGATTACTTGAAAGGCGCCGCTCCTCCGATTGAAGGAATGACGCTCGGCTTTTCCATGACGGTGCTGGCCGTGTGGGGACTTATGTCTCTCGCTGTCGCTTTTGTTGTCTTTGCACGGCGCGACGTGTATTAAAAGGTTGCACCTTGACGGGAGCGGTGAATCTTCCAAAACGGGAAAGGTAGGCTGCCGGCATCGGGCGGACCAAAACGGGAAGGAGTGGTACATCGGCAAAGCGAGGCGCGCTAGCATCCTATGTTGCGGGCGTCATGGCCATCGTCATTGGCGCGTTCTCTTTTCATCGTCGATGCCGGCGAGGCCGAGCGCATGGTGATCCCATAACAGCCGCTCGATCATCGGCCACTGCGTTTCATCACAGCGGATGAGGAGAACGATTTCCGCGCGCCTGTTCGTTTGGCGGCGCGCCGTGTTTCGGTTGAGCCCCCATTTCAACAGCAGGCCGAACGAGATGCCGACCACCGCCCCGATCACCCCCCAAATGATCGGCCCCCATGTTAATACATAGCCGTAAATCGAACCAAGCAGCATGAAACACGTCCCGAAAATCGCCGCTAGATCGAGAAAGCTCAAGCCGTCCGCGCGGTGGATCGTATCTAACAGCTGCGGCGGCTCCGGGCGGCCGTCAAGCGGAACGGCGAACAGATGGTGCGGGGGAACTCCTTTTTCGCGCAAAGCGGAAATTACCAGCTCGACGAACAAATGGTTTTCAAAAGTGGCAACGACAATCATAGAAAGCCTCCTGATCAAATAGGCCATCGAAATGGTTTCGGTTGGCAGCGGCGGCGCAAATAGTTGGACAGCTCTTTTTCAAACAGCTTGTTGTATTCGACGGCTGAAACGTACGCATCGTAGAAGACGAACGAATAAATGGAAGGCAAATACAGCGCCCATTGCATATTCACGATGCGCACCGCCTCATCAAAGCGGGCGGTGAGCGTATAAATGATCGCTTCGGGCAAGCGGGCAAAATAGGAAACGATAATGGTAAAGCCGAACAGAAACAAACCAGCAATCACTTTATGAACGTACAAATGGCCGAGGCCGGGGGCGAGCACCGACCAAGCGAGCGCCAGCCACGGCTTACGTTTGTCCAAGTAATTGATGTCCCATCCCCCCATTCGCAGCGGGGGAATGGGTGCGTCTTCCCGGTCAGCGAGCAAATACAGCTTGTTCATGTCAACGGCGCCGCGATAGCTGTCCCAGATTCCGTATATGTAAATGGCGACATAAAACATCAGCCATCGCTCATCAAGAACGGCTTTGGCCTTTTCGAAATCGCCGAGGAGCGAGTACAATATTCCGGCGTTGACGTGCGCTTTTGTATTGATAAACAGCTCCCAAACGATTAAAATAAAAGCCGTGGCGTAACGGTGCAGCATCAAATTGCCGAATCCGGGAAACGAAAAGGAAAAAAAGGCGACGACAAGCGGGTGGCGCAAATGGAGGTTGGTGGTGGTAAACTGTGACAAATATGCGCGTTTGCGCCGCGCCGGCGGGATGAATTTCATGGGCTCTCCCCCTTTTCCGCGAACATGTCGTGCAGCAAACGGTCGTTTTCATCCCTAGGTGGAGGGGAAACCGTTAACCATGGAACGTTTCCGCGTTGCGTCCGATCGCCGTGTTTTTTTTAGTATAGGAAAAAAAAGGGGCCGCTATGCAGCAGGCGCTGGAAAACCCGTCAAGCCCGGACGGTGGGGAAAAATGATAAAAAATCATTGACTTTCTTGCGAGGTTCATATAAAATAAAAATTGTCGCAAGGGTAAGCAATCAACGGGAAGTAGCTCAGCTTGGTAGAGCACACGGTTCGGGTCCGTGAGGTCGCAGGTTCAAATCCTGTCTTCCCGATCCTTGCTTGGGGCCTTAGCTCAGCTGGGAGAGCGCCTGCCCCGCACGCAGGAGGTCATCGGTTCGAATCCGATAGGCTCCATTTTCGTACGGAGGAATACCCAAGTCTGGCTGAAGGGGGCGGTTTCGAAAACCGCTAGGGGTGTCACAGCCCGCGGGGGTTCGAATCCCTCTTCCTCCGCCATTGTACATAGGAACGTCAACCTGCCGATTTCCGGCAGGTTTTTATTTTGCGCTCTTTGCCAAAAGGTGTGCTTGACTGTTTCAAAACATGCCATACTTCCTTCTGTGAAAATGCCGAACTGACGCGAGATTTTCATCCTCGGGTGGAGGGTAGATCGCCGCCTATGGATTTTTTCTGGAAAGAAAAAACAGTACATCAACAATTTTCATACATGGTGACACAAAAAGAACTCTCACTTGTCAAGTACACGCTGTGGTAATGAACCTTATTTTGGTCGGCTTCGGCGGCGCCCGGCTGTTGAGCAGATCATTTGCCTGTTTTTGGTGGGATCGGATACGATGGGGAAAAGGGAGCGATTGGCGATGGCCGGCTCTCTCTAATCCAATTGGATTCGATATGGAAAACGAGGAGGAGACGTTATGGCTGTTCAACGCCACATTCGTCATATCAAGACGGTGCAAATGACCGCCCACAGTCCGATTCACCAAAGCGGCCCGGTGCTCGAGCCTGGGAATTGGCAAGAGTATGACCCGTTTTTGCTATTGATGGAGGACATTTTTCAGCGGGGCGCTTTTGATGTTCACCCGCACCGCGGCATTGAGACGGTCACGTACGTGATCAGCGGCGAACTCGAACATTTCGACAGCAAAGCCGGTCACGGCACGCTCGGACCCGGGGATGTGCAATGGATGACCGCCGGCCGCGGCGTCGTCCATAAGGAAGATCCGGCGCCCGGTTCCACCGTGCACAGTCTTCAGCTATGGATCAACTTGCCGAGCGCGCATAAAATGACCGAGCCGCGCTACCAAAACTTGCGCGCCAAAGACATGCCTGTGCGCAAGGAAGAAGGGGCAACGATCCGCGTCTTTTCCGGGTCATCGAAAGGCGTCAAAGCGCCGACGAAAAATATCGTTCCGGTGACGATGGTTGAAATGACGGTTGAACCGGGAGTTACCGTCGCGCAAGATTTGCCGGGCCATTACAACGGCTTTTTGTATATTTTAGAAGGAAGCGGCACGTTCGGCGCCGACCGCACGGAAGGGAAAGCCGGGCAAGTGTTGTTGCTAAGCCGCCACGACCGCGGCGAAGAAACGGAGCTGAGCGTGACCGCCAACGAAAAATTGCGCCTCCTTCTTTACGCCGGTGAGCCGGTAAACGAACCGGTCGTCGCTTACGGGCCGTTTGTCATGAACACGCCGGAACAAATCCGCGAAGCGATCCGCGATTACCAAGAAGGGCGGTTTGGACAGTAATGACAGGAAAGAGCCGATCATTTTTCGGCTCTTTGTTTTTTTGTTATGATGAGAATCGGGGACAATACCATTCACTGCATCAGGAGGCATGCGTGATGAATCCAATCATTGAAACGATCTTGCGCCATCGCTCGATCCGTCGCTTCGAAGACCGACCGCTCACGGATGAACAAATTCGCACGATCGTTGAATGCGCCCAAGCGGCGTCGACGTCAAGCTACATTCAGGCGTACTCGATCATTGGGGTGAAAGATCCGGAGAAAAAACGGAAGCTCGCCGAGCTTTCGGGAAATCAATCTTATGTCGAGCATAACGGCCATTTCTTTGTCTTTTGCGTCGATTTTCACCGCCATGAACTCATCGGGGAGCTTGAAGGAAAAGACGTGATCCCGTCGCTTGAGAGCACGGAAAAGTTTATGGTGGCGCTCATCGATACCGCGTTAGCGGCGCAAAACGCCGCCATCGCCGCCGAGTCGATGGGGCTTGGCATCTGCTATATCGGCGGATTGCGCAACAACTTGCCGGACGTATGTGCACTGTTGAAGGTGCCGAAACGAGTCATTCCGCTGTTTGGCCTTGCCGTCGGTTATCCGGCGCAAACGCCGGACCGCAAGCCGCGGTTGCCGTTTGCGCACGTTTATCATGAGGACGAATACAACCAAGATCGCGCTCCGTTCCTCGAACAGTTGCAGCGCTACAACGACACGGTTTCGGCGTATTATGAGCAGCGGACAAACGGACGCCGCCGCGATACATGGACGGGGCAGATGGCCGATATGTTGAGCCGCTCGGTCCGGATGTACATGAAAGAATTTGTCGAGGGGAAAGGGTTTAATTTACGGTAGTGGACTAGCTCAGCTTAATGAGGGAAAGAGGCATCTGTTGCTGAAGAGACGAGGAGCCATGCTCATAGATAGGCGAAGAATCTATTGTTGATGTTTATCGACGTCGGCTTGATCATCCCGGTCATGCCGACGTTTATTCCGCAGTTGGAATGATCGGAAGGGGGACGGTCGGCCTGCTTGTCGCTGTTTTTTCTTTTCCCACGGCTGGCCAAATAGCCGATGCGTAACACTTATGTATGGATGTTTTGGCAAGAGTAACCTGAGTCGGTGCTCCATCGAAGAGAAAGCGGCAAGATCACCTGTCTTTTGTTTGTCGTCGTTTGACGGTTGCCGTTTTGTTAAGGACCAAAATAAGCTACGCTCCATTTGTCTTAACGGCAAATGGAGCGTAAGTGATATTCGATAATTTCTTCGATTTTTGAAGGAGATAGCTTGCCAGATTGCATGATGCCGTGCATCGCTAAGCCGTCAACCAATGCGTATAGGCGCTCTGTTTCCAACTCAATCGACACATCAGACCTTAACAGCCCGAGATCGCGCAACAGTTCAAGCATCCTTTTCATGGCCGTTCGCAACTGATGGTATATTTGTTCGCTCAGTGGTTGGAGCGCGGGATCCCAAAGTGCCCTTTGTGTAAAAACAAGCCACACCTCCATTTCTTTTTTCGTTTCATCGGTTAACGGCAGAAGTTCAAGGAGACAACGCTTGACTCCTTCAAGGGGCGGGATGGAGGGAGGGATGGCCTCAACCCGCTCCCGCACCCGTTCAGAGACAAGCTTCATCGAAAAGGCTAACAACTCGGATTGCGAAGTAAAATAATAGCGCAGCGCCCCGGCAGACATTCCTGCCTCTTTAGCGATATTTCGCACGGTTGCTTTTTCAATCCCGTCCCGCATGATCACGGTCCATGTCGCTTCTGCAATTCGTTTCCTCTGCTTTTCATGATCGACTATTTTGGGCATATATCCAGTGTAACACAGTTGTTTTTTTAATACAATTGTGTTACTATTTTTTTTGATACAAATGTATTAAAAAGGAGGCGGTCCATATCATTGGTTGGCTGATTATCGCATGTGAAGTGCTGTTTTGGGTGTTCGTCATATCGGGATTGTTCACGCGTTATGTGTTAAAATGGAAAATGGCCAGTGTATGCCTTTTTTTATGCACCATTTTGGCAGATCTTATTTTACTAGTTGTGTCGGTTGTAGACTTAGCGCACGGGCAGACAGCGAAGTTATCTCATTCATTGGCAGCTGTTTATATCGCTGTGTCCGTTGTGTATGGACGTCGCATGATCCAATGGGCAGATCATCAGTTTGTTCACCTTTTTTTGAAAATGCCTAGGCCGAAAAAATCTCTTCTCTTCGGAAAGGAGCATGCCAAGCACGAACGCCTAGGGTGGTATCGTCACCTGAGGGCTTGGACGATCGGTCAAGGGATTTTGTTGGCTATGGTTTGGTTCGTAGGCGATATGTCGAAAGCGAAAGAACTGTTGATGATGGCAGGCCGTTGGACGTTGGTTTTGGTGGTTGATTTTGTCTGGAGTTTCAGCTATACCGTATGGCCGCGAAAAGAACCGAAGGAGATACTGGCAAAACCAAGAAATTGGTAAAGAAAGGGAGAGGAATGCTGTGAGTTTGATCGAGCGATTGGCGCAATGGATTGGCGAGGCGAAGACGATTGCCGTATAGACGCAACATAGAGAGGCTGAAGCAGCCAGTACGTATATAGCGAAGAAAGAGGGGTCCCGATCTTTTAGGGACCACCTCGGCTGAAAAGCGAAGCCCCCTTGATTTGCGCCCTTTGCGCCAACGGGGGAACGTTTTCTTGTTGGACAAAAAGTATAAAAAGTATTGTACTTTTCAGAACATTTGAATATAATAGAGGTAACATACCAACCGGTTGGTATTTTAAGTAGGTGGAGCAGGGCGGAAAGGCAAACAGAAAACGGAGGGGATTCACGATGCATTTGCGCTTAACCGATGAGCAGCGCATGGTGCAAAAAGCGATTCGCAAATTTGTCGAGAAGGAGCTGATCCCGCTCGAAAACGAAGTGCTGCGCAACGAGCGGGAAGGAAAGCCGGGGCTTGCGCCAGAAAAATTAAAAGAGCTGCAATTCAAGGCGAAGGAAGCGGGTTTTTGGGGGATTAACACGCCGGAGGAATACGGCGGCGCCAATCTTGGCCACGTCATGCAGGCGATTGTGCTGATGGAAGTCGGAAAAACGCTCGTTCCGTTCCAGTTTGGCGGGTCGGCGGACAACATTTTGTATTACGCCAATGAAGAACAAAAGAAAAACTATTTGATCCCGACGATCAACGGCGAGAAAAAATCGTGCTTTGCCATGACCGAACCAGGTGCGGGGTCTGACACGCGCAACATTCAAATGACGGCGGTCAAAGATGGCGATGAGTGGGTGCTGAATGGGGAGAAAACGTTCATTACCGGAGGCAATGACGCTGACTTTGTCATGGTCATCGCCGTGACCGACAAGGAACGGCACCGAGCCTCGAACGGACGCGAAGGAGTGACGTGCTTCATCGTCGACCGCGACATGGGCTGGCGCTCCGAACCGATCTATACGATGGGGCCAGCGACGCCGGCCAGTTTGATCTTTGAAAACGTGCGCGTGCCGGAGGAAAATATTTTGGGCGAATTGCATCACGGCTACAAGCTTGGCTTAGAGTGGATCGGCTACGCCCGCTGGGTCGTCGGCGCCCGCGCGGTCGGGGCGGCGGAGCGGCTATTGCAAATGGCGATCGATTACGCGAAAGAGCGCGTCACGTTCGGCAAGCCGATCGCCGAACGGCAAGCGATTCAATGGATGATCGCCGATTCCGCTGTCGAAATTGAAGCGGCGAAATGGCTCGTGTTGAACGCGGCGTTTACGCTCGATCAAGGGGAGGACAACCGCCATTTGGCTTCGATGGCGAAGCTGTTTGGCGCCAACATGGGCAATCGCGTCATCGACCGCGTCATGCAAATTCACGGCGGTATGGGCTATACGAAAGAGATGCCGATCGAGCGCTGGTATCGTGAGGCGAGATTATGGCGCATCTATGACGGCACGGATGAAATCCAACGCCTCATTATCGCCCGCAACTTAATCAAAGGACACGTCAAACTCGGGCAGTTTCTCTAAAAAATGAAAGCGTTACCGAAAAGGAGGAGAAAAAAATGAGCCAACGATTTGCGGGAAGAGTGGCATTTGTGACCGGGGGGAGCCGCGGCATCGGCAAGGCGGTTGTCACCCGCTTCGCGGAAGAGGGGGCCAAGGTGGCGTTCATCGACTTAAACGCCGAAGCGCTTGAAGCGACGGCCGCCGAGCTGCGGGAAAAAGGGTATGACGTTTACGCCAAAGTGGCGAGCGTCACCGACCGCGAACAAGTGGAAACAACGATGCAAGAGGTCGTCGACCGATTCGGCTCGCTCGATATTCTCGTCAACAACGCCGGCGTCATCCGCGACAACTTGCTGTTTAAAATGACCGACGACGACTGGCAAACCGTCATGGACGTCCATTTGAAAGGGGCGTTTTACTGCGCGCGCGCCGCGCAAAAATATATGGTTGAAAAAGGATACGGGCGCATTATCAACATTTCATCGACCTCAGCGCTCGGCAACCGCGGCCAAGCGAACTATTCGGCGGCGAAAGCCGGCATTCAAGGGTTTACAAAAACGCTGGCGATTGAGCTTGGCAAATTTGGCATCACGACGAACGCCGTCGCGCCAGGGTTCATTGAGACTGACATGACGAAAGCAACCGCTGAGCGGCTCGGCATTTCGTTTGAGCAGCTCATTCAGGCAAGCGTCGCCACCATCCCGGTCGGACGCAGCGGCCGCCCGGAAGATATCGCCAACGCGGTCGCATTTTTCGCCGACGAACAATCATCGTTCGTCAACGGCCAAGTGCTGTATGTCGCCGGCGGCCCGAAATGTTGAAGGCGAGGAGGGCGGACGATGTACCAAGGAGAGATCGGCAAACGGTCAAAGAAAATCAAAAACGTCGTCGAACGCGGCGCGGTGAAAAAATTTGCCGAAGCGATCGGCGATCCGAATCCGATATATTGGGATGAAGAAACAGGAAAACGGTCGCGCTACGGGCGCAATATCGCCCCGCCGACGTTTCCGCGCGTGTTTGACTACGGCGTCATTGAAGGATTGAAGCTGCCGGCAAAAGGGCTCATTCACGGCGAGCAGCGCTTCCATTACGAGCGTCCGCTGTTTGTCGGCGAAGAGCTGTACTGCTACGCCGAAGTAAAAGATTACTATGAAAAGCAAAGCAGCATGGGACAGCTCGGCTTTTTAGTGATCGCCAACAACGGCGAAGACGCAGAAGGGAACCTTGTTTTCACATCAACTTCGACCATCATCATCAATGAAGCGGTAAGAAAGGCGATGAGCGTATGACGACGATTCGCGAATGGCAAGTGGGGCAATCGCTTCCCGAAGTGACGCTTCCGCCGGTATCCCGGCTTGATTTGATTAAATATGCCGGCGCCTCCGGCGATTACAACCCGATCCATACGATTGATGAAGAGGCGAAAAAAGCCGGTCTACCCGGGATTATCGCCCACGGCATGTGGACGATGGGAAATTTGGTAAAGCTGTTTACGCCGTACTACGAAGAAGGGTTTGTCCAAGATTATTTCGTTCGCTTTCAATCGATGGTGTTTTTAAACGATGTCGTCACATTGACGGCGACGGTCAAAGAAAAGGATGAGAAAACGATCCGCTTTGCGGTCGCCGCCGTCAATCAACACGGGAAGGATGTCGTCAAAGGCGAACTAGTTTTTGCGCTGTATGAGTGAGGGTTTTTCCACTGAATGAGGTGGGGGCCCGCTTCCCAAGCCGCGGGACGGAACGCTGAAAAAGGAGGAGGAATATTTGCCGAACGAAACAGCGGTGAACACCAAACGCCTTGTGCAAGAGCATCATACGCCGATCATTTTCACCCCGCACAGCGGCGGCGTCATGGCGCTGGAAGTGTTCAACCCAACGGACAATTTCATCATCGCGGCGTATACGAGCGAGCGGAAAATTACTCAAACGGGCAACAAGCTGACCGTCCGCATTCCGCCGCGTTATGACGGCTACATCCCGACGTTTACCAATAATGCTCATGAAGAATTTCGGTAAGAAACTCGCCGCCTTGCCGACAATCCAACAATCATCAGCGATGCAGATTGACAAGCAGAGGAATCCGATCACCAGACTTTCCATGGGACTGCTTTGTGCAGGAGCCGTAAAACGCACAACGGCATACGGATAAGCCATACAGAGGCTGTCTGGAAAGATCATCACGAGACTTTTCCAGGCAGCCTTTCTGTGCAAATGCCGAACTGGCGTGGATTTTCATCCCCGGATGGAGGGCAGATCGCGCTCCCCGTGGATCTTTTCCGTTTCAGTGTTATGACTACTGTAGGCATGCCCCTCAAGGTGTCTTTGACCGGGCAGACACGTTCAACGTGTTCCATCAAGGCTTGGACGTTTTTTGGATCGGAAGGAGAGTCAATATCAATAATGAATACCATGTTGATCGGATTGTCGCTCGGTGCAACCATGTTCGGTTGGTTTCCCTCTTCATAATAATCTAACAAAACTATGTTCTAAATAATCAACAAAACAAATAGAAAAATTCCTAATAATACGATAAAATAAAGTCATTCCGCCACCTAGCGAATACGATCAAACAAGGGGAGAGACCAGCGATGCGGGAAATACCCATCGGTCTTATCGCTTCGTTCTTTTTTGCCGTCACGTTCATCTTGAATCGATCCATGGAGCTGGCTGGCGGCAGCTGGCTGTGGAGTTCGTCGCTTCGCTTTTTCTTTATGGCGCCGCTGCTATTTGTTATCGTTCTGTTCCGCCGCAACATTCGCCCGGTTTGGCAGGACATGAAGCGCCATCCGCGGGTGTGGATCACTTGGGGGACGGTCGGATTCGGCTTGTTTTACGCGCCGCTCACTTATGCGGCTGCCTATGGGCCGGGGTGGCTTGTGGCCGGGACATGGCAGTGCACGATTGTGGCTGGTGTTCTGCTTAGCCCGCTGTTTACGAAAACTATCGAAACGCCAAACGGAACGATGTCCGTACGCCGTCCGATTGAAAAACGGGCGCTTTTCATTTCGCTTTTCATTTTGTTCGGCGTCGTTCTGATCCAGTTCCAGCAAGCCGGTCACCTGACATGGAGCGAAATGGTACTAGGGGTTTTTCCGGTGTTGGTTGCGGCGTTTGCGTATCCGCTTGGCAATCGGAAGATGATCGAACATTGTGCCGGGCGCCTTGATGCGTTTCAACGCGTATGGGGGATGACGATGGCCAGTCTGCCGTTTTGGCTGGTGGTCGCGTTGATGGGCTGGCTGACATCAGGGACGCCGTCGGTGGGGCAAACGATGCAGTCGTTCATCGTGGCCATGAGTTCCGGGGTCATCGCGACGACATTGTTTTTTATCGCTACCGATCGGGCCAAAGGGAACGAGCGAAAACTGGCCGCTGTGGAAGCGACGCAGTCCGCGGAAGTCATGTTTGCCGTCATCGGTGAAGTACTGTTCTTGTCCACTCCGCTTCCAAACGGATGGGCGGTCGTTGGTTTGGCCATCATCATCATCGGGATTTGCTGGCATAGCTTCGAATCGACAAGAACGGTGAAACGTCCGGCGCTGCCCATTTCAACAGCGCGGCGCCTCGATCGGGCGGGGGGAGAACCGTGAGAATCATCGTATGCGTTCTGCTTGTCTGCCAGATGCTTATCATCTACGCTTGGATCAGCGATTGGCGCCAACTTGTCACCCCGGCCGGCTTTTTTATGTGGGTGGACGGAATCGCGGTCGGCCTTGCTGTTCTTCGGGCGGGGCGGGGTCTACCGCCAAGATGGCGAAGGGCGCTGAAGATCACGACGGCGAGAGTCATCTTGCTTGCTGTGATGTCGCTGGTCATTGAATGGGCTGTTCGTTCGATGCCGTAATCAAAATGGATATGGAAAGCCCGTACGGTTGATTAAGGCTTTCCTTGCGGGCCTACGAGGAATGCGCCTTTCGAATGAAGCGAGCCCCCTAAGGCGCAAGGGGGCGGCTACCGGTTTTGATGGGAGGAATTGAACAGCTCCCGCGCTAAGCGGCGGCCAACAGCGTACATGATCGGCGCGCCGAGTGCCATAACGACAAATTCGCCGATGGACGTCGTCAGCCATGTGAGCCAAAACGGAAAACCGAGCGCGAGCTTTAATTCAAGGGCGATAAGACCCATCGTGACGGTAAACGACAACGTATTGACCGCCATACGCGCCCAAACGTTCTTGACATAGCGCATGGAAACGATCGTGATCAGAAGCGCCAGCACCGACTGGCCGACGCCGAATACGAGATCATACGCGCCGATCGGTGAGAAAAATAAATTGGCGAAAAAGACCCCAAGCACGATGCCAATGGCGTATGTTGGGCGAAATACGACTAAGTGATTCAATAGTTCTGATACGCGAAACTGAATGTTCGTAAAGCCAAACGGCTGAATGAGCGCCGTCACCGCGATGTACACGGCGGCGATCAAACCGTTGGTCGCCATCGTTCGAACGTTCATCATCTTCTCTCCTCTCCTCTCGTGAATGATGATATGATTGTAGCATGACCATCTCGTGAACGAAAGGAGCAGGATCCATGACTGAAAAGGATCAACGGGCAGGAGACCGACGAGGCTCCGTCTTTGAGGTCGGGATCACGGCGCTCCGCCTTGGCTTGACGTCGTTTGGCGGTCCGGTGGCCCATCTTGGCTATTTTTATGAAGAGTACGTGAAACGAAGAAAATGGATCGAGGACAAAACGTACGCCGATCTCGTCGCCCTTTGCCAATTTCTCCTTGGCCCGGCCAGCAGCCAGGTCGGCATCGGCATCGGGCTGATGCGCGCCGGCGTCTGGGGGGCGCTGGCGGCTTGGCTAGGGTTTACATTGCCGTCGGCGGTTGCGCTTAGTTTGGTTGCCGTCTGGCTGCAACATGCTTCGTGGGAAGAGGCGGACTGGATGCACGGCTTGCTGTTGGCGGCTGTCGCGGTCGTCGCTCAGGCGGTATGGGAGATGGCGCGCAAATTCGCTGCCGACCGCTTGGAGGCCACGCTTGCGGCCGCAGCGGCGATCGCCGTGCTTCTCATGCCGGGGGCATGGAGCCAAGCGGCGGTGATCGCTATCGCCGGGGCCATCGGCGCGGTTGGACGTCGCCAAACCGTCGAGCCGACTTCCGTGGGCATCACGCCTTTCATTCGCCGTTCCACCGGTTTTCTGTTGCTTTCCTTGTTTGCCGTGCTGCTTGTCGCGCTGCCGCTTGCCCACGCTTGGGTTCATTCGCCGCTTCGGGCGCTGTTTGACAGCTTTTACCAAGCGGGGGGGCGCTCGTGTTTGGTGGTGGGCATGTCGTGCTGCCGCTTTTGGAAGCGGAAGTGGTGCCGCAAGGGTTGGGTCACCGCCGATCAATTTTTAGCTGGCTACAGCGCCGCGCAGGCCGTTCCGGGGCCGCTGTTTACCTTGGCTGCGTACATCGGCATGGTTGCGTTCGGCTGGAAAGGCGCGCTTGTCGCTACCATCGGCATTTTCCCCCCCTTCATTTTTGCTTGTGCTCGGCGCGTTTCCATTTTGGCACTGGCTTCGCCATCAGCCGCGCTTCCAAGCGGCGCTCGCCGGCATTAACGCTGCTGTCGTCGGGATTTTGCTTGCGGCGCTGTATGATCCGATTTGGACAAAGGCGGTGAACGAGCCGGCCGATTTTGCCTTTACCCTCGGCGCCTTTCTGTTGCTTGCCGTCTGGAAGTGGCCGGCGTGGGCGGTTGTTCTCGTTTCCTTCATCGGCGGCTGGATTCGCGTGCTGTTCGGTTGATTTTGGCCGCTAACGGACAGAGGGCATTGGTTGCGTTTCAGAGCCGCTTCTCTATCGATCCACGTTCGCCCGCTGACGTTCGAAGCTTGATAAAGGCTCATTGCGCTCGTCTCTGCCTCATGGCCGATGATGGAAAACGAAAAGCCGATGCCAGAACGTTTCCTAACGGGGCGACAAGACGAGGAAGCGGCCGGCTCCTTTTCATCGCTTTTTTCGCTTCCTGTTCGCGAGAAAGAGCGTGTTTGGCTTGAATCGGACGTATGTCCAGCAAAGAGGATAGAGAAAAAGGAGGAAAAGGTGGATGAAGTGGTTATGGATGACGATGGCTTTAGCGGCCGGGATGGCCGTTTCCGTACAGGCGGGGGTGAACGGCGGCCTCGGCAGACGGGTCGGGGTGCTTGAAGGGGCGTTCGTTTCGTTTTTCATCGGAACGATCGTCTTATTTTTCGTGCAGTTGTTTTTCGGAAAAGGCGAGCTCATCGCCATGTTTTCCGTGCCGAAATGGCAGCTGACGGGCGGCATTCTCGGCGCTTTTTACGTGTTTGTTATGGTGCTCATCGTTCCGAAACTTGGCGTTGCCAATTCATTGGTGGCCGTGATCGCCGGACAGCTCGTGATGAGTTCGCTTGTTGATCATTTCGGATTGTTCGGCGGACAGCGCATCCCGTTTGATTGGACGCGCTTCGCCGCCATGGGGTTTCTGTTTTTGGCGCTTTGGCTTTTTTTTCGCAAATGAACAGCAGGATGGGCTAGGTAGGTTTCATTTTCCCATGATCCGCTCATACTAACAACAGCATGATCGACTGAAAAGAAAAGGAAGCGGATCAAAGTGAAACAAGCATGGCGCATTTATGTGAACGACTTGAAACATCTCATGACCAACTGGGTGGCTGCCACCTTGGCTCTTGGTCTGATTATTCTCCCGTCGCTTTACGCTTGGATCAATGTAGAGGCTTCGATCGACCCTTACGCTCATACAGCGCATTTACCGGTCGGCGTAGTGAACGAAGACCGCGGGGCGGAGCTCGCCGGTCGCCGGTTTCACGCTGGCGATGAGATCATCCGCACCTTAAAAACGAACCATCAGTTAGGGTGGCGATTTGTCACGCGGAAACAAGGAATGGAAGGCGTCGAGAGTGGAGCGTACTTCGCGACGATCATCATTCCAGCTGATTTCTCCGCTAAATTGGCAACTGTAGTCGAAGAGCGTCCGCAGAGGGCGGTGATTTACTATTATGAAAATGACAAACAAAACGCTATCGCCCCCAAAATCACCGAACGCGGAGCAAGCACGTTGTCAGCGCAAGTCAGCGATGAATTTGCAAGAGTGGTGAACACCGCGTTGTT
Organism: Geobacillus icigianus; assembly: GCF_000750005.1. Taxonomy (GTDB): domain Bacteria; phylum Bacillota; class Bacilli; order Bacillales; family Anoxybacillaceae; genus Geobacillus; species Geobacillus icigianus. The sequence goes on along the minus strand of NZ_JPYA01000171.1, from coordinate 17,813 downwards.
TTCCTTGTTTCGTCAAGCGGGAGTGACGCTAGAACAGCAACTTCCTGCCATTCGCCGCGTTGAGGCGCTCGTTTTTCGTCTCGAACATGAATTGCCGGTAATTGAGCGCCAATTGGAAGCTTTGGATCGCGATGTAAGGGAGGCGAGAGCATTGATTCGTACAGGCCGCGAGCTTCTGCCGGACGCCAAAATCGCGGTGCAACGCGGTTTCGAATGGATGAACCACATTGAGAAGATGTTCACGCAAGTCCGGTCTTCTTTTTCCTTATGGGAAAAGCCGGTGGAAATGACGGTTGAGACGCTCCGCTCCTTTCCTCTTTCCTTTGCCGAACAGACGCCGCAGCTTCCCGATACGCCGGAAACGCGGGCGCGCTGGGCAACTCTTGTCGAACAGGCTGCCACAGACGCCGACTCGTTGGTTCAGCGGTTGCGTCGAATATTGCGAACGTGGGAGGGGGCTGTCGAGCCTTCTTCGCTGCAACTTGTCGAGCGCGCCGTGAGCCGTATCGAGCGGACATTGGCATCGGTTCAAGAATCTGCCCGACTAGTGAGACAGCATCCGACAGATGCCGAAAGACAAATCGATGAGCTGCGTCAACAACTCCATTCATTGGACGCGCAGGCGCAGCAACTTGATCAAGCCTATCGCCGACGGTTGTTGCCGTTGTTGCGAGCGAAATGGGATCAAGCGGAGAAGCAAGTGCATCAGGCGAAGCAAACTCTCCTCCGCATGAATCAAGAGTTAAATGAAGCGAAGCAATGGTTGGCAACGACCGACCGTGATTTGGCGGCCGCCCAGCAAGCGCTGAAGACCGCTCGCGCTCAATATCCCTTTCTTTCCCGGCAAGTTCGCGAGCTGGCCGCTTTTCTCTCGAAAATAAAAAGTGAAACGAACATCGATGAACTGATTCGCCTGTTGAAACAAGATCCTCGGGCGAAAGGGGCGTTTTTAGCCCATCCGGTTGATGTGCAGACGTTCCGCTTGTTCCCGTTGCCGAACTACGGTTCAGGCATGAACCCATTTTACACGGTCCTAGCCATATGGGTAGGGTGTTTGTTGCTTGTTTCCGTCTTGTCGACCGAACCTTCTTCGTTTTCGGAAGCGCATGAGCGAGAAAGATATGTCGGACGGCTGTTGACATTTTGGACGTTGAATGCTTTGCAGGTGATGGTCGTCACAGCGGGATCGGCGTTTGTCTTGCCGAATATTTTCGTCCGTGAACCGGGATGGTTCATGGCGTTTGGTCTTTTGTGCGGCTTTGTCTTTATGGCGGTAGTTTTTTCGCTTGTCTCCTTGTTCGGAAATGTTGGAAAAGCGATGGCGATCGTGCTGCTCGTCTTGCAAATTGCCGGGGCGGGAGGCACGTATCCGGTCGAGCTCGTCCCTCCGTTCTTCCAACAGTTCACCCCTTGGCTGCCGTTTACTTATGCCATCGATTTTATGCGCGAGGCAGTCGGCGGGATCGTATGGGAAAATGTCGAGCATGATGTCAAGCGGCTTCTCCTATTTGCCGTCGCCGCGCTTTTGGCTGGACTTTTGCTGAAGGGGCCATTGGGTCCATGGATGCGCGCGCTAAAGGAAAAAGTCGTTCGAAGCGGGCTGTTTCATTGAAAATTTTTGTTCCTTTCTTTTGAAAGCATCTGCTACAATAGAGGGGGAGAGCGTTGCTCCATTCTCAGTTGCCCCGCGGGAGCGACAGCTTGCAGCAATAGTATGGCTGTCGCACGATGGAAGGGCGTTCCACGCAGGGGAAAAGGGGAGAGAATCATGTTGATCCATCGACTGCTCGGTTTCGCGCTCATTTTTTTTGCCGTTTCGATGTTGGTTGAGCAAATGTGGTGGGTCGGGGGCATTTGTCTCCTCATCGGCATCGGAATGACCGCGAAGAGTTTCGGTTATGGAAAATGGAGGAAGAAGAAGCATACATGGTAAACAGCGAGAAGAATACGGAACAACCAAAGCGGAGACAGCATGATCGGCCATTGATGAAAAAAGCGGAACAGTTTATTACGGCAAGCTATCGGGAGCTTGGAAAAAGTGAGAAAGAAATGAAGCGGCGGTTGAACGAAATCCGCTGGGAAGTGGAACAAACCGGCACATATAGCCATACGTACGAAGAGTTAAGCTACGGGGCTAAGATGGCTTGGCGGCATAGCAATCGCTGCATCGGTCGCCTGTTTTGGCAATCGCTCCATGTCATTGATGCGAGAGAGGCAGCGACTGTTGACGAGGTGTTTTCTTATCTGTTCCATCATATTGAGTTTGCGACCAATGGGGGGAAAATCCGGCCTGCGATCACGATCTTCCGTCCAAATGGGGAAGTGCGCATTTGGAATCATCAACTAATTCGGTATGCCGGTTATGAAACTGAAGAAGGGATGATCGGCGACCCATCCTCCCTCACTTTCACTCGCGCCTGTGAACAGCTTGGGTGGAAGGGGGAAAAGACGCCCTTTGACGTGCTTCCTTTGGTGATCCAAGTAGGCGGCCAACAGCCTGTTTGGACACCGATTCCGAAAGAATTGGTGCTGGAGGTGCCAATTGAACACCCAGAGTTTCCGTGGTTTCGCGATCTGCAGGTAAAATGGTACGCCGTCCCGATGATTTCAGATATGTGTCTAGAAATTGGCGGCATTAGCTATATGGCCGCACCGTTTAACGGGTGGTACATGGGCACGGAAATTGGCGCCCGCAATTTTGCCGATGACAATCGCTACAACATGCTTCCGAAAGTGGCCTCTTGCATGGGGCTTGACACCAGCTCCAACGCATCATTATGGAAAGATAAGGCGTTGGTCGAATGGAACATCGCTGTTTTATATTCCTACAAAAAGGCGGGCGTCAGCATCGTTGATCATCATACCGCCGCGCGCCAATTTCAGTTGTTTGAACAGCAAGAAAACGCAGCCGGGCGCCATGTCACCGGCGACTGGACATGGCTGATTCCACCTTTGTCTCCGGCGACAACGCACATTTTTCATCGGTCGTATGACAACACGACCATGCTGCCCAACTTTTTCGATCAAGATCGTCCATATGAACCACAAAGGGGAGAGGGACAATGACCGCCATGATCCGCATGCGCAACGTGTCATGGATGCGGGGGACGCGCGCGATTTTGCATGAAATCGATTGGGAAGTGAAAGAAGGCGAGCAATGGGCGATTCTTGGCCTCAATGGGTCCGGGAAAACATCGCTTCTTAACATCGTCACAGGCTATCAATACCCGACGCGCGGGGAAGTGGAAGTATTAGGGTATCGATTTGGACAGGCGAGTCTGCCGGAGTTGCGACGGCACATTGGGTTTGTCAGCAGCTCGCTCCTTGATCAATTTCACGACACGCTGCAAACCGAGACGGTTGAAAATGTCATCCTCAGCGGCACGTTTGCGACGATCGGCCTGTATGATGCTGTCACCGATCACGAGCGGGCGAAAGCGGCATCGTTCATGGAAGCGTTCCGTTTGCAAGCGGTCAGGGGAAAACCATACGGGACGCTTTCCCAAGGGGAAAAGCGGAAAGCATTGATCGCTCGAGCGTTGATGGCGAACCCGAAGCTGCTTATTTTGGACGAGCCGACCGTTGGCCTTGACTTATTGGCGCGGGAAGACATTTTATCCTTGATGACGCAAATTACCGCCCGGTCGTGCCACGTGTTATACGTCACCCATTATATTGAAGAAATTGTCGAATCGATCACCCATGTGCTGCTTTTGCAGGACGGGCGCATCGCCGCCGCGGGACGAAAAGAGGACGTATTAACCAATGAACGGCTTTCCGAAGCGTTTCGTCTTCCGATTCGCGTTCATTGGGAACACGGCCGGCCGTGGGTATCGCTGGGACGTTGAAGATGGATGGACTACTGGCTCCCTAAGGTGCGAAGACCATATCAGGAGCCCCTCCAACCATAAAAATGCGAAAAGCATGTAACAACCATCTAGTCACTTGCACAATCATCCAGTTTTTCCTTGCCGGAAGAGTTGATGGAAAGATGGACGGAAATGTTTCGAATGGTGTTTTTTAATGGGATGAGGCCGTTTTGTTCCCACTGCTTCCATTGCTGAACATTGTGTCGGTACAATTATCCGATACATTCAACGTGTCAATGTTTCGCTTGCTCCCCATTCATATGCTTGTTGGATTTTCTGCTTTGACCGTTTGCGCTTGGCCGCGCTCGGCCAATAGCCGGTTGACATCCATCATCAGCTCGTTGATGTGATCATACGGCGCATCCAGCTGCAACATTTTCCGCAAGATCGCCCGAGCTTTCGGAGACAGATCCAACTCTTCCTCCCAGCTTTTTTCCTCCTCGCTCGTCGGTTCGTAAGCTGAATATAACAAGAATAAGGTGAAATGCCCGAGCGCATAAAAATCGCTTCGCGGATGCGGTTCGCGCCGCAGCCGCTTTTCAAGCGGATCGTCATCGCGCCATTGTGCTGATTCACCGATATAGCACGCCAAGCCAAAGTCAATGACAAAGACGGTTCCTCCCCGCCAAATGATGTTCGGAATGCGCAAATCGCGATGGACGATGCCCAAAGCGTGAATGAACCGTACAACGTCAAGCACATCAAGCAACAATCGAAACGCGGTTCGTTCCGTGTACGTGACCCCGCGGTGAAAAATGTGATCTTCCACCGTCTCCCCGTCGATATACTCCATCACGAGGTAGGGCTGTCCACGTTCCACAAATCGGTCATGCAGCATCGGAATTTGCGGGTGGCGCAAGCGCGCGAGCATCTCGGCTTCGCGCTGAAGCAGGCGGCGGCCGTCTTCCCCTTTTGTCCGCCGCGCCTGTTTGATGACGACAAGGCGTCCAGTGTCATGATCGCGCCCTTTGTAGGCGATGCCATAGCTGCCCATCCCGAGCTCTTCGATCACTTCATAGCGGCGATGAACGATCTCACCGCTTCGATGCGGCCGGTCAAACCAGCGGGCGACGAGCGGGTGGCGCTCCATGAATCGCTTCATCAGCTGCCGAAGAAGCTCGAGAAGAAACTGCCGCTATGATGCTTCTTTTTGTAATGGTGATGGCCGTACTGGGACGGGTGCTGGTGCGAATGATATTTCGGGCCGTAATGGTGGTAATCGCTGCTGCTATAATGCTTTTTATAGTGCGACGAGTGATGGTGCTGCCCCAACAGCGCTTTGAACAACTTCTTTAACATCATGATCGCTCCTTTACAGTAGATTTTACTTATATATACGGAACCACAAAAAGAAAGTTTCGGTTGCCGATCGCTCATTCATCCGCCCGCGCTGTGAGAGGGGGAGGCCAATCCGCTTCAGTAGGCAAATCCATCGAACCGCAGCAGCGATGCTCCGTGCCATTCGTTTTCGAATAAGAACCGCCAGCGTTGGTGCGGCTGGCGGTTCGTTCGGCGCTGATGTTTTGTTTTTCCACCACGTCTTTCGGCAGGGAGGCAAATGGTTTTTCGCGCTTATTCTTTGTTTTCAAGCGCCTGCTTGAGCAATTCTCCGAGATTGGTGCCAAACGATTCGTTCGTTGCGCTGTATTTTTTGAGCAGCGCCCGTTCCGTTCCTTTCGCGGTGGTGCGTTTCGTTTCTTCCGCCTTTTCCACGACGTTGCACGGGCGGCATTGGAAATAGAGCCCGGCTTTCCCTTCGTGCATTTCCATGCGCCGGTGGCATTGCGGGCAGCGGCGGTTCGAGAGCTTCGGGTCGCGCCTCCGCCGGTAGCGGCATGATAAGTTCGAGCAGACGAGCATCCGCCCGTCTTTCGTTTTCCGCTCTTTTAAGAGCGCGCCGCATTCCGGGCAAGTGAGCTGGGTGAGGTTCGGCGCTTTGTATACGCGCTCGCTCTGCTTGATTTCGGTGACAAGCTGCTCCGTCTGCCGGCGGATGTGGGCCAAAAACTGTTTCGGATTCCCTTTTCCGCGGGCGATGGCCTCGAGTTCCCGCTCCCAGCGGGCGGTCAGCTCCGGCGATTTCAGTTCCTCATGGACGAGCTCGATCAGCTGTTTTCCTTTTTTTGTCGGATAAAAACGGCCGTCTTTCCGCTCGACGACTTCCGTTTCGACGAGCCGCTCGATGATGTCCGCTCTTGTCGCCGGCGTGCCGAGTCCATATTTCTCCATTTGCGCAAGCAAGTCGGCCTCCGAGTAACGGGACGGCGGTTCGGTGAACGATCGTTCCATCTCAAGCTGCACCGGTGCGAGCGTTTGGCCTTCCGATAGATGGAATGGTGTCGGTTTCATGTCTGTTTCTTCCTTGCCAAGAACGGTTCGAAACCCTGCGTTGACGACCGCTGTTTCCCGGGCGACAAATGTCTCGCCGCCGATCTCGAAAGTGGCGATTGTCGTTTCATATTCATACGGCGGATAAAAGAGCGCCAAAAAGCGGCGGGCGATCATGTCATACAGCTTGCGTTCATCGGCCGACAGCTTCCCGAGGTCGAGCCGTTCCTCAGTCGGAATGATGGCGTGGTGGTCCGTCACTTTGTCATCTTGAAACACCCGATGGGCCGCTTTGACCTTGCCCTTGGCAAGAAGCGGAGCGATGATGTCCTCATACCCCGATTTCATCGCGGAAAGCCGATCCGTCATCGTCGATGCCATGTCGCTTGGCAAATAACGAGAATCGGTGCGCGGATACGTGACGAGCTTGTGCTGTTCATACAGCCGCTGCAACACCGAGAGCGTCTTTTTCGCCGAAAAGCCAAACCGCTTGTTCGCCTCCCGCTGCAGCTCAGTCAAGTCATATGGCAGCGGAGCCGGTTCGCTTTTCCGTTTCCGCTTGACCGATGTGACGCGCGCCGGCTGGCCGTTGAGACGAGCCATCAACCCGTTGGCCTCGTCTTGGTCAAACAGCCGCTTCCCACCGTGCCGTTCCCATGTCGCCGTAATCGAACCGATGCGGGCATGAATCGTCCAATACGGAACGGGCACAAACGATTGAATCTCCCGCTCGCGTTCGATGATCATTGCCAGCGTCGGCGTTTGCACGCGCCCGGCCGAGAGCGGGTCGTTGTATTTCGTTGTTAGGGCGCGCGTCACGTTCAACCCGATCAGCCAGTCGGCTTCGGCGCGGCAGACGGCTGATTCATACAGCCGGTCAAACTGCGACCCGGGCTTTAACTGGCGAAACCCGTCGCGGATGGCTTGATCGGTTTGCGACGAAATCCATAAACGCCAAATTGGCTTCGTCCAGCCGATTTTTTGCAAAATCCAGCGCGCGACCAGCTCTCCTTCGCGGCCGGCGTCGGTCGCAATAATGCAGTCTTTCACGTCGCGGCGTTTGGCCAAATGTTCAATGGCGCGAAACTGGTGGCTCGTTTGCCGGATCACTTTCAAGCCCATTCGTTTCGGAATGATCGGCAAATCCTCGAGCCGCCACGTTTCGTATTTCCGGTCATAGTCTTCCGGCATTTTGAGTTCGACCAAATGCCCAAGCGCCCACGTGACGATGTAGCGCGGTCCTTCCATATACGATTTATGCGTTTCTTTGCAGCCGAGCACGCGGGCAATGTCGCGGGCGACGCTCGGCTTTTCCGCTAACACGAGCGATTTCATAAACAAACTCCTTTCTGTCGTCTCCCACTAAGGGCGGTCTGTTTACTAGTATAGTATAATGGAAGAAAGAAAAAGACGCATCCGCTAGGCTTGGCTCGTGACGAAACGATGGGGGTAAGCTTGTCCATGGCATAACGAGGGTGTCCGCCCGTCCAATCGGCGCCTCCCTCTTCTTTTGGCGCGCTATATGTTATGCAGATCTTGCCGTCACAGCTAGGCTGTTTTGTTAGACCTCAAGGTAGAATGACATCAAGCGTCTGTTCGATGACAGAAAGTGTGAGCGAGAAAATCCTCCTCTTTCATAGGAGGAGAATAGGAATAGGGAGAGAAAAACGATGAAATGGTTTTGGCTGGGGCATGGTTGTTTTGCCTCGGTTGGTTCGTATACGGGGCCGCGGTCAGTTTGTATCGTTTATGGACCGAGCGGCGAGTGGATGAGCAGGCGCTGATTTTGGCGTTTGGCATGGCGGTCGTTGGTTGGCATGGGAGAAATGGCGGGAGACCAGCGGGGAACGACAAGAGAACAGGCGCCGGCCATAACGGCACAAGCGCCTGTTTTCCCGCACTCGTATTCAGGCCGATTGTTCGTTGACGTTTTCTTCCGACCGCCGGCTTTGCTTTTCTTTGCACGCCCCATATATCGACAGAACCGCCAAGATCACAAGGCAAAGAACTGACCCGATTCGATGATCACGCTGGAATAAAAAGCTCACCCAAATCGCGCCGAGCGACACGACGGCAATGATTGTCGTGTACGGAAATGCTTTGACGCAAAAAAACGGATTCGTGTCGTAATGCGGCCGCAGTTTCAGTTGGGCCGCGCCGATCATCATCCAGACGATCAGCACTGTAAACCCAGGAATCGTCATCAACTCGCCGATGATCCGCCCTGGCGCCAAGTACGCGCCAACGACCCCTAGAGCGATGCAGACGGCGACCATTCCCATCCCGTAAAGCGGAACCCCGTGTCGCGTCGTCCGCAACAAGCGGCGGCTCGCCTCTCCTTGCTCAGCCATGGAAAAGAGCAAGCGAGACGTGGCGTACACCCCCGTATTGGCCGCCGATAAGACGGCCACAAGCAAAACAGCGTTCATCACATGGGCGGCGCCCGGAATGCCGGTGGCCTCGAGCACTTGGACGAACGGGCTGTTTTCCGCCGATACGGCGTTCCATGGCATGATGCCGCAAATGATGGCGATCGGCAGCACATAAAAGCCGATGACCCGCCATATCGTCGTTTGGATCACCCGCGGCAGCACCCGGTCGGCGTCTTTCATCTCCGTCACCGCCACGCCGATCAGCTCCGCTCCGCCGTATGAAAACATGACGACAAGCAAGGCGCTGATCATGCCGCTGACCCCATGCGGAAACCAAGCGTCGTACGTCGCATAACGGCTCCATGGGTTTCCGTCCGCTCCTTCGATCACGCCGAACCACATGCCGGCCCCAAGCAAGATGAACACAGCTAGCGCCGCCACTTTCAACCCGGCGAGCCAAAATTCTGCTTCCCCATAGTAGCGAACCGGAAACAAGTTCAACGCGATGATAAACAGCGCGCAGCTAAGAGCGAGCAGCCAAAGCGGCACCGTCGGCATCCAATAGCGCAAAAAACTGCCTGCCGCCAGCAGCTCGACGACCGTGACCAACGTCCAGTTCGCCCAATACAGCCACCCGACGAGAAACGACCAGCGAAAGCCGAACGCCCGGCGGATCAAATGTTGAACGTTTTCGCCCGGATAGGCGATGGCCATCTCCGCTAAGGCGGCCATAATGAGAAACAACAGCGCGCCGCCGAGAAGATACGTAAGAACAACGCTCGGTCCGGCCATGTGAATCGTATCAGAGCTCCCTTTGAAAATGCCGGTGCCGATCATGCCACCGAGCGCCATTAGCTGCACATGGCGGGGCAGCAGCCCTTTTTGCAATGAAGGGCGGGAATGGTTCATACAGACACAACCTTTCTGACACAAAGCTCATTCTATGATGCGATTTTTTACTTTGACGCTTTTTTGCTTTTATGCAGTTAAGTAAAAAAGATAGTTTTAGAATATAATAGTTTTGTTTTTCTGTCAATGGTTCGCGAAAAAAACACGTCGTCAATGTGGAAATGTTTTGTTATACTGGAAACAGGCTTTGAACTTGCGAAAAGGAGATTGGTAAGATGCTTGGCAACAGCGGTAAACCGATTTCGGAAAAAGCCATCACCGTGTGGCGGTGGACCGGAGCGTTGGGGGCATTGGTTTCCGGCGCCGTCATTGTTGGAATGGCTTGGATACTGGCGCGCTTTCATGCCCCGAAATGGTGTTTGGGGATGTTAGCCGGCATCTGGTTGATCGAAGTGGTCTTAGGGGTGGGATGGGTGCCTGTGCTTCGCCAGCGCCGGTGGCGTTACGCCATTCGCGAAGAAGAAATCGACATCCAGCGCGGGGTCTGGTCGACGAAGCGAACGCTTATTCCGATGACTCGCGTTCAGTATGTCGATGTGCGACAAGGCCCGCTCCTGAAGCGGTATGGATTGGCTTCCATCGCTGTGTTTACGGCCGCGGCTGCTCATGAGATTCCCGCGCTGCCGGCGGACGAAGCCGAACAGCTTTGCCGTTTGATCGCCGAGTGGGCGAAGGTGGCGGATGACAATGACGCGTAAAGCAAAACACCGCCTCCATCCGATTGCCATTATGGCTGGGGTGGGAAAAGAATTGAAAAATATGATCGCCCCTCTTCTTGTCATTGTGGCCGCCGGCAGTCGCCATGGGTTTTCATGGAACGATATTCTTGTGCCGTTGGCTGCCCTCATCTATACGCTTGTCATGGGCGTTCTTTCTTGGGTTCGTTTTACATATGAGTGGGATGACCGTTGCTTGGTCGTTGAAGAAGGCGTGTTTGTCCGCAAAAAACGTTCCATTCCGTTGGAGCGCATTCACGGAATTTCCATAACGGAAGGAATCTGGCAGCGCATCGCTGGAGTGGTTCAAGTACACGTAGAAACGCCGGGGAATGTTCCGGGAGAAGCAGAGGTCATTCTTCGCGCCATCGCCCGAAAAGAAGCTCGCGCTCTGCAACAATGCGTGGAACGAGCGAAAAACAGGAATGGACACGTCAATGAGCCGGAAACAGCCGCCCATCGCCCGCCGTCCCCGTTGTTTACGTTAACGATGAAAGAAATTTGGATCGCCTCATTGACAAGCGGTGGGGCGCTCGGCGTGGTCGCCGCTTTATGTGCGTTTTTGTCGCAGTTTAGCGACTTTATTCCTTATGAGGCGCTTGTCCGTGATATTCAGTCGACATGGAACGGACACGGACGGTGGTATATTGCTTTATTGATCTTGTCGATTCTCTTGGCCGCCTATGGGGTAGCCATCGTGCAAAATATGATTCGGTACGCTTCGTTTGTCGTGCGGAAACAAGAAGATACCATTGTGATTGCCCGCGGATGGTTGGAACGAAAAGCAGTGTCCGTCCCTGTTGACCGCGTCCAAGGTGTCGTCATTCATGAGAGTTGGCTGCGACGTTTTTTCGGATACGCCTCTGTATCCATCATTCATGCCGGCGGGGCGCTTGATGGCGGACCAGCAGGGGAAGTCGTTCTCTGTCCGCTGGTCAAAAAGCATCGCGTCGTACCGATTGTTCAAGCTTGTTTGCCCGAGTATCGCCTCGATGTGCCACTTTCGCCGCTCCCTCGGCGGGCAAAAAGCCGGTACATGCTTCGCCCGCTTTATTGGTTGACGATTCCGGTTGGAGTGGTCGCGTATATGGAGCGTCCGTGGGGAGCGGTCCTGTTGCTTGTGCTGCCGCTCGCCGCGTGGATCGGGGCGCGGCGCTACCGAGCCGCCGGCTGGGCGCTTTCCTCGAAGCAGCTGTCTCTCCGCAGCGGCTGGTTTCGGCGAACGACCGTGCATTTGTTCAAGCGCCACGTCCAATCGTTGGAAATCGAAACGACATGGTGGCAACGAAAAAAACAGTTGGCGACGATCTCGGCTTCCGTCATGCCGGTCGGCACTTACTCCCGTGTCGTGGATGTGGATGAAGAAGATGCCACTTCGATCTATCGCTGGCTGCAAGGGGAAAGGAGCAACGAAACGTAATGAAGGCCTTTCTTCATGCGTTCATTTTTGCGTTTGGGCCCATTTTGCCGCAGCGTGCATTTTTCATATCACGGGTTAGCTTTGAGGGGCTGTTTGGCCGCCTTGATGGCAGCGGGGGAGGGCTGCGGTGGATGAACCGGATTTCCACGCTCATAATCTGGGGAGTGGCCGGGTACATGCTCGTTGGGTTCTTTCACGGCTAGGTATTCAGGCATTCTGTCCTGCATAGTGTTTCCTTTGCATGGCTGGCAGAGGAAACTGTGAACATTCTAACCTCCTAAACCGACCCCGTTGGGCACCAAAAGACTTTCCGCTTGTAGAAAAAGGGGCTGTTTCTCGAGAACAAACGATCTGGTACAGAAAAAAAGGGGGAAGGACATGGCAACAGAACATGAATTCCGCCGCCGGATCATCGAAAAGTTCCATGGGCAGCGCGATCTGCCCTCCACCCGGGGACGAAAATCACCGCTCGCCGGCATGGGGTTTTTACAAAAAGAAGATTGATGTTTTGCGGCAAAGTTGAAGAGGCGGGGAGTGTCCCAGCCTCTCATCTTAACTATTGCAATATTTTAGCCTTTTTGAGCAAGGATAAAAAGCGCCATTTGTTACTTTTGTTGTCTTCTTCATTTAGCTGTTCGTTCTCGTCAGTGATACTCTCCTGTCGAGCCGCTTCGATGTTAGGGAGAGGATCACTTGGGAGAAGAGAATCGGCGCTTGGATGGGCGAGCTCAACTGACTCTTGTGCTGAAAAAGCGGATGCATGCACGCTATTGGGATTAGGTTCCGGTTGAGCAATAAGATCGGCCGATTGATTTGGCCATAGGTTGGACTCACTTTGGTTGTTTTTGAATCCTTCCTGTGATTCGACTTCTTGATGGTGTGCCTGTCTCGCTTCCGGTTGTGTCTGGATAGTTGCAATGTTTTTTTCTGCTTGGTTTTCGTTTTCTTCATTATTGATTCGGAGTCTGACGCTGGCGGGTTTCCAGTCATCCGGCCGCCCTTCTTCCCATTCCGATGAAGCCTTCTCTTGGATCATTACATCGTTAAGTTCCCGGACAGACTCGGTCCCATTCTGATCATCGATGAAAAAGTAACGGGCCAAATACTCATGAAGTGTATCGATGGATGATGCTGCTAAGATGGCTGGATTGGAAGGCTTGTCATCATCCTCTTCCGACGGTTTCTGCCGAGAGGGCTGGCGATGGTGATGAGAAGGATGGGATTCAATGCGCACCCGTTTGATCTGACTCGATTTCTGAGGGGATAGATGGGCTGTTGGCGGATGGAGTAAATGATGCTCTTTCTTTTTTGTAGGTGAGACAACGATTTGTTGTTTCGTTTCATCAATGAATTGCTGCAATTTTAAAAAACTGTTGGCTGTTGACATAGAATTGTCTGCATTCTTTCTAACGTCTGTCTGTTTCTGAGAGTCAGACGTTTTCATTGGTTTCTCATCACAGGGTGCTTCATGTTGAGACATAAGCAAGTGCACCGCTTGCGATAACAAAGCCTTTAATTCATCCATTTCTTTGTCCGAAGACTCTTTGATATTCAGGCTCCATTGTTCTGTAAGATCGGAAATTTGTTTGGATAGGTGGTCGATTTCCCTTGAGAAGCGGGAGGTCTTTTCTAGAATGGATTCCAGTTCAACTTCTTGATTTAAAATATGTTTTTGTAACACCAGAAGGTCTTTTTGCTTCTCTCGCGCCAGTTCAGACAACTTTTCCTCGATGCTTTGCAGTTTCTTGATTAATGTGCGCACTTCCTCTTTTAGTTCATCTGTTTCCCGTTTTTGCGTGAACCAGGCTTTTTTTAGTTCTTCAACGTCTCGCCCAATTTTATCGTTGTGTTCTTTCAAAAAACCGTAATCTGTTTCCATCGTCTCGATCCTTTCTATGCAAGATGTAAATGATTGTAAGGTGGATTGGAACGAAAGACATTCCTCTACCCATGAGCGTTGGGCAGAGAGTTCATGTTCAAGCGACCGCTGTTGTTCCTCCATGCTGGTTTTTTCCTTTTCCCATTCGGCTTGTTTTTGTCTCAACACTTCTGCCTCTGCCATTAAAGATTCCATTTTTTGTTCATAAGCTTGAGCCTGGTTGTGCAAGTGCGCCTTCTCTTCTCTTAATTGTCCCACTTCATCGCGCAATGAGCGGTTTTCTTGCTCCAGTCTTTCTAACGCGGTTGAGAGTCGTTCGATCTCGGCGTTTTGCATGGATAGTGCATCCTGATAATACTGGCATTTCTCGTTCAGCTGGTTATTTTCCATTATGAGTTGGTTGATTTGTTCGTTCAGGCGGTCGAGTTGTTGATTCGATCCTAGTGAAGCGAGCAGGGCTTTGTATTTTCTGAGTTCAGATTTTAGGTGGATGATTTTTTGTTCTAATTGAACGGTTTTATCCTCTCTGCCCATCCCTTCACCCCTTTCCCCTTCTATTTTTTGGGAAAAACGCCTGTTCCTTAATCAATTATATGCAAAACAGCTCTAATGATGACACATTTCATTTTTGGGTTACAATTCAATAAATGGGCTATAATACCATAACGATATTTATTTAGAAACATACTATAGAGTAGCCTGAAAAAATGAATGAAAGGAAGGTTATTGTGTATGCCCATTAATTTAGAGCAATTTGCTCAACAATTTGATCGCGAATGTATCCAAGTTTGTAAGGTATACGACTGGACGACACACGTCGTGCAACTCACTCAAGATATTACCTTTACTTTCCCAGCTGGTTCGCTGACTGGTATTACTGTCTCTCAGGTGAACTGTTCCTTAACCCTCTTAGAATGTACAGAAGATGCTCCACGACGCGATATTGAGTGCGTGGTGGGGGATCAACCGGTCACATTGCAGGTGGTTACATTAAGCAAAACCATTCAAGTTGTTTTAGAAGTGGTGGGAACCAATGCAGTTGGCACTCAAGTCACGGTGTTAAGCAACCCGGCATTGATCACGACCAGCGAAGAAGTAATTCTTTGTGCTCCAGAAGGCACAACGGTGTGTTGCAATGCTACGCAAAATACATTTAATATTTGCCGTGTCGGTGCCTTTACCCAAAATGGAGATACCATCACAGCCACTATTTCAGTAAGAATTTGCCAAAGCATTGTAGTGACCTTTGAAGTCATTTTAGAAGTCGCCGCAAGATTCTGCCAGCCTCGCCCGGAAATCATCTGCGAAGAAGAATGTCCTGTGGATGTCTTCCCGCCGCAATGCCCAGCTGTCTTTCCAACGATGATGTAAACAGATGGTTTCTTTTGTCCCACAAAAAAGAGGAGATCACTCCTCTTTTTTTATACATATAACATTAGTAAAAGAATCGTTACACACAAAAAGTTCCATGATCCATTTTTGCTCTCCATTTAGGCATGAGAATAGGCAGTGTACATATTGATGGAAAAGGGGGAATAAGATGAGCAGTCTAGCGGAAATGGAAAGTAAAATCCAGGCCATCGAGAAGGAGCTCCATCTTGTCAAACAAACGTTAAAAGAGATGAAAAATTTGCCTCAACAGAACAAGCATGATGGAATTCAAGCCATTTGTTATTTCACCTATTCATTATTGCTTCCGAAAGCAAAGGGACATAAAGGGACGGTCGCGGCGAACTTCATCATTCGCAATATGGGTTCGAACCCGTTGGACCATCCTTTCATCTGCTTACGGGTCACCCCCAAGGAACGCATCGCTTTGTCAGCAAAATTAGGGGAAGGGATTCAGCATGACCAACGTATTAATCCGTTAGTAATGGAATCGTGGAACTATATGAGTGAACAGGCGGAGCAAATGGTGGAAGAGAAAGGGGAGTTTTGGTTAAAGCCGGCTCGAGCATCACGAATTGAACCAGGGCAAAGCCTTTCATTTTCTAATTTCCAATTCCAACTCGAAATGGGGGAAGAACCAATGACCTACAAAATGGAAGGATTCTTCTTCTGCCAACAGTTTCCCCAAGGGGTTCGATCATTGAATCATATTATCATTCATCTTTGACTTGATCCATCTTACACGGCAGGGCCGATTTTGCTGCCTTGATTGATTCGTGTTCCATAAATTGTTCGGAGCAATAAAGCAAAATCAAGGGGCTGACCCAAAAGGTCGCCTTCTTTCAAGATAGGCACAACATATAGTGCGGCAGAAGCAGTCAGTACGTATATATGACGAAAGAGGGCGTCCCGGTCCTTTTGGGACACCCTCCTTTTTAATTCGTTATGCGTTTCTGACAACAAGAGCATTCAAGGCGCGAGTTTCAGCTGTGATGCTGCTTAACAAAGTCGATAGAATTGCACCGTTTGTTTCAATAACAATACGATACACATGCGTGCCCACGCCTGGTGTATCAACCCATGTCAAGTTCGGGAACAGCGTCGTGTTGGCGGCAGCTGTTAATACAGGAAGCAGAGATTCGACATCAAGCGATGCAATAGGCGTAAAGGCTCCCCCGTTCGTTGAACGTTCTAAGCGATAGGTGATGCCTGTCAAGGTTACGCCTGCGATGATAGCTAATACGGCCAATTCCAATTCAACCATCGAATCAAGTTTGACACGATCACCGCTGAGGGTCGTAATGGGCTGCAAACGAAGCACTTCTGTGACGGCTGTTCCTGTTAAGGGGATGGTAACGGGCAGATCCGTTGAGGACTGCGTAAAAAACAACTGCGGGAATAACCCACCATTGCACACACAAACCATTCATCTATCATCCTTTCCCAATAGTTTATATTTGGTACTAATGTATTAAATGATCATTTATAGAAAAATGATTCGGATGAATAACTATTTTTCGACCAATTTCCTGTAAATGGGATAATAACCAATTGGAAGAGAAGATGATAGGCGGATCTTCGGGAGAAGAGGATTGACAGACACCTTCTTAATCATGATGTGCTTTTCTTCAATATTCAATGCGCTCTCATCGCTTTTGTATGGTTTGATTTATCTTATTGAATTGGGCTTAGAATAGCTTGTACGATTGCCCTTGCTCATGTGTCATTGTGTCGACTCTTGAAAAAAAGGGGCGTTCATAAACAGCGGTCAGGTCGGGTATACTAACCAGCGGCAATCGATGGATAGAACGGAGGAATATTGTTATGACTGTTGTCCGGCTCGGCTATGCCGCTATGAGCGTGCATGTCCCTCATTGCTCTCCCTCTCAAACGATGACCGCGGCGCAGTTTCGCGCCATTCGCGATCGCGAGGCAGCGATTCGCAAGCTTGAGCGGATCGCCATCTCCAATGTCGAAAACTGCCTTCGCTTGCTCAAACATAACAAGGCGCATGACATCCGCTTTTTCCGCCTCAGCTCGCGGCTTATTCCGCTTGCCAATCATCCAGAGCTAGACGGGTGGGATTATCTCGCTCCGATCCGTGAAGCGTTGCGATCGATCGCGCTGTTTTTGCGTGAGTATCCGATGCGGCTTGATTTCCACCCCGAGCATTTTGTTGTGCTCAATTCCCCTGATGCCGATGTGTTTCGCACTTCATTGCGCACGCTGCATCTGCATCGAGAACTGTTGCGCGGGATGGGGATTGACGCAGAACACCGCTGCGTGCTCCATCTTGGCGGTGGGTATGGCGACAAAGAAAAGGCGTTGGAGCAGCTGATCCATAATTGGGCGTACATCCCCATCTCGTTACAGCGGATGATCATGTTTGAAAATGATGATACGGTGTTTACGCTGCGCGATGCTCTCTATGCATGCGAAAAACTCGGCGTGCCGCTCGTTTTTGATTTGCATCACCATCTCGCCAATCACAACGAAGAAGACTGGCGGCCAGACTGGGAACGGATCGTGGCGACATGGCGCCACTCGCCGCTGCCGATGAAAATGCATCTCTCAAGCCCAAAGAGCGACAGACAGTTCCGCGCCCATCACGATTTTGTCGATGCTGAGATGTTCATCCGCTTTTTGAGGGAAATCAAAGGCACCGTCCGGCAGCTTGACTGCATGATCGAAGCGAAAAAAAAAGATGAGGCGTTGTTTCAGCTTGTACGCGACCTCAAACGCTATGACGAAATAGAGTGGATGGATGGAGCGAGCTTTTATGTGAAGTGACAAGGATCGTGACGATCATCATCCAGACCGCGAGCTATACGCACTTTTGTCAAGACTTAAATTTCCTTTATTGAGAATGGTTCATCTTCATGGAATGGGATGGTGTGGTCAAATATATATAAGTTGAAATTTTGTTTTACA
>NZ_JPYA01000170.1 GCF_000750005.1 Geobacillus icigianus | reverse complement strand
AGGATTCTCTCCTCGCCTACCTGTGTCGGTTTGCGGTACGGGCACCTCTTCCCTCGCTAGAGGCTTTTCTTGGCAGTGTGAAATCGGGGACTTCCGGATGACTCCGTCGCCATCACAGCTTGGCCTTCCGGCCAGCGGATTTGCCTACTGGCCAGCCTCACTGCTTGGACAGGCTCTTCCAGCCGCCTGCTCGCCCTATCCTCCTGCGTCCCCCCATCGCTCCAACGGGAAGGAGGTGGTACAGGAATCTCCACCTGTTGCCCATCACCTACGCCTTTCGGCCTCGGCTTAGGTCCCGACTAACCCTGAGCGGACGAACCTTCCTCAGGAACCCTTAGGCTTTCGGCGCAGAGGATTCTCACCTCTGTTTTCGCTACTCATACCGGCATTCTCACTTCTAAGCGCTCCACCAGTCCTTCCGGTCTGGCTTCTCTGCCCTTAGAACGCTCCCCTACCGATGACCAACGGTCATCCCGCAGCTTCGGCGGCACGTTTAGCCCCGGTACATTTTCGGCGCAGAGTCACTCGACCAGTGAGCTATTACGCACTCTTTAAATGGTGGCTGCTTCTAAGCCAACATCCTGGTTGTCTTCGCAACTCCACATCCTTTTCCACTGAACGTGCACTTGGGGGCCTTAGCTGGCGATCTGGGCTGTTTCCCTCTCGACCACGGATCTTATCACTCGCAGTCTGACTCCCGGGCATAAGTCGTTGGCATTCGGAGTTTGACTGGGTTCGGTAACCCGATGAGGGCCCCTAGCCCAATCAGTGCTCTACCTCCAAGACTCTTACACCCGAGGCTAGCCCGAAAGCTATTTCGGGGAGAACCAGCTATCTCCAAGTTCGATTGGCATTTCACCCCTACCCACACCTCATCCCCGCACTTTTCAACGTGCGTGGGTTCGGGCCTCCAGCCGGTGTTACCCGGCCTTCACCCTGGACATGGGTAGATCACCTGGTTTCGGGTCGACGACGACGTACTTCACGCCCTGTTCAGACTCGCTTTCGCTGCGGCTCCGCCTTCCCGGCTTAACCTCGCACGCCATCGTCACTCGCCGGTTCATTCTACAAAAGGCACGCCATCACCCATGAACGGGCTCTGACTACTTGTAGGCACACGGTTTCAGGTTCTCTTTCACTCCCCTTCCGGGGTGCTTTTCACCTTTCCCTCACGGTACTGGTTCGCTATCGGTCACTAGGGAGTATTTAGCCTTGGGAGATGGTCCTCCCTGCTTCCGACGGGATTTCCCGTGTCCCGCCGTACTCAGGAGCCGCTCGGGAGGGAACGAAGTTTCGACTACAGGGCTCTCACCTTCTCTGGCCGGCCGTTCCAGACCGGTTCGTCTACCCCGTTCCTTTCTCACTCCCCTATGAGCGGTCCTACAACCCCAAGAGGACTCGCCTCTTGGTTTGGGCTGTTCCCGTTTCGCTCGCCGCTACTCAGGGAATCGCGTTTGCTTTCTTCTCCTCCGGGTACTAAGATGTTTCAGTTCCCCGGGTGTGCCCTCCATGCCCTATGGATTCAG
>NZ_JPYA01000169.1 GCF_000750005.1 Geobacillus icigianus | reverse complement strand
GCAGTCCAAATCAAAGGGCAGCCTCGCTTTTTGCACGTTATTGTTCACCCGTGATCGTAATCGTCAACCCGTCCGCATCATAGGAAAGAGCAATCACAAGGCCGTTTTTGTGAAATGCGAGTCGAGGCGGATAGCCTTGATCAGAATCCGACTGTTCATATTGTTTTCCGAACAGTGTGATAAGCTGTTGTTTCAGATGATTGTAAATCGCTGTAAGCTGATCTTTCCCAAGCTTCTGCCCAGCATCAAATGAATAGCCGTAGAAAGCGAGTTTTTCATTTTCAAATCCATATACCAGCAATGTAGAATACCCGAAGAGGGAAGTAGAGTAGACCCAAGTATCGGTCCCATCTGCTTTTTCACGCTGTAGAAATTTCGCTGTTTCCAACTTCTTGACTTGAGAAGTGGGCATGCCCAGTTTTACTCCACGGAACAGCTGTTCTATTTTGACTTGATTGAGTTTTGCTTTGGACGGAGTTTCGTATTTTACTCGTCGAGCATCGCGATCGACATAATATCCGCCTCCTAAACCTAACATGCCCGGTTTAAACGTGTAAATGCGGTAGGTTCCGCCGGCTTTTAACGTTTTGACGTAGACTTTCTTCTCGCCTTGCAACTTATAAAGCTCTGTATCTTTTACAATGGTTAATTTGCCGATTTGTCCCTGTACTAATTCCATGCCATTCCACCAAACTTTTGCTTGCGCATCGTGGGCATGAAACGGTGACAGAAGGATTCCAGCGCTTAGCGCTGAGACGGCTAGAAATTTTTTCGTAATGTTCATAAAATGTGCTCCTCTCTCATGAAAATGGAAGAATAAATGATGATTTATTTTAACCTATCTTTTTCCCTTAGCCAAGTCCGATGAGAAGCTTGTTTGACGAAATGTTGACCTTTGCGCCACCAAAGCCCCCTCTTTTTCTTCGAAATCATTCTTTTTTCTCTTTTCTTTTGACGGAAAGATGTCTATGATGAAAGAAAAAGAGAAGGAAGGAGCGGACGGAGTTGAGGAAATGGGGGCAGACACTGACAATTGGAATACTGTTGGCGGCAGTCGGATGGCTTTGGGTGCCGAGTACATCCATGGTCAAGGCCGGGGGATGCGAAGAACGTGTTGGCACGGAGAAAGTGCGGTGGGCCGGTGCTGAACTGAAGCCTGGACAAATCGGCCGGGTGACGGTGGCGGCGCCGACAGAACTATGGTTGTCGACCAAAGCGGTAGAGACGCTGCCAAGCGGAGCGGTGTATCGGGTGTACGCGTTGGGCAACGGCTATTTCGATGTCGGCCAAGGATATGCGATTAAGAACGATGCCCGCGTCCGCTATGAAACGCCGGCAAAAGAGAAGTTGGTCGCTGCTTTATGCGTGCAGCAGGCGAAAACAAGCATGGCCGATGTCGCGATGAATGGGGTGGCGATCGGCGACTCGCGCGCCAAGGTCGAAGCGATGTACGGCAAGGCGAAGCGGAAGACGAAAAACGCCTACGGCCTATATTGGGAGGCGTATGATCAGGGGGGGTACAAAAACTTTTTGATGGTGAGCTATGAACGTGATCGGGTGGCGGCGATGTACACGAATCAGCCGATTGTACAAACGAAAAACGGAGTGGGGATCGGCACTGCGAAAACAGCGGTGAAAGTCCGTTATGGTCGCCCGCTCTCTTTTATCCAAAAAGAGAATGTTTACTACAACATTCAAAGCGAGGAATACGACACGTATCTTGTCAACGGTCGCTACCTTACCTTCTTTTATGACCGGTACAACAACAACCGGGTGGATGGCGTGCTTGTCGTCAATCGGGCGCTCGAGGATGAAAAGCCCGGGTTTTATGGAACGACGACAGAAGAACTGCGTGCGGCCTATGAATATCAAATTTTTGATTTGGCGAATGCCGCGCGCCGCTTGCACGGGCTTCCGGCGCTCGTGTGGGATGCGAAAGCGGCGGCGGCTGCTCGTGAGCATAGCGAAGATATGGCCGTTCACCGCTACTTTTCTCATACAAATTTGCAAGGATTGTCGCCGTATGATCGTTTAAAGCGCCACGGTATCGTTTATCATGTCGCAGGGGAAAACATTGCCTACGGCCAGTACGATGCGATTTTTGTCCATGAAGCGTGGATGCACTCGCTCGGACATCGGCAAAATCTTTTATATCCGAACTTTACCCGCCTCGGCGTCGGGGTGGCGTTCACTTCATTCCATCAACCCTACTATTCTCAAGAATTTTACGCTCCGTAATGGCGCGGTTTTCCATCTCTTAGGGGCCGTTCCGGCGCTGCCGGACGTTTTTTAAAACAAATGGAAAATAATCCTCCTTTTTGTAGAAGTTTGTCGTATAATAGAATCGATTGCAACAAAATGATAGAAAGAGAGGAAAAGAGGAACAGTGGGAACAGCGAAGAGCATTATCCGCATCGGGATCGGGGCGGTGTTGGCGGCATGGACGGCGCTGCAAGCGACAGAAGCGGATGCTGGGGCGAACATCGTCTACTGGGAAGGCATGCGCCTTGTGCCGGGGCAAATTGGAAAATTAGAGATCGTGAAACCGATTAATCTATGGAAACGGGAAAATGGGACAATGACGTTTGTTCGCGTGCTAGAGCCTGGAGAACAGTACCGGGTGTATTCGTACGATGAAGCGCTTGGCGGCCAATACGGGGTTGGCGGTGGATATTACGTCACCAATATCAAAGGGCATGTCTTGTATAAAACGCCGTCGAGGGAGAAGCTTAAACTTGTCAATCCGGGACGGTACGGAGCGAAACAGTTGGCTGTGGGCACAGTGGTGAAGGAAGCGTTGGCGCGCGTGGCGCCAGGGGTAGAAAAGGAAGAAATGGAGATTGTCGGCGTGCGCGGCAAGCAACACGTATACAAGCTTGACATCGATGCGGCGAATGAGAAGTTGGCCATCGAGACGGCGCTGTCCAATGATCAAGTGCTTGGCATTGAACCGGTGCTTCAGCAGGCCAAGCGCTATGATGGCCGCGACGGAATCGTGTTAGCGGCAGTGAATGGGGATTATTTCAAAGAGGACGGGTCACCGACCGATTTGATGGTGCACCGTGGGGAAATCGTGATGACGAATACGACGCCGGCGGCGGAACGGACGATTTTTGGCATCGGCGCTGATGGGAAGCCGATGATCGGCAATCCGGATGTCCAGATTCGAGTTCAAATGGGACAAGGAAGCCCTTATCCCATTGACGGCATCAATAAACCGCGGCGTGCTCATCAGTTGATTTTGTATACCCCGTATTTCGCTGCCTCCACGAAAACGAACGCTCTTGGGACGGAAGTCGTGTTGACGAACGTCCAAGGGGTGTTGAACGGGAATGGAACGGTCACTGCAACGGTGAAGAAGGTGGCTGTGAGTCAAGGAGATGAGCCGCTTCAGCCGGGGGAATTGGTGTTGTCGGGCCACGGACGGGCGAGCGACTATTTGCGGCAAGCGAAAGCGGGGGATACGGTGCAAATTTCCCTTCAGTATGACCAACCCCAATGGAGCGGGGTGAAAGAAGCGCTTGGCGGTCGATATCGATTGGTGGCAGGAGGGCAAGTGCAGTCGTTTGCGATCGCCGGTGCTCATCCTCGCACCGCTGTCGGCATTGATCGGGATGGAAATGTCATGCTCGTTGTTGTCGATGGTCGTCAGCCTGCTCATAGTCAAGGCATGACGTTGAACGAGATGGCCAAGTTGATGGGTGAGCTTGGCGCAGTCGATGCGATGACGCTGGATGGCGGTGGATCGTCGACATTGGTCGTCCGTCAGCCAAACGGGCAGCTCAAGGTCGAAAACAAACCATCTGATGGGTTCCCGCGGCCGGTGGCCAATGCGCTTCTTGTGGTGTACAAAGAGACGCAGGAGAACGGGGACAGCGAAGAAGTGCTTGACGATTTTGAAACGGAGTCGAAGTGGAAGGCAGCAGGCGTTAACGCTGTAGGGGCGGCGGTTGAGCGGACGATGGAGAAGGCGAAAGACGGAACGAAGGCGTTGAAAATTTCATACGATTTCCGCGGGATGCTGGGAACATCCGGCGTCTATGCTAGTCGGGAGGAAGCGATTTGGATTTCGAAACGGCCGCAAGCGATTGGTATGTGGGTGTATGGAGACGGAAGCGGCCATTGGCTGCGCGCCCAGCTCCGGGACGGAAGAGGACGGCGCTTTTGGATCGATTTTACCCGTCATGTTGATTGGGTGGGGTGGAAATACGTGCAGGCCGCCGTGCCTAGCGATGTTGTGCTTCCGCTCATGTTGGAGACGCCGGTGCGTTATATGGAAACAGACGCAGGGCGGAAAAACGCCGGGGTGATTTACATCGACGGTCTTCGCGCCATTTTCCGTTGATGCGCAGTCTGGAAAGACGGCGAACGAATAAGGGATGTTGGGCGCTCGTAAGAATTGCTATATAGACAGAATTTCATGAAGGAAAATTCGTCACCAATAAAAGAAACGGTCCCTGTATAATTTTGCGCATTTCCGAATTCGTGTATTTTTAGGAGGACGGGGAAAAACCGCTGATTCCTTTCATCAATGGGAGAATGAGCGAAAAGCAGGACCGATGTAACAAGGTTTTTCTAAATGAGAAATAACATTGTAAAGCGTTATACACGATTCAATCACCAGCCTCTTAGGACGCGATGAAGACGAGAAACCGATCTTTGATGGAGGTTGTCGATATTTGGCTGGCGAAGCAAGTCTGTGGCTTGCTTCGCCACACCAAGGTGTGGCGGAAGACCGAACCACCGTCTGCTTTATGAGTCTGGGAGCGGCGCGGTTCGTTCGCTAGCTCATGTATTATACATGCAACATGAAGAGTTCACCTCTCTGTTATCCTGCACACCCTAAGCGCTGCACATTTCCTCCAAAGATCCTGTGGCTCAACCTGCAAGCTGAGCCATGGGAGAGGAAGCTTGTTGCAGGAGAAGCCAAATGTTCATTTTTCAATGAGCATGTATATATATTATGCAAACAAAAAACTTCCAATCGCATCATCATGAATCGAGACCCCTTGCACGCTGTTCTGCGGGGCATTTGCATTTCTCTGAAAAGTATTGTATATATGTGGATAGGCAAACCGCAAGGGAGGCAAAAGCTTGACGATGGACGAACAAACGTTGTTGGAGCAGTTGCGGCAAAACCCGCCAAAGCTGGTCGGAGGATATAAAAAACAAGGATGGGCGATCAAGGTGTTGGAGAGAATCGCCAATCCGGATGTGGAAGAGGAAGAAGGCGGACGGGTGACAGCCAAAGCCGTGTTACAAGCGCAAGACGGCACGTATTATCCGGCTTTTTTAACGATTGATCTCCATCAACAAGGGAGAGTTGTTGGTGTCTATTTCATCGCCGAAAACAAGGAGCAGTTCGATTTGATTCCATTCGAATGGGCGAAAGAGTTTCTGGGAAAGCCAGAGCAGGCCATCATTCCGTTTCGCTACCGGACGCTAAGCAAAATCGAAGGAGATCAGCAGCAAACGAACTGGCCGCACTTTTGTTGATCTAGGCTGACTCTGACAGTCAATGGAAAGGCGACTGAAGAGTCAGCCTTATTTTTGCTTGGAAGGGGTTACGATGAATTTTTTTTCAGGGCCTATTTTCATTTTGCTTCTTTTCCAGTAAAATTGAAATACATGTTTTATATTTTGGTAGATAGCAGGTGAAAGCGTGAGGAGAAAACGGAGAAAAGCATTTTTCATCATCGGATGGCTGGCGGTGTTTTGGCTGTCTTTTTCACTGTTGGCCGTTCAGACGGAAGCGGCTCCGTTCCCGAATGTGGAGCGGCTTGAGCAGCATGCCGCCCAACTTGAGCGGGTGATGAAAGCCAATCAATGGTCCAAGCCGTACCGTCTCTTCAATCAAGTCAAAAGCGATTTTCAGGCGGCAAAAACAGAAGTGGCGCGCGTGCGTCCGCAAACGGCAAGGGCGCAGTTGGAAAAACGGATCGCTGCCGGAGAACAGACAATCAAAAAGGCTTCTGCCTATATCAGCGCTGTCGAAAGCGGGGAGCGATTGCGCGCCTTGACGGCCAACGTCGACCGGGCGCTGCGGACGGGGGATGTGGATGTCGTGTATGATTCCTATACCCTGTTGCAATACCAAATTCGCAAAACGGCGATTCTCATCGGCGGTGTTCCGGGAGCGGCGCTGCGCGAAAAGATGGAAGGATGGTTTCAACGCCCGGCTTTGGCTGTTCAGCAGCGCGCGTATGATCCCATCAATATTATGAAAGCCATGGACAAGCTGCTTGATGCGTATGATGAAGGGGATATCGCGCGGGCGGAGCGGCTGTTGTCGCTTTGCGACCGATGGCTGCCAAACGTGGTGGATGTGGCGACGCGCAAGCAGCTGGCGGTGTATATCGATGATTTTAAAGCGCCGGTTGTCTTAGATGTCGATATCGAGTAAACGGGCGCATCTCGGGAGAGGAGAGACGAATATGACGGTGATGCAACGATGGGTGGCGGCTCTTCTGTTGTTTGCGGCTCCATTTTTGGCTTGGAGCCCACCGGCGGAGGCGGCGCCGGCGTCAACGAAAGTGCTCGAAGAAGTGCGGGAGTTGGTTCGTCAGTATTATGTTGAACCCGTAGGCGATCGAGTGCTGAAAGCCAGCACTCCGCAAGAGATTGTCAAACAGCTTGACCCGTATTCTTCTTATATGACAAAACAAGAATACGAGGAATTTTTGAAGTGGATTGACATGGAGTCTGTTGGCATCGGTGTGATGATTGAGGAAGATGAGGACGGCGTTCACATCCTGTCTGTCTTGGACAATGGACCAGCCGCCCGCGCCGGACTGCAGCCGGGCGATGTCATTCGGACAGTTGATGGTCAGCCGGTAACAAATGAGACCACGGAAAAAGTATTGAGCTTGATCGCAGGGGAAGAAGGGACGACGGTGGCCGTAACCGTTTGGCGGCCGTCGACTGAGGAAACTTTCAGTGTCACCATCAAACGGGAAAAAATCGACTGGCCGAACGTTGAGTTCAAACGGCTGGCAGGGAATATCGGCTATATTCAGCTACATAGTTTTGACGAGACAGCGCCCAGTGAAATCGAACACGCCATCCGCTCCTTAAGCGGGGTGAAAGGGTGGATTTTGGACCTTCAGAACAATCCGGGAGGATATGTCGGAACAGCGCAGCAAATCGCCGGCTTTTTCCCAAATGTGAAGCAAGCGTTTCAGTTGCGCGACCGTTCGAATCGCCCGGAAGTGTATGCTGCTGTCAAACAGCCGGTGCAAATGACGGGGCCGATCCGGTTGCTTGTCAATGCGTCGAGCGCGAGCGCGTCGGAAATGTTGGCGGCGGCGGTGAAGGAGCAAAAGGCGGCTGTTTTGTACGGACAGCGGACGTTTGGCAAAGGATCGATGCAAGAAATGTTTGAGCTGTCGGACGGCAGTGTGTTGAAGTTGACCGTCGCCCACTTTTTCTCGCCAAAAGGGACGCCGATTCACCATGTTGGGGTGAAGCCGGATGTGCCGACGGTCGTTGGGAAAGAGCTGTACGCCGCTCACCGCGATTTGCTGATTGGTCAGCTGAAAGGGTATCAGTCGCTCGGCAAGCTGCGCAATGCGCCGGTCGATAAGACGTTTGTCGTCCGCTTCTCTCGTCCGCTCGCCAATACCGGGGTAAGCGGGGTGAAATTGTATCAATTAGGCGGACAGGAAGCAGCGGTGACGGCGCAAATCCGTCGGGGGACGGAGTTGGTGATCAAACCGGGAGCGAGGTTGGCCAAAGGGCAGAGCTATTTATTGGTCATTCCGCCGGTGTTGAAAAGCAAAGACGGCGTGGTAATGAAAAAAGGTGCTTACATGGAGATTCAAACTACGAAATAAGGCCCTCCCGTCGAGATGGGTTGGATAGCCGTCGTTCTTGATGATGCAACGTTCGGCTGTTACGTCTAAGGCTCAGCGGACAACGGGAGCGCGGCCGTTTTGAATGGAACGGTGCAAAGAAAGCTGGCCTCCATCGGTCGTTTGGCGACCATGGGGGCCAGCTTTTTGCCGGTTACTCCTCGCTTGATTGCGTTTCTTGCCTTTCGCTCTGTGCTGGGGGGGATGGGATCGCCACCTTCCAAGACGTCCAATCCGGTTCTGCTTTGCGCAGCAATTCCGGCGGGAAGAGGAACGTCCATGGTTTGCTGGTGTGGGCTTTCACTTCCAGATGGCAGGCAAACAATCCGCGAGCGACGATGTCGCCAGCATGATCCCGCACTTCAAGCGGGATTTGTTCAAAACGGATCTGCTGGTCGCTGCCGTTGCGAATGAGCAGCGTGACGGCTAGCTCGCCGGAAGGCAGCTGTTTCGCTTCAATGCCCATGAAGTTCACTTCCCCGCGAGCAGGAGGCGGAACCGAGTCGACAAGGGCTTGCAGCTGTTGGCGCTGTTCGACCGACAGCGACTGCTCCCAGCTTTCCTCCAGCTCGAGCCGGTGCTGTGGGGGCAGTTCAAAGGCGACCTTCCATCCGCCTTTAGGCAACTGGTCGACGAGCTTGTCCTCGGCGGCGAACAAGAACCGCCACGGACGGGCTGTCATCGGCGGCAGTTCGCCGAAAGCGCTCATATCAAACTCTTTGCGGGCGATCGCTGTGCCATCCTCGCCAAGCAGCAACAGGCGAATTCGTTCAAAGCGGACCGGTTTCGGCAGCGTATTGCGCAACATGGCGACAGCGACAAATCCATCATTGTATTCGACCAGCTTGACGCCCGAAATGGAAATTTGGTTTGGCTGAAGCGGCGGCAGCTGTTCGTGGTAAAAGCGATAGACGTACGTTTCTTCTGGAGACAGCTGCCAGTCCGGATGAAACGACAGCGTTGTTTTCGTTCCGACCTCCGGCTGTTCGACATGTTGTGCCGGCAGCTCGGCCTCCGGTTGCGTGCGTTGTTTTTTTCGAAAAATCATCGAACCCCCTCCTTTACGGGGCGGCGTGCTGCGCCGCGTTATGGCTGGTTCGCGGCGGCGGCCGCTTCGTCATCAATGACAAACTGGCTTTTCAAATAGTTCATGGCGGCGATGGAGACGCCGGCGTCGATCGCTTGCTGGAGCGCGACGAATTCGCGATAAGCGTCCATTTCAAAGGCGCGGTACGGATCCTCTTGGCCATAGCTGCGCAAATGAATGCCCTCTTTTAATACATTCAGTTGATTTAAGTGGCGAATCCAGTGGGCATCGATGGTTTCAACCATCAAATGCTTAAGCCGCATGGTTTGTTCTTCGTCGCACGGAAGATCGGTGAGTGCTGCTTCAAGCGATTGGTATTCGTCCCAAACGAGCCGGGCGATTTCTTCTTTTTGCTTATGGCGCAGATCATCAATCAGATAAGCAAACCGGAAAAAGGCAAGGCGCAGCTCGTTGTGCAATCCTTCGATGTTCCACTCTTCAAAAAAGACGTTTTCCGGACAGTAACGGTCGATCGTTTGCGTGATATAGCGATGGATGTGCCGAAGGAGCTCGGACAACACCTCTGCCTGTTTCAGCGCCAAGGCGCGATCACGCATATGGTAGATGACTTTGCTTTGTTGGTCGATCACGGTGTCCAATTTCAATAAATGCAATCGCGCCGAATAATGGGCGTTTTCGATCGTTGTTTGCACTTTTTGGACGAACTTGATCGGGTCAGGCGACACAATGAGCCCGGTGTCATCCGTCTTGACTTTGCTTCGCCATTTTTCCAGTTCCTCTTGATCGTACAACCGAAATAAATCATCCTCCAGCGAAATGATAAACTGGGAAGACCCCGGATCCCCTTGGCGTCCTGCGCGGCCGCGCAGCTGCATATCAATGCGATGGCTTTCATGTCGCTCTGTGCCGATGATGTGCAGCCCGCCCAGTTCCTTGACGCCTTCCCCAAGCAAAATATCCGTTCCGCGCCCGGCCATATTGGTGGCGATCATCACTTGCCCTTTCTGCCCGGCGGTCGCGATGATGCGCGCCTCTTCCTCCTCCGTTTTGGCATTGAGCAGGTGGTGAGGGATGTCTGCTTTGGCAAACTCCGCTGATAACCGTTCCGACTGAGCGACTGACGTCGTGCCGATGAGAACGGGGCGGCCGATGGCATTCATTTTCTTTACTTCGTCAACAATTTTCCGCACTTTTGCCTCATGTGTCTGGTAGACGAGGTCGTCCCGGTCGGTGCGGCGGGATGGACGGTTTGTCGGAATTGCGATCACGCGCAGCCGGTACGTTTGCCAAAATTCTTCTTTCGACGGCGTAGCGCTGCCCGTCATCCCGGCTAGCTTTTCATACATCCGAAAATAGTTTTGGATCGTAATCGTTGCTTGGATGTCGTTTTCTTCGGTGATGTCCACGCCTTCTTTCGCCTCGATCGCTTGATGCAGACCATCGCTGAATGAGCGTCCTTCCATCACCCGACCGGTGAACGGGTCAACGATCATGACTTTGCCGTTTTTGACGATGTAATCGACATCTCGCCGCATGATAAACCAAGCGCGCAGCGATTGCATCGCATGGTGAAGCAGCACGTGATGCTCCCAGTCGTATAGGTTGTCGATGCCAAACGCCCGTTCAAGTTTTTGCGCTCCTTCTTCCGTGAGAAAAATTTGCTTTGTCTCGAGTGAGCGCTCATAATCGTTTCCTTCTTGAAAGGTGCAGACGATCCGCGCCATAATCGGGAACAGTTCGGCCCCGATGCCCGATTTGTTGGCGATGATGAGCGGGGTGCGCGCTTCGTCGATTAAAATGCTGTCAATTTCATCGATAATGGCGTAATACAGCGGGCGCTGCACTTTATCTTCGAGGCGGTACACCATGTTGTCGCGCAAATAATCAAAGCCAAACTCGGTGCCGGTGCCGTAGGTGATATCAGCCGCATACGCTTCTTTTTTTTCGCTCGCCGTCATTTGCGACACATTCAGGCCGACGGTTAAGCCGAGGAAGCGGAACACACGGCCCATTTGTTCGCAGTCGCGGCGCGCTAAATATTCGTTGGCTGTAATAATGTGGACGCCTTTCCCAAGGAGGGCGTGCAAGTAGCTTGGCAAAGTGGCTGCCAGCGTCTTTCCTTCCCCGGTCTGCATTTCGGCGATGTTTCCTTCATGCATCGCCAATCCGCCCATCAGTTGCACGTCGTAATGGCGCAGCCCGAGCACGCGCCGGGCCGCTTCCCGGACGACGGCAAACGCCTCGGTTTTTATGTCGTCGAGCGTCTCGCCGCTTTCGAGCCGTTCTTTGAAGGCGACCGTTTTTTGACGCAGTTGTTCGTCGCTGAGCGAAGAAATGGTGGGCTCCCATTCATTGACTTGCGCCACCAGTTTAGCAAGACGCTGTACTTCTCGAGCGCTTTCGTCAAATAGTTGCTTTACTTTTGTCAACATATTGTCCATTCCTCTCCTAGACAGGCATGATTCACACCAAGTGCTCTAAAACCTAATTATAACACAATGCGTTCGTTTTTGAGGCAAAATGTAAAATGTGGAATGATTCGTCGAGTTGGTGTTCGGAGTTTCACAAAAGGAAGGGAAAAAGAAATTTTCCATCCTTGGGGACAAAAAGTGGTGTAAAAAAAGATTGATTTACTCATCGTATATGGTAACATAAAGATGATGTGTGTTTCTCCGATTTTTTATAAGGCCAAGGTGATTGCACATGAATACGGAAGCATTTTTCGCATGTTTGGCTTCGTTTATTGCGGTATTGGTCATCACCCCGTTTGTGATCAAGCTCGCTATCAAAATGGGCGCGGTTGATCGGCCAAACGGGAGGAAAGTGCACACAAAAGTCATGCCAAGGCTTGGCGGATTGGCTATTTTTGTTGGTGTGGCCGTCGGCTATTTTGTCGGTGGGGTGTACAAAGAACAAGTAACCGGGATAACAATTGGGGCCATCATCATTGTCCTCGTTGGGGTGCTTGACGATTTGTACGAGCTGTCTCCCAAGGTGAAGCTGGCCGGACAGTTGTTGGCGGCGTTCGTTGTTGTCGCTTCCGGACTGAAGGTCGATCTTTTGACCGTCCCGTTTGTCGGCACCTTTGAGTTGGGACTGTGGAGCTACCCGATTACGATATTTTGGATTGTGGCGATCACGAACGCCATCAACTTGATCGATGGGTTGGATGGATTGTCCGCGGGCATTTCCGCCATTGGGATTGCGGCCATTGCCGTCATGGCGGGCATGGCGGGCAAAACGCTCATTTTCACCCTTTGTTTGATCATCCTAGGCAGCGTCATCGCTTTCTTGTTTTACAACTTCCACCCAGCGAAAATTTTCATGGGGGATACCGGTGCGTTGTTTTTAGGTTATGCCATTTCCGTTCTGTCGGTGCTAGGCCTTTACAAAAGCGTGACGCTCTTCAGCTTCGTCGTTCCGGTGATCATTTTGGGCGTGCCGATTTTCGATACGACGTTTGCTATTATCCGCCGCATCGTGAACAAGCGGCCGATCTCGGCGCCCGATAAGTCGCATCTCCATCATCGGTTGCTCGCTCTCGGGTTTTCGCACCGCAACACGGTCTTGTTGATTTATGCGTTCGGTTTGATGTTCGCAGTCAGCGCTATTTTGTTCTCCGCCTCGACGTTATGGCAGTCCATTCTCATCGTTTTTGCCTTGATCGTCTTCGGGGAGCTGCTGGCTGAGCTGATCGGCTTGGTCAATGATCAGTACAAGCCGTTTATGACTTTTATTCGCAAGTTGCTTCGGGGGACCCGAAAAGTATACGGAAATGACCGATAAATAAATAGCAAAGGGGCCGTTTGTGTCATAGAAAAGGACAAACGGCTTTTTTCAGGAATTGCCCGTCTTTGGAAAATTATACCCTTCTTTTTCGTTGTTTATGCAGTTTATACAATTCTATCGCTGATTTTTTACGACAAGGCCAAGATTGCCACAAAACTGTCATTATATATTGTCACAAATGTGATAAACTAAACATGTTTATTCGATATATTTTTTGGATTTGGAGGAACTTGCGATGAACGTGCCTATGTTGGATTTGAGCGAACAGTATGAACAATTGAAGCCGGAGATTTTGCGTGTATTGGACGAGGTGATGCGTTCTTCCCGCTTTATTTTAGGGGACTATGTAAAGAAAATGGAAGCGGAAATTGCCGCCTACAGCCGGGCGAAACACGGAATCGGCTGCGGCAACGGAAGCGATGCGATACATATTGCTTTGCAAGCAGCCGGCGTCGGGCCAGGGGACGAAGTCATTACCACATCGTTCACGTTTTTTGCGACGGCTGGAGCCATCGTGCGGCTTGGCGCCAAACCGGTGTTTGTCGATATCGATCCGGTGACGTTCAACATCGACCCTAGACAAATCGAAGCTGCGGTAACAGAGAAAACGAAAGCCATCATCCCGGTGCATTTATACGGGCAAATGGCGGATATGGAGGCGATCGCTGCGATTGCCAAACGTCATGGGTTGGTTGTCATTGAGGACGCCGCCCAGGCCATCGGCGCCAAATACCACGGGAAGTGCGTTGGCGAGCTGGGGACAGCGGCGACGTACAGCTTCTTCCCGACGAAAAACTTGGGCGCCTACGGGGATGGCGGCATGATCATTACGAACGATGATGAATTGGCGGAAAAATGCAGGGTGATCCGCGTTCATGGCAGCAAGCCGAAATATTACCATCATGTGCTTGGCTACAACAGCCGTCTCGATGAGATGCAAGCGGCGATTTTAAGCGTCAAATTCCCGCATCTGGATCGTTGGACGGAACAGCGGCGCCAGCATGCGGCGACGTATACGCGCCTGCTGCAGGAGGCGGTCGGCGACCTTGTCGTGACGCCGAAAGAGGTCGAGGGGTGCTATCATGTGTTCCATCAATACACGATTCGCGTGCCGAAGCGCGACGAGCTGCAGGCGTTTTTGAAAGAACAGGGGATCGCGACGATGGTGTACTATCCGCTGCCGTTGCATCTGCAGCCGGTGTTTGCTTCGCTCGGGTATAAGGAAGGGCTGTTGCCGGAGGCGGAAAAAGCAGCGAAAGAAGCGCTGTCGCTCCCGATGTTCCCAGAGCTGAAAGAGGAGCAGCAACGATACGTCGTGGAGAAAATCGCAGAATTTTACCGTCATTTCGTTTGATCGTCCAACCTGTCAAAGGAAACGTCACTTGCATACAGCGATGGCGTTTTCTTTGGCGTTGGATCGTTTGTTTTGTTCACAACACTTTGTTATTTTATGATAAGGGATGGTGGCCGGATTGACGGCGGAAAAACGACCGTTTGTGCTATACGAATATTTGCGCTTTTTTTGGCAGCGAAAATGGTGGTTTCTTCTCATTCCGCTTGCGACGATCGTGTTGACCGTCATCGCAGGAAGGCTTTTGTTGCTGGGGGAGAAGTATACGGGGAAAGCTGTCGTGTTTACCGGATCAATTGACGTAAAAGAGTTAACGGATCCGAAAAATATAGAAGCGAAGTTTCCTGAGGCGAAAAACTTGGACATCGTCGTTCCTGAAGAACAGTACGTACAAATCAAGGTCAAAGGCGACAATGAACAAGCGGTGAGCCGGGAATTGAAGCATGTAGTGTCCGAATACAGCCGGGAGCTTGAGCGCCATTCACAAGAGCGGATTGATGTCACCACGAAATACTTGCATGCGTTGGAAGAGCGTGAGCGCGCATTGCAGCAAAAAGTTGATTATTATAGCAAACAAGTCCAGTCGGGCCGCTTGAATCCGGAACAGCTTGATGACATCAGTGACTTGTTGGTTGAGTCGGAAAACAATTTGACCGAAGTGATGGAGCGCGTCAATCGCATCCGCGGCAATCTTGTCTTTTACGAAAAACCGGCCGTATTGTCGGAAACGGTGGGGAAATCGAACACGTATACCGGGCAGCTTGCGGCGATCGGCCTTGTCCTCGGCCTGTTTTTGACGGTTGTTTGGCTGACGCTTTGGAAGTATGTATTGGACGCGAGGAGGTACTATTCTTCATGATCCGTTTTGCTATTGTCGGCATGGGACATATCGCGAAAAAACATATCGATGCTATTGAAAAGGCGGACGGCGCTGAGCTGGCGGCCGTGTGCGACACGAACCCGGAGCGGCTGAGCGATGTATCGGGGGTTCCGGTTTACACTGATATGGAGACGATGTTGAAGGAAAACGAACAGATCGATGTTGTCAACATTTGTGTTCCGTCCGGATTGCATGCGCCGTTGACGAGGTTAGCGGCCCGTTATCGCCGTCATATCATTGTGGAAAAGCCGATGGCGCTCTGCACGAACGATGCTGAAGAGATGATCAAGGCGGCGAAAGAATACGGCGTGAAGCTCGCGGTCGTTCATCCGAACCGCTTCCGTCCGGCCATTCGGAAGCTGAAAGAGGCGATGGAGCGCGGGATGTTCGGAAAACTGAGCCACGCGAACGCCACGGTGCGCTGGAATCGAAATCAAGCCTATTACGATCAGGCGGCGTGGCGAGGGACGAAAGCGTTCGATGGCGGCGTTTTGATGAACCAAGCGATTCACAACTTGGATTTGCTGCTTTGGTTGATGGGGCCGGTCAAGGCGGTGCAAGCGATGGCGGCGACTCGTCTGCGCAAGATTGAGACGGAAGACGTCGCGGCGGCGGTCGTGGAGTTTGAAAGCGGAGCGCTTGGCGTTATCGAAGCAGCGACGACGATTTACCCGCAAAACTTAGAGGAATCGATCGCCATTTTCGGCGAAACGGCATCAGTGAAAATCGGTGGCCGGACGGCGAACTTTATCGAAACGTGGGAAGCGGAAGGCGTCAGTGAGGAAGAGCGAGCCAAGCTCATCGATGAGATCAACGCCGACCCGTTTGGCAAGTCAGGGCACCAATGGATCATTGAAGATATGGTGCAAGCGATTCGCGAAAACCGCGAGCCGATCGTCAATGGTTGGGACGGACTGGCTCCTGTTCGGCTGATCGAAGCCATTTTGCGTTCGGCGGAAACCGGGGCAAGAGTGCAATTATCTCAGTAAGAAAGGAATGAGAAGAATGAACTGCGCGGAACGGCTGTTGCAAAAGTTTGAGAAACGCGACGCGGTGATCGGCGTGGTTGGGCTTGGCTACGTCGGGCTGCCGCTGGCAGTCGAAAAAGCAAAAGCAGGGTTTCATGTCATCGGCTTTGACATCCAACAAAGCCGCGTCGATCAAGTGAACAATGGCATCAACTACATTGGCGATGTCGTTGATGAAGATCTGCATGAAATGGTCAAACAAGGGCGGCTGGTAGCGACGACCGATTACGCCCGGATCGCGGAAGTCGATGCGGTGGCGATCGCGGTGCCGACCCCGCTTGATGAGCATCATCAGCCGGATACGTCGTACGTCGAAAACTCGGCGAAGGAAATCGCGAAATATGCCCATGAGGGGATGCTCGTCGTTTTGGAATCGACCACCTATCCAGGGACGACGGAAGAAATTGTAAAGCCGGCGCTGGAGCAAAAAGGACTTGTCGTCGGGGAAACGGTGTTTGTCGCCTATTCGCCGGAGCGGGTGGACCCGGGCAACAAGCAGTTTAAGACGAAAAACACGCCGAAAGTCGTCGGCGGCGTGACAAAGACGTGCACGAAAGTGGCGGCGGCGATGTATCGAGCCGTGCTTGAAGGCGATGTCCATGAAGTGTCGAGTCCAGCGGTGGCAGAAATGGAGAAAATTTTTGAAAACACGTTCCGCCATATCAACATCGCGTTGGCGAACGAAATGGCCATTTTGTGCGAACGGATGGGCATTGATGTCTGGGAAGTCATCGATGCAGCGAAAACGAAGCCGTATGGATTTATGGCGTTTTATCCGGGACCGGGGCTTGGCGGCCACTGCATTCCGATCGACCCGTTTTATTTGACATGGAAAGCGCGCGAATACAACTACCATACGCGCTTGATCGAGCTGGCTGGCGAAATCAACAACGCCATGCCGGAATATGTCGTCAACCGCGCGATGCTCATTTTGAACGAAGAAGGGAAGGCGCTGCGCGGTTCGAAAGTGACGGTGCTCGGCGTCGCCTATAAAAAAGACATTGATGATGTGCGCGAATCGCCAGTGTTGAAAATCGTCGAGCTGCTCGAGCAATACGGAGCGGAGTTTGCGGTCGTCGACCCGTATGTTCCGTCGTTCCGGGCGTGCAATCGGGTGGTGAAAACGGTCGAGCTGACGCCGGAATTGCTGGAGAAGTCGGATCTTGTCTTGATTGCGACCGACCATTCCAACATCGACTATGAAATGGTCGCTCGTCACAGCCGCGTCGTGTTTGACACACGCAACGCCATGAACGATGTGTCGAAACCAACCAAATACGTCAAATTGTAAGCGAAGGAGACGAAACGATGCATATTGTCGATCCCTCTGTTGTTTGCGGTGAACGTGTCGAAATCGGCCATTTCACTGTCATCGAGGCGAATGTAAAAATCGGGAATGACGTTAAAATCGGCCATCGCGTCACGATTCACGAAGGAACGGTCATTGGGGACGGCGTGACGATCGCCGACGGCGCGGTGCTCGGCAAACCGCCGAAGCCGGCGAAAACGAGCACCGTCAAGCTGTCCGGTGAGCTGCCGCCGCTTGTCATTGGCGACCATTGCACGATCGGCGCCAACGCTGTCATCTATCAAGGCGCGACGATCGGCGCCTACACATTGATCGCGGATTTGGCGAGCGTGCGCGAAAACGTACACATCGGTCAATATGTGATCGTCGGGCGCGGGGTGTGCGTCGAAAACCACGTCCAAATCGGCGATCGGACGAAAATCCAGTCGAACTCCTACATCACGGCGTACACGACGCTCGAAGATCATGTGTTCATCGCCCCGTGCGTCACGACGACCAACGACAACTACATGGGGCGGACGGAGGAGCGATTTGCGAAAATCAAAGGAGCGACCATCAAGCGCGGGGCGCGTGTTGGCGGCGGCGCGATTTTGCTGCCGGGCGTGACGGTGGCGGAAGAAACGTTCGTTGCCGCCGGAGCGCTCGTAACAAAAGATACGGAGCCGAAAACCGTTGTCAAAGGATTCCCGGCCCGTTTCAGCAAAATGGTGGACGAGCGGGAGTTGTTGTAAATTGTTCGCAGCATTCAAGCGTTTAGGAGCGGATTCGCTCCTTTACGCGTTTATGAACGTCGGCACGAAGCTGATCGCGTTTTTGATGCTGCCAGTTTATACAAGCTATTTGTCCAAGGCGCAGTACGGAGCGGTCTACTTGATTGACCAATGGACGTCGATGCTGACGTTTCTCGTCATTTTTGGAACGGATTCGGCGCTCTCTTTTTATTATTATGATACCGATGACAAAGAGAAGCGCCTTTTGTATGTGCGGAATGTCATGTATGTTCGGCTGTTCATAGTCGCTCTCTTGTTTCTCCCTGTCGTGGTGGCTGGACCATGGATAGCGCATGCCCTGTTGGATGAGCCTGGCGATGTCGATTTGTTGTATCTGAGTCTTATGACCTTGTTGCTTGATACGATTTTCGTTGTAGCGACAACGGTCATGCGCTTTGAATTTCGGACGAAATCGGTCGTCATCTGGACGTTGGTGAAGATGTCGCTGGTCGCTGTGCTGTCGTACGCGGCACTCCGTTGGTTGGCGGCCACTCCCGAAGGATTGCTGATGGGCCGCCTAGTCAGCAGCGCACTCGTCTTTTTGTTGATGCTTCACTTCACGGTAAAGTACATGGTGTGGCGTGTGCGTTGGGATGTAGTCAAGCAGCTTTTAGCTTACGGGGCGCCGCTTGTGCCGACTTCGCTCGCCTTTTGGGCGATCGCCAATGTCAGCACATTGTTTCTCAAACATTTTGCCTCATTGGAGGAAGTGGGAGTATTTGGGGTAGCCTTACGGTTGGCGACGGTGATTACCTTGATTACGAGCGGGGTGCAAATGGCTTGGCGGCCGTATTCGATGTCGATGAAAGATCGCCCTGGACACCGTGAGCTGTTTGCGAAAGTGTATATGGCGCTTCTTGTCATCGGAGCCGTAGGTTTGGTGGCGATCGCGACGGTAAGTCCGTGGCTGGTCGAGGCGTTTTTCAAGCCGGAATATCGGGAAGCCTCCGTTTATATCCCGTTTTTGTCGGCCGTGACCTTTTTAAATTTTTATTATTTGATTTTGTCCACCGGTTTATTTTTGACAAAGGAAACCGGCTATATTTCACGAGTGTTCACGTTAGCAGCGCTTCTTCACCTTGGGTTGAACGCCGTTTTGGTGCCGCTTTGGCTCAGCTGGGGGGCGGTTGCAGCCAGCCTGATCACATATCTGATTGCTGTGGTTTTCATTTTTCGCAAAAGCCAGCAAGTGTATCCCGTGCCGGTGTCATGGAAAAAGA
Organism: Geobacillus icigianus; assembly: GCF_000750005.1. Taxonomy (GTDB): domain Bacteria; phylum Bacillota; class Bacilli; order Bacillales; family Anoxybacillaceae; genus Geobacillus; species Geobacillus icigianus. The sequence continues at coordinate 29,017 of NZ_JPYA01000169.1, read as the reverse complement.
TGAATTTTATTTTGGTCGCTACCTTGCTCGCCCTCATCGTCATCGTCTATGTCCAGCAGGCGCCGCTTGCTGACGGTTGGGTGCTCGCTGGTTGGGGCTTGTTTGCCGCCATGCTGTTTGCCACCCGGGTTGATCGTGATTTGCGGCGTCCGGTGCGCACGATCGAGGGAGAAAATGTGCAAAATACTTGATAATCGGTCATCTGATCTAGAAGGCCGGTGATTTACTCGCGCAACTGCTTCCCAGCATTGTTTCTCAAATAGAAAAGCCTTGCAACAATGCAAACTTTTTTCGTCAACTAAAGGAAACCAATGTTTTTCACCAACCGTCTAGGAGGTGTTTCAGATGAAAATTGCCACCGTGTTGGGCGCCAGACCGCAGTTTATCAAGGCTGCCCCCGTCTCGCGCGTCTTGCGAAAACAATATACCGAAGTGCTGATCCATACTGGGCAACACTATGACCCCAATATGTCGGCCATTTTTTTTGAGGAGTTGAACATTCCGACGCCTGACTACTATCTTGGGGTAGGCTCAGGCAGCCATGGAAAGCAAACAGGGGAAATGCTCATCAAAATTGAGGAAATCGTTCTGAAGGAAAAACCGGATTATGTGCTCGTCTATGGCGATACCAACTCGACGCTCGCGGGCGCTCTTGTCGCGGCGAAGCTCCATATTCCCGTCATCCATGTCGAAGCCGGACTGCGCAGCTTCAACAAGCAGATGCCGGAAGAAATCAACCGCATTATGACCGATCATGTCTCTGAGTTCTTATTTTGCCCAACGGAGACAGCCGTGGAAAATTTACGCAAAGAAAACATTACGCGAAACGTCTGGAATGTCGGCGACGTCATGTATGACGCCATTTTGTACAACAAAGCGCTCGCACAGCGCCAATCGACGATTTTGGCTGATTTGTCGCTGGCCGAACAATCCTACTACTTGATCACCATTCACCGAGCGGAAAATACCGATGACCCCGACAAATTGAAAGCCATTTTGGCTGCCTTTGCGGACATCGACGGCACGAAAGTGTGGCCGATTCATCCGCGGACGCGGCATAAGTTGGAAGAATACGGGTTGGACGTCTCAACGATCCCCGGGCTTCGGCTGATCGATCCGGTCGGTTATTTGGACATGCTGAGGCTGGAGAGCGGCGCGAAAAAAATCATCACCGATTCAGGCGGCGTGCAAAAGGAAGCCTATTTCCTACGCGTGCCTTGCGTAACGGTGCGCGAACAAACCGAATGGGTGGAAACGCTCGAAGGGGGAGCGAACATCTTAACCGGCACGGATCGCGAGAAGATCGTCGCGGCGGTTCGCAGGGAAGTCGCCCCCGTTTATGCGGACGTCTTTGGCGATGGACATGCGGCGGAGAAAATCGTGGCGGCGATCGGGCAGCGATAAGGGTGCGTCGGCATGTTGGACGTGTTGATCTGGTTGATCGTTTTTGTCGCCTCCACCTTGATGTTTCGCTATGCAGCGGGGACGCTTTCATTGACGGCGCCGAACCTAGTGTCGATGGTGTACTATTACTCGTTTCTTCTGTCGAGCTTCATTGGCGCGTTGCTGATCGCATTAGGAATCGATCATTACTACATGATTCGCAAATTGTTTCGGCCCGAAGAATACCGGCAGATCGGGTTTTTCGTCGTCAGCTTCGTTATGATTCTGTTCCCGTTGTCGATGGTGGTCGTTTCTAGGCTGTTCGGATTTGAAGCTAGGCAGGAGTTTCGCGCTTATATGCGCAAGCCGCTTTCCCCGCTGACCGGAGCGACAGGCAATCAAGTGTTTTATTCGTTTTTGGCCCTGTCCCTGCTCAGTTTTGCCGCCATTGCGTACATGATTTGGAAAACGCCGACGATTCCAGTGTTCGCGCTATTTACTGGGACAGACGAAAGCTTGGCGGCGTTGCGCATTGAGGCATCGCGTCATTTTGCCGGAAATGTGCTGTTCCGCAATATTTTTGCCATTACGCTTACGCCGCTGTTATCATTGGCCGCCTATTTGTTTGCCGTGCTCACAAACGAATGGCGGTGGAAGTTGTTGTTTCTTGGCCTGCTCGTCGGAGCGGTATTCGTCAATGTGTATGATTTGGCGAAATCACCGATTTTCTTTTATGTAATGATGTTTTTGCTCCTGCGCATTTATGTGGGAAAAACAAAGCTATCGGCGGGGAAACTAGCGCTCTGCGGTGGGGTCGGGGCGCTCGTGCTCATCGGCATGTACATGGTCATCCAAGGGGTGCGGGACATTGACACGTTTTTGTCTTATAATAAAGGTCCTATTGGCCGTATGATTTTCGCGCAAATCGCGCCGACGTTTCTGCATTTGAACATGTTCGGCGAAGCGCTGCCGTTTCTTTATGGGAAAAGTCTCCCATCCTTTTTGACCAACTTGTTTGATGTTGAGAATGTTCGCTCCGCCCGCCTCGTGATGGCGCACGTATTCCCGGAGCGGATCGAAGACGGGACAGGAGGAGTGCTCAACACGCTTTTTGTCGCTGAGGCGTATGCGAACTTCGGCTATGTGGGAATCGTCGTCGGCACGCTCTATGTCGGCGTTGTGACGCAGCTGTTGTACATTGGGTTTCTACGTCTTCCGAAAAATCCTTTGTTTTTAAGCTTGTTCGTGTATTTTTCCATTAACATCCCCCGCACCCTTGTCGGTGGGTTCACCGATTTTTTGTTTAATCCGACTTGGGTGCTGATCGTGGCGTTGTTTGGCGGTATGGCGCTATGGCTGCGGGTGCAGGGGGACTTACGGGCATGGTTTGCAGCGAAAAGGCGAATCACGGATGAGGGATGAATGATGAAAACCGTATTGATTTATTACCCGTTTTCACTCGCCGCGGAACGAAACAGCGGGTCCAAGCTGCGGCCGTATGAAATGCATCAGGCGTTTTTGCGTTGGGGAGCGAAGGAGGGAGTGGACGTTCTTCTGATCGCTGGCACGTCCGCCGAGCGGGAAAAGCAATTTCAAGAGCTCCGCAGCCAAGGCAAGCTCGATGATGTCTTGTTTTGCTATATGGAAAACCAGACGATTCCGCTTTGGCTCACTGACCCGGGACACCGGCCGCAGCGTCCGTTCGTCGATCGCGATGTGCTCCGCTACCTGAAAGGCCGCAACGTTCCCATTGGCGTCTTTTACCGCGACGTCTATTGGAAGTTTCCTGATTTGTATCCGCTCCGCGGCTGGAAAAAAGCGGCCATGCAAATGATATACCGTTGGGAAGAACGGTTTTATGAGCGGTACTGCGATGTCATCTTTTTGCCGAGCCTGGAAATGGGAACATACGTCGCGATCCGCCGCCCGATGGCCGATTTGCCGCCGGGAGGGAAGCAAAAGCCGTTTCAGCGGTCCAAGACGGCAAAACAGCCGTTGAATGCCATTTATGTCGGCGGCATCAACAATGCCGACTACGGGCTTCCGCTCCTGCTTGAGGCGATTCGCCTAGCCAACCGCCGTGAGCCGCTTGTTTCGCTCACCGTCGTCTGCCGAAAAGACGAGTACGAGCGGCAGCCGCTTGTGGTGAAAGAAGAGCTTGCCGCTTTGCAAGTGCGCGTCGAGCACGTCAGCGGCGAAGCGCTCGACCGTTTGTATGCGGAGATGGATTTCGCCTTCATCCCGCGGCGGCGGAGCGAGTACAATGATTTTTCCGTTCCCGTCAAACTGGTCGACTATCTGTCGAGCGGCCTGCCGATTGTTGCCACCGCTTGTTCGGCGCAAAAGCGATTGATTGAAGCGGATGGGTATGGCGTCATTTGCGACGACAACCCGTCGTCGATGGCAGAAGCGATCGCCAAGATGGCGGACATGCTCGAGGAGTGCCGCTTGCGCATTGCGCAGACGTTTATGGCGAAACATTCATGGGAAGCGAGAGTGGAAAAGGTGAAAGAAACGTTGGTGGGGGGCCTCCGATGAAAGTCGCCTTATTGGCTCCGAGCAAATCGATCCATACGCATAAGTGGGCCCGCTTTTACCACACGCAAGGCATCGACGTGAAAGTCGTGACGTTTAAAGACCATTACGGACCGGAGCAAGCGAAAGAAGTCGAGACAGTCGTGCTGCCGAAATGGCTGCCGGGGAAGTTGTCGTATTTTTCCACTGTCTTTGCGCTAAAGCGCCTGCTCGCTTCGTTTCAACCAGATATTTTGCACGCTCATTATGCCTCCAGCTACGGGTTGATCGGGGCGCTTGCGGGGTATCATCCATTTTACGTCTCCGTCTGGGGGCGCGATGTGTATCAGTTTCCGAATGCCAATCGCTGGAACCGACGGATGCTTGAATATACATTGCAGCGAGCGGATGTCATTTGTTCGACAAGTTATGTGATGGCGAAAGAAACCGGAAAGTATACGGACAAACCGATCGAGGTGACGCCGTTTGGGGTGGATGTCGCCCGCTTCAAACCATTGCCGAAACAGCCGAAACGGACCGTGACGATCGGCACAGTGAAAGCTCTTTCGGACAAGTACGGGATCGCTGATTTGATTCGAGCGTTTGCCGTTGTGCACGAGCGGCATCCACAAACGGAGCTGTTGATCGTCGGCGATGGACCGCAGCGAAGTGAATACGAGGAGCTGTGTGCCCACCTCGGCATCCAATCCGTGACGACGTTTGTCGGCAAAGTTCCGAACGAACAAGTGCCACTGTACATCAATCAAATGGATATTTTCGCCGTGCCTTCGACGGAAGACAGCGAAAGTTTTGGCGTTGCCGCCGTCGAGGCGATGGCGTGCGGCGTTCCCGTTGTCGTCTCCAACGTCGGTGGGTTGCCGGAAGTCGTCCGTGAGGGAACAACGGGGTTGATTGTGCCGAAAAACAGTCCGGAAAAGCTAGCGGAGGCGTTCAAACGGCTGTTGCTTGATGAGAGGCTGCGGCAACGAATGGGGGAAAACGGCGTCAACCATGTTCATGAACATTACGATTGGACGGAAAATGCGATGCGCATGATCCGCTTGTATGAACAAACGTTGAAAGGCGGTGGAGGGAGTCGATGAGGAACAAAACCGTCATGTCAGCCGGTGCGGTTGGTGCTCGTTGGTTGCCGAAAGCGGCGGCTAGGACGCGAAGCCGGCGGCTTTACGTTGGCAAGCTCATGATGGCCGTTGGCTTGCGGCAACGACTATACATCCAAGGACAGCGGAACGATGTCAGGGGGGCGTTGCCCGTTTTCCACGCCTCGTTTGCGCTCACCTCTTGGCGCTCGAAACGGAACGTTTGTTGGCGATTGTGGGGGAAAGTGGTGGGGAGCGGACGATGAGGATCATTTACCTATGCCAACACTTCCCACCGGAAACGGGCGCACCGCAAATTCGTGTGTATGAGGTGAGCAAAGAACTGATCAAACGGGGGCATCAAGTGGAAGTGCTCACGGCATTCCCGCATCATCCGCACGGCGTGATCCCGGAGCCATACCGCGGCCTGTTTTATTTGTTTGAACAATGGGACGGCATTCCCGTTCATCGGACATGGATTTATCCGTCGCCAAAGGGGAGCTTTTGGAAGCGACTTGCTTCGTATTTTTCATTTACGTTCAGTTCGTTTTATTCATTGCTTGTGAAAGCGAAGCCGACGGATGTGATCATTTGCAATTCCCCGCCGTTGTTTTTAGGGATCACCGGGTACGTGGGCGCGAAGTGGAAACGGGCGAAGTTTGTTTTCAACGTCGCTGACATTTGGCCGGAATCGGCCGTTGAGCTCGGCATTTTGAAAAATCGGCTGTTCATCCGAATGGCGAGATGGCTCGAGCTGTTTTTATACCGGAAGGCTTGGAAAATCGCGGCTGCGACAGAAGGCATTCGCGATTATATGATTGAACAAGGAAAGGCGCCCGAGGATGTCTTTTTATTGCCGAACGGTGTCAACACGGATGTGTTTCGCCCGCTGCCGAAAAACAAAGAGTTGCTTGCGGAATTAGGGCTCGAAGGAAAAGTGGTGTTTACGTACGCCGGAACGATGGGATACGCCCAAGGGCTCGATTCGGTGTTGCGGGCGGCGGCCATCGTCAAAGCAAAAGATGAACGGGCGCATTTCCTGTTTGTCGGCGACGGCCAAGAGCGAGAAACGTTGATGGCGTTAAAAGAAGAGCTTGGCCTTGACAACGTGACGTTTTACGGATCCGTTCCGGTTGAGAAGATGCCAGCGATTTTCTCCATCACCGATTACAGCATCGTTTCGTTGCGCAATATCGATTTGTTTAAAGGAGCAAGGCCGTCGAAAATTTTCCCAGCGATCGCCACCGGAACCCCGGTACTGTATTGCGGCGAAGGGGAGAGTGCAGAGATTTTAGAAACATACCATTGCGGAAAAATCGCTCCTCCAGAAAATCCTGAACAGATCGCTGCCGCGGTTCTCGAGTTGCTTTGCCTTCCGAGCGAGGAATACGAAAAGATGGCGGAAAATGGGCGCAAGTTGGCGGTCGAGCAATACTCATGGATCCGCATTGTCGACGACTTGCTTCACGCCCTTAGCAATGAAACAAATCGCGAATCCGTTTGACCGGCAGAACAATAAAAAAGAAAGGGCATCCAGCTTATAAGCTGACGCCCTTTCTTTTCTTTTCGAGACAAAGTGGCATGTTTCGTCTGGATAGATGCAACGAAGACATAGAACAAATTCTTGACGAAAAAACGGTTCGTCCATGTTCGACTGGCGAAAGCAAGCCAAGGTGTGACGGAAGACCGAACAACCGCCTGCTTCACAGACTTCCCGATGTGGAAGCGGCGTGGTTCGGACGCTCGACAGTCGATCCCGTCCTCAGTAAAAACTGTACGGGAAAACTTCAAACATGGTCTCTATATGGAATGATCGTTTTCTTTATCCAATGGCTATGCGATCACTCGAACGAGACTTCCGCCCCACGGAAGTAATGCTGTAAAATTTGCTCCGCCGTCCATCCGCGCTCGGCGAATGCTTTTGCTCCGTATTGGCTCATGCCGATCCGGTGCCCCCATCCTTTTCCAGTAACAGTGATCGAGCGAACCCCTGACGGCGAGGCAGAAAGCGGCGCGATGCCATCCGTTGTTTGCACCTTGATTCCTTCGACGCCGGCGAGCGAAACGGTTCCGCTCCCTGTTTGGACGGAGTAAGATGACAAGGAAGAGGCGGCGATGTTGCCGCTGGCCGTTTGAATCGACACGGATGGTCCGTTTTTTTGCACTTGAATGTCAAACCAGTTGGACGGCAAGATGCCGTAAAATTGATTGCCGTCTAGCGGGAACAGTTTGCGGATGGTCGTCTCATTGCCTTTCACCGTTTTTTCGCCTGCCGAGGTTTCAATCGTGACGGCACCCACTTCTCCGTTCGCGCCGGTTTTGGCAATCGAAACGTCGTATAAAACGACTGATGGATCGGTGAACCCGAACGAACGCAACAGCACAGTTGGGGAGAAGGTGAATGACCATCGGCTGTATGGCGATGATTCATACGGGTCATCGACGCTCGCTAAATATGGGTAGGAGGTTTGCGACGAGTTCCAGACGTCGCTTACATTGGCGGTTTTGCCGCCGCTTGTCGAATGGTAATACGTTTCAACGACACTGCCATTATATTTCAGATACAATCCTCTTGTCGCATCCACTGCTGCGTTCGATCGTGGAGATTCTCCATCAAATCCTTTATACGTCTGTGTGTTTGGATTGGTCGTCAAACTTGTTTTATGTTTATAGGCATAGTTTCGGGCCGCAATGGCTTGCGCCTTCAGTGCTTCGAGCGGCCAAGAGGCGGGCATCTCGCTCGGTACGACTCCTTTTAAGTAATCTTCCATATCTAAAATATTGACAGCATACAAAGCGTTGCTTTGCAAGCGAATGTCGACACTGCCGCGATAACGGGTTCGATTCACTTTCACCAGCGATAACGGCGCAGTGCCGATCGTTTCTTGAATGGTAAATCCCGTGCTTGAAAAATCCGTTTTTCCGTTGTACGTGACAAACACGGTCGAAGAGGAAGACCCGAATGTCAGGCTTGTCCCGCTTGGCAGCGGGGTGATCGTCAACGTCTCTTTATTGACGATTTGATAGTTTCCTTCGACGGCGACTGTCAGCGATGTCCCTTTATATACAAGGACTTGCACGGGATTGTTGTACGTTTTCACCCCAGCGGCGTTCGAAGCGGAAGGAGAGATGATGAGCAAAAACAGGCTGACGGCCAACCACGCTAATTTTTTCACCGTCACTTCACCTCACCAAATTCAGCGGCCATCCAGCCCCGACGCCCATCAGACAGTTGTACGTTGTACCATTTCTCCCCTTTGCTGTCGGTAAACGGTTGAATATAGACCATCACGGTTCCCTTTGGGACGGTCGCAATAATCGGATAAGACGTCGTCGCTCCTTTTCGAATATTGACGGCAGCTAGGGCGATGACATGCTTGGTGCTGTCGCTGCTGACAGCGGATGTCGAGACATCGCCGGAATAGATCCAACCTTTCGACGAAGAGGAGAGAACGATGTTGTACCACAACCCTTGGGAAGTAAGGTGTGCTCCGACTACTTGCAGGGAAGCTCCTGTCTGTTTATAAGTGATGACGCGATAGCTCGTTGACGCTCCGCTGCGGATGGCCGCATTGTTTTTCACTACATAGACGACGGAAGGTAAAGACGGCGAAGCGGGCTTGCTGGCAAGTTGTTGTTGAAGTTGTTGAATTTGTTGTTGCTGGGCGTTCAGTTGCGCTTTCAAGTTGGCAATGTCGTTTTTCATTGGGTTGAGCTGGGAAGTCACCCAGTCGACGCTCGCTAACACGACTTCTTCCGATGCTTTCATTGCTGATGGCGTAAACAAGAGAGCGCCTGCCGTCATTCCGACCGCTAGGCTGGCAGCAATGGCCCATTTGGATTTTCGTTTCATCATGTTCATCTCCCCCGTTTTTCGATATGGCAAAGAAAGGAGAATAATAGCTTTCCTAACGAAAAGGCCGGTGAGCTCCAACCGATTCGCTCGGTTCATGAGAAATCGCGAGGAATGACAATGCGATGTTGTCATGTCCCTCGGTTTGACGAACTAAAGATTTGCGGTCGCTTGCGTTACCGGCCTTCTCATGCTATTATTCTCCGAATACGAACAAACTAGAATTGACTGAAATACTCTTCCAATCCTTCGCGAATGCCGACGGCTGCTTTTTGGCGGAACGCTTTTGTTTTCAGCAACGCCTCCTCATTTGGATTGGAGAGGAAGGCGAGCTCAACAAGAATGCTTGGCAGCGCGTTTTTTCGGTTGACGTAATAGTCTTGTGTTTTATGGCCGCGGTTGTACGTTCCGAGCTGTTGGACAAGATGTTTTTGTACAATGGCGGCCAATTGCTTGCTTTTTGGTCCATTGAAGTTGCTTGATACGTTGTAGTACGTTGTCGTTCCGCGAGATGTCCGCGAGTACGAGTCGGCGTGAATGCTGATAAAGGCGTCGAAATCGGAACTGTTGGCGATCCATGTCCGTTCAGACAGCTCTAAAAAGATGTCGGTGCTCCGCGTCAATTTGACGATGGCCCCGGCGCGTTCCAATTCTTCTTTTAGCAATAAGGCGGTGTCGAGAGTAATATCTTTTTCCCGCGTGCCGCTAGGACCGATCGTTCCCGTGTCGTGTGCTCCATGTCCTGCGTCAATGATGATTTTTTTGCCTTTAAGCCCGGTCTCGAGAATTTTCAGCGCCAATCGGTCGCTGTAATGGCGAAGGGTGAACGTGTACCCCGGTTCAAAGGTGATGAGCAGGCTGCTGCCGGTCCATTCCACCGTTTGTATGCCGGGAATATCGGTCGACGGGACTTCGGCGTAGGAAAACGAGCCGGTGATTTTCAGACGATTGCCCGGCAACAACGAATAGGAGATGCGGAAATTGGAAGTTTTTCTCCATATCAAATAGACATCTTCGTTGACGGTTGAAAAGGTTGGTTCAACGAGACTATTTAAGGCGACGGTAGAGGTGCTCGATTCCTCAACCCATCCGCGCACTCCATTGGATGTTTCGACATTCAGCCACCCATGATATTCGTACAGGACAGCCAGCCGCTCATTCGCTGCCAACGCCTTCAACGATGGATAGTTCGAAGATGCACCTCGTCGTAATAGAGTATTAGCCTGTTTGACGTATACGTAGGATGGGGCTTTTACTTCAAACGCCGGCATCCATCCCGTTTTTCCCGATGCAGAGGTGACTTGCACCCAGCCGAACGGAGACCCGTCTGTCGTCTTCAAAACCGTGACCGTTCTGTTTTTCGCAATCCGCTCGATGACTGCGGCGCTCAACGAAGGTTCGGCAAACAGCGCCGCATTAGCGGTTGTCACCTGTTTTTGCATCCCTTCGCTGGCTGGTGGGGAAAGGTACGACTTGGTTACGACCGTCTCGTGCACCCAGCCGAGCGTTTTTCCATTGAGAGACACTTTGTACCAAAGCGCTCCCGACGCATCTTTGGCGCTTGACAGGCTGTTCAGTTTGGTTCCCTTTTTCAGTTGGGTGACGACTTTGGCTTTTAAAGATGGAGCTTGCCGCACATTGGCGAACGACACGCTGACCGTCAGCGGTTGGCCTGAGATGCTGGACGTATCCGAGACACCGCTTGGAACCGAAATCGTTGATGACATCGACAACACTTTTTCCGACACCCATCCCCGGACGTGTCCGAGATCAACACGGTACCAAAGCTCCTGACCATGTGTGACGAATAAATCGATCACCTTGACGGATTGACCGCGTGACACTGTGGCGACGGCTTGGTAATGGACGCTCGCCCCGCGGCGAACCGAGGAGGACTGCACAATGTTCATGAATGCCGGCAAAAGTGTCGGAAGCTGTTCTGGTATGTAGATCTGTTCCGCTTTTATCCATCCTTTGACTCCCGCCCATTCCACACGCACATACTGTTCCCCGAGCGAATTGGTGAACTGGGCAATGATCGAGACGACATCGCCGTTAGACAGTGTTTTCACGATTGGATAGTAAGGGGATGCCCCCTTGCGCATCGCAATGTCGTTAGCGGCGATGACTGCCCGCTTTCCAACGAGCATAGAAGGCGGTTGGTTCGAAAAGCGGTCGGCCCGCGCCCAGCCGGTGACGCCTCCATATTCGATGCGGTACCACGTTTCGCCAGCAGCATTTTGGAACTTGTCGATGATCTTCACTTGTTGGCCAGCGGGAATCGATCCGACGACTTGATATGAATCGGTCGCTCCCCTCCTAAGCAAAGAGTTCTGCTCAGCGACCATCAGGGACGATGAGGACGGACTCCCATCTGCAGCTAAGACGGCTGACGGCCATAGCGGGCAAGTCGCCAACAAGACGGAAAGAAGCGTTTTTTTCAAGGATTCGATCCCCTCCTTTTTTCAAGTTTACGTTTTCTCTACTATCATAGCGAATTTTGCCGTTTTATCCAACCCGAATTCAGTCCTATTATGAGGAAAAATGAAATGTTTTGTTGAAAAAGGGAGAATGAGAGGACGATGACGGTTGCGGAAGACGAGAAATCTCATATGTGTGTGGTGGTTAAAACAGGAAAAAAGGTGCCCGGCTGAGGTTTTTGGACACCTTTTCTTACAGACTGTTAATTTTCGCTTTGCACCGACGGCGAATCGTTGCGTGTGAGGGAGACGTTGGACGTCTCAAGCGCTTGCTGAAGCGTTTCATTGATTGAGCTAACCGATTGCTCATCCGGGATGTAGTAGTATACGCCGTTGATCGTTTCGTCGTATCCTTTTAGATGCAAATTTTCGACATCCGCGTTCTTCATTTTTTGATAGACATAGATAAACGACAACAAATCGGACGGAGGGATGTTCGTCCGCACGTGATCCCCTAAATCGGCGATGACGTCATCTAGCTTCGGCAGCGAGGTGATGGACGTGCTTTTGTCAATAATGGCCCGGATGACTTGTTTTTGCCGCTCATTGCGGCCGAAGTCGCCGCGGGGGTCGGATTTTCTCATGCGCACATAGGCGAGCGCTTCATTGCCGTTCAACTCTTGTTTGCCTTTATGGAACGTATGCCATTTGAGTGAACCTGTCAGTTGGGCTTTGAATGTGAACGGAACATCCACCGTGACGCCGCCTAACGAATCGACAATTTTTTCGAACCCTTCAAAATCAGTCGTCACGTAATAGTCGATCGGAACATCAATCAGCTTATTGACGGCTTCTATTGTCGATTGAATGCCCCCATAGCTATAGGAGTGGGTGATTTTGTCCTTCCGTCCTTCGCTTGGAATGTATACCCTAGTGTCACGGGGGATGCTCAACAAGTACACTTTGTTCGTTTTTGGGTTGACGGTCAGCAGCATGACGACATCCGATCGCCCTTTCTCATCATGATACTGGTTTTCGACTCCTACCAGCAGGACGGTAAATGGATCTTTGCGCATTTCAATGTGATCTTTCCGACTACCCGGTGGTTTGAGCGCTTCATAAATCTTGTCCGATGCTTTTTTTGTCTCGGAGTAAATGTTATAGCCAAAAGCCCCTACTCCGCCGATTAAAAGAAGAAACAAGAGCAGCACGAATCGGCGAAGTCGCTTCTTTTTCTTTCGTTTTCTTGTCGATTTTCTCGTATTCATAGTTATTACCCTTCTTTCCTTACAGTTTCGTTTCAGACGGGAGCAGCCGTTCCCTATATTCAGCTGCGCCCACTACGAGGTCCGCTCTTCCATTGGTCAATTCTGTCACCCATTCAGCAAACAACGATTGTCCATCTTCAGGAACAAGCACCTCAAAGGTGACACGATCGGCGTAATGGATGTTTTTGATCATATAGGTTGACGCCCGCAATTCGTTTTCCACTTTGCCGAGCCATGGATAGTCGATCGTGACATGCATGACGCGCATGAGACGGCGTTCGACGATGCCGGCGGCTTTTAGCCCTTCGGTGACGGCGCGGCTGTAGGCGCGTACCAATCCTCCGGCGCCAAGTTTGATGCCGCCGAAATAGCGGGTGACGACGGCAACGGTGTCCTTTAGTCCTTTTTTCTTCAATACTTCCAGCATTGGCACGCCCGCAGTGCCGCTTGGTTCTCCGTCATCGTTGGCTTTTTGAATCTGGTCGTGTTCGCCGATAAGGTAAGCCGAGCAATTATGGGTTGCGTCCCAATGCTTCTTTTTGATTTGCTGGATGAAGGCGATGGCTTCTTCCTCCGTCTCGGCGCGGCTGATATAGCAAATAAACCGTGATTTTTCAATCACCATTTCTTGTTCGCCATACCCTTTGACGGTGTAATACGATGGCAGCAACGCCAAACCCCCCGATCGTTAAGAAGGTATGCGATGATTTTGCTGAAAAAGGTAGCGATTTGCGCTGACTATGGTAAACTGAAAATACAAGAGTTGCAGACAGGGCATGCTTTTACTATTATAAATCGACAACTTTTTTCCTTCAAATAAATTTTGATGGCGCTCGTGCGCACGGCTTGGCAGCGCTGCTGGAGGTTGGCAAATGGCTGGGGAAAAACGTTGGGATGTCAAACAGTTGGATGAAATTGTCGAAAAAATGATCGACACCGTTCAACATAGCAAAGACGAAATTTTCCAGATTGGCGAGCAGTCAAGGCAAGAACATGATCACTTATTGCGGGAACTCGAAGAAGTGAAACGGTTGACGGCCGAGACGATCGAAGAGGCGGATCGTTTGGAAGGGGAAGCGCGGCAGGCGCGCCGTCGCCTGTCGGAAGTGAGCCAAAACTTTTCCTCCCATTCTGAACGGTATATTCGCCAAGCGTATGAAGCCGCCCATGAGCTACACGTCAAGCTGGCGATGGTGCGTGAACGCGAAAAGCAATTGCGCCTGCGCCGCGATGAACTCGAGCGGCGGCTGGCGAGCCTTTCTCAAATCATCGCGCGCGCTGACCATTTAGTTGGGCAAATCACCGTTGTCCTCAACTATTTAAACAGCGATTTTCGCCACGTGAGCGAAATGATTGAGGGAGTTAGACAAAAGCAAGAATTCGGTTTGAAAATCATCGAAGCGCAAGAAGAAGAACGACGGCGTCTGTCGCGGGAAATTCATGACGGTCCCGCACAAATGCTCGCCCATGTGCTTCTTCGCTCCGATTTGGTGGAAAAGGTAATCAAAGAGCGAGGAACCGAAGAAGCGATCGCCGAAATTCGCGATTTTCGCAAAATGGTGTATTCGGCTTTGTCGGAAGTGCGTCGTATTATTTATGACTTGCGGCCGATGGCATTGGATGACCTTGGACTCGTGCCGACACTTAAAAAATACTTACAGACGGCCGAAGAATATAGTAAGGGAGTCCATATTTCTTTTGTACATATCGGCGAAGAAGTTCGGCTGCCGTCGCGGATGGAGGCGGCCGTGTTTCGGCTTGTCCAAGAATCGGTGCAAAATGCTTTGAAACATGCTGAAGCGCGCCGCATTGATGTTAAGCTGGAAGTGGCGTGCGGAGACGTATTGGTCAGCGTCAAGGACGACGGCAAAGGGTTCGACCCGGCCGTCAAAAAAGAAAACGCGTTCGGTCTGATCGGCATGCGAGAGCGGGTCGAGCTTCTTGGCGGTACATTGACGATCCGTTCGAAACCTGGCCGCGGAACGACGGTGTTCATCCGCATCCCGCTGGACCGTACCGTTTCGGAAGACAGGTAATGGGCTGACTGGCCATGTGCGGTGGGGTCAATAAGGAACACAGGCCGCGCTTTTGGAATAAGGCGGAGCGACCCCCGACATGTTGCCGCGCCAAGTCAGTAAGGAACACAAACCGTTCTTGCGTGATGCCGATGCACAACGGGAATGGAATTGGGTATCCCTAATTGATCAGCACGGAAGAACTCGAGTGAACGTTCGACAAATACATCTTAAGGAGGAGAGGAACCGATGAAAACACGCATTGCCATCATTGACGATCACCAGCTGTTTCGTGAAGGCATTAAGCGCATTTTGGAGTTTGAGGGCGACTTTGAAGTCGTGGCGGAAGGAAGCGGCGGGAGCGAAGCGCTTTCGATCGTGGAAACACATCGCCCGGATTTGGTGCTGATGGACATTAACATGCCGGACATCAACGGCGTTGAAGCGACGAAACAGCTGATTGAAGCCTACCCTGATACGAAAGTGGTCGTCCTGTCGATTCATGACGATGAAAACTATGTCATGCGCGCTTTACAGACCGGAGCGACCGGCTACTTGCTTAAAGAGATGGACGCCGATACGCTGATCGAAGCTGTGCGGGTCGTAGCGGAGGGCGGTTCCTATTTGCATCCGAAAGTGACGCACAATTTGATTCGCGAATACCGCCGTTTGGCGATGGAAAAAAGAGGGGGGTCAGTCAAGCGAGAAGTGCGCCGTCCGTTCCATTTATTGACGCGACGCGAATGCGAAGTGCTCCAACTGTTGGCGGATGGAAAAAGCAACCGCGCCATCGGTGAGGCGCTGTGCATTAGCGAGAAAACGGTGAAAAACCATGTCAGCAGCATTTTGCAAAAATTAAATGTCAATGATCGGACGCAAGCGGTCGTTGTGGCGATCAAAAACGGCTGGGTGGAAGTGCGCTGACCGCCTTGGGCGTTGGCGATCGGAGGCTGGCGGTCCCGCTTCCCGCATCGTTTGTTTTCGTTCGGTGGCGCGAAAACGGCATTCCCGCTTTTGGGATCGGAGGACGAAAGCGAACGGGCAGCGCCAAGAACAACAAGCGGTTAGAGACGTCAGCGGGCATCTGTTGTTTCCGTTTCATCCTGCGCGCTCGCTAGTAAGAGTGGTAGGCCGTCCGCCTTTTTGGTATAATGGAATTAAATTCCCGGTCAGGAAGGAAGGGAGTTTGTGAAAACCGCAATTGTTACTGACAGTACGGCCTATTTGCCAAAAGACGTGCGCGAGAGGTTGGGCATTCGCCTCATTCCGCTCAGCGTCATTTTTGGCGAGGAAGCGTATCGTGAAGAAATCGACATGACCGCTGACGAATTTTTCGCCAAAATGAAAACACATTCTGTGTTGCCGACGACGTCTCAACCATCGGTCGGCGAGTTCGTTGACTTGTTCACCGCCATTCGTGAGGAAGGGTACGATGCGGTTATCAGCATCCACCTTTCAAGCGGCATCAGCGGCACGTATCAAGGGGCGGTTACGGCGGGAACGATGGTCGAAGGATTGAGCGTTTACGCCTACGACTCGGAAATCAGCTGCATGGCGCAAGGATTTTACGCCATCGAGGCGGCGGAGATGGCGCAGGCGGGGAAAACGCCGGACGAGATCCTCGCCCGCCTCGATGAAATGAAGCGAACGTTGCGCGCTTATTTTATGGTTGATGACTTGTCCCACCTGCAGCGCGGCGGACGGCTGACCGGGGCGCAGGCGTTCATCGGTGGCCTCTTGCAAATCAAGCCGCTTCTTCGCTTTGAAAACAAAGTGATCGTGCCGTTTGAAAAAATCCGCACGCGCAAAAAGGCGGTCAAACGAATCGAAGAATTGTTCGCCGAAGATGCCGCCAAAGGCGTGCCGCTCAAAGCTGCCATCATCCATGCCAACCAGCCGGATGAGGCGAACCGCTGGCGCGACGAGCTGTCCGCTCGCTATCCGCACGTCGAGTTTTCGATCAGTTATTTCGGTCCGGTCATCGCCACCCATGTCGGCGAAGGCGCGCTCGGGTTGACGTGGTATGAGCTGTGAATTGGGGTGCCAAGCGCGCCTCAAGGAGGCTGGTGAAAAACGGCTGCCACGAGCAAATCAGCGACATGGCGCCAAAAAAGAAGGCTGATTTCGCTAGGCTTTTCTAACTGATAAAAGCAGTATTTTGTACTAAATCACCGCCCTTCTAGGCTCGAGGGCCGGGCGCAAGGAGGAACGGTTCGCTCCGCCTTGCGCTACGGCGAATCGGTTGGCTACTTTGTTTGTCTTGTCACACCCTGTTTGGTTTTCATGGGACGGAATGAGCGTTGAGCAATATGGGGTTGTTATTCATGGAACTTTCCGTTTTTTCTCCCGCCTTCGCTGCTCTCCTATGTTGTGAGTCGTTCTCCCTCGACTGTATTCCCCATCGCCGCGTGCTTTCATTCATTGCTACATCGTTTTTTCCTCTCTCCTCCTTCTCAACGAGAAGGCTGGCCGAACTTGTCGAACGGTTCTTTCCTGAAAAATGTGTCACTATTTCCCCGGGAATGTTGTCGAAGCGCGTTGTCGATCACTTTGATGACTCTTTGAGGCTTTTTAATAGTGTCGGATTTCATCGCATCCATTTCTTTCGAAGGTCGATATGTCGTGAAAAAGAGGGTCCAACCACATCTTAACTCTATTCGGAAAAACGTTTTTGCCTCCACTTTCTTTTCTGATCGAAGGTTGCCACGTTGTGCTTCCTACCCTTTTTTAGGAAAAAAGAGCATTGTTAGCTCCCTCTTTCTCCATAACACTGGTTCATTGATGCGCTCAAAATCTTTCACCTTGGGGGGCACGTTTTTACCGCATCACTGCGCTGTCCGCTCTTTTTGGCTCCCAGCTCGGGAACATGCTTTTCTTGAATTTTAAAAGGAGTGATGCTCATTGTACATTCTCCCATCTTCCGTTGCTTCGCCGCTCGTTTCCTGGCTGAACGGCCAGCGTCTCCTGCGGGAGCAGCTGCCGTTTCCCGATGAAGACATCGCCGCCGCCGTTCAGGCCGGTTTGCTTCACGAACAACCCGGGCTTATCAAAACAGCGCGCGCCTGGCGCTGCGTCCGCTGCGGAAATGACGATCCCCATCTTTTTGCCTCATTTCCGTGCGCCCGCTGCGGATCGGACTGCACGTATTGCCGCAAGTGCTTAGTGATGGGGCGCATCGGCACTTGCACTCGCCTTGTTCATGCGGCGCTTCTGCTTCCATCCGAGCGTTATGAAGCGCCGTTCACTTGGGACGGGGAACTATCCGCCGCCCAAGCGGAGGCCGCGCAGGCTGTCTGCCAGGCGGTGCTTGACCGAAGCGAGCTCACCGTTTGGGCGGTATGCGGGGCGGGAAAGACGGAAATTCTCTTTCCCGCTATCGCTGCGGCGCTTGAGAACGGCGAACGCGTTTGCCTTGCCACGCCGCGGATCGATGTTGTCCGCGAGCTCGCTCCTCGCTTTCGCCAAGCGTTTCCCCGCGTTCCACTCGCCGTTTGGCACGGAGGAAGCGAAGAGCGCGGACGAATCGCTCCGCTTGTTCTCTCCACGACCCATCAGTTGTTGCGCGCCTACCGCGCGTTTGACGTCATGATCATTGATGAAGTGGATGCGTTCCCCTACTCGGTTGAACCGATGCTCGAATACGCCGCCAGTCAAGCGCGAAAAGAACAGTCGAGCCTTATTTATCTGACCGCCACCCCATCGCGTGTTTGGCAGCTCGACATTCGGCGCGGGCGGCGGAATGCCGCCGTCATCCCCGCCCGCTACCACGGCTGTCCGCTTCCCGTCCCCGCGTTCGAATGGTGCGGCAATTGGCGCAAGCGGTTAGAGCGCGGCCGCTTGCCCCAGAACGTCCTTGCGTGGGTGCTCCGTCGTTTGGAGCAGGGAAAACAAGCGTTTTTGTTTGTTCCTCGTATCGATGAGCTTGAAGCTGTCACCCGCCTCTTGCAGCGCGTCAATCCCACCATCGTCGGCGTTCATGCCGAAGCCCCAGACAGAGCCGAGCACGTTCAGGCGTTTCGCGATGGGCGCGTGCCGCTGTTGGTGACCACAACGATTCTTGAACGGGGCGTGACGGTGCCGAACATCGACGTGGCCGTTCTCGGCGCCGAAGACCGCATCTTCACGGAAAGCGCTCTCGTGCAAATCGCCGGCCGCGTGGGCCGCCACGCCGCGTTTCCGGATGGCGATGTCCGCTTTTTTCATCACGGAAAAACGAACGCGATGGTGCGAGCGCGCCGCCATATCCTCCGCATGAATGAAGAAGCGAAGAAACGGGGGTTATTGCGCCGATGAACTGCCTTCTTTGCCATTCCCCGTACAATCCGATTGCGAACTGGCGCCAGCTTCTTTTCCTCGAAGACTTTGACGTCCTTTGCCCGCGCTGCCGGGGGGCGTTCCAACTCATTGACGGCCGCCTTTGCGAGATGTGCGGCCGCTCGCTCGAGGAGTCGGCGCCTTCGATATGCGCCGACTGCCTCGACTGGGAGGAAGATGAGCGCTGGCGCGGAGTGCTTGCGAAAAACCGTTCCGTATACGTATACAACGAGTGGATGAAAGAAGTCATTGCTTTATGGAAATTTCGTGGAGACTATGTGGTGGCGGAGGCGTTCCGTCAGCCCTTGACCGCCGTTTTTCGCCGCGATTTTGGGTCGGGGTGGCAACTCGTTCCGATTCCGCTCAGCGCCGAACGGCTGCATGAACGCGGCTTCAACCAAGCGGAAGCGCTCGCCCGCCTGCTTCCGTTGCCGTCCGTTCCTTGGCTGGCCCGCAAACACTCTGAAAAACAATCGAAAAAATCGCGCCGCGAGCGGCTTGAAACGGACAATCCGTTTTTTCTCTCCGGACATCCGCCGATCAATGGGAAGCGAATCGTCCTCATCGATGACATTTACACGACGGGCGTCACCGTTCGCCACGCGGCCCGTGTGCTGCTGGAGGCGGGGGCGGCCGAGGTGGGATCACTGACGCTAGTGAGGGCGTGAGCGGGCTAAACATTTGCCGATGGGATGCCGATATAAACAGTAAGAGAACAATGAGCGAGGAAACATGATGATGCGTATTCGTCACGATCAACGATCGAATGAAATCCCCACACCGGCTGTTTCCTTCCAGCCGGAGAGTGTGCAGATGGCGGTAATGAAAGAAAAGCTTACCGATCAGGAGGCCGTGGTCACCATCGGTCAACAGGATGTCCGCGTCCGCTTTGTGGATGGTGTGCCGAGTGACCGTTCGTTTATGGTGCGGCTTGTGAAGCAAGAAGGGGGGACGTGGGTGGCGCAAGCGGTGCCCCTGTCGTCTATAGGGCGGTTTGTGCCAGCTTCATTGGACGATGGAATCGACCTATGGCTGTCAGCCCGTGGCATTCGCCTGACCGAAAAGGAAAAGGAAGCCGTTCGTCGCTTTTGGGAGACGGAAGGCGGCTCGATCAAACAAAAGCAAGAAACGGTCGCTGCTTTGACGGCGAAACAGCTCGAGGTGACCGAGATACATTTGCGCCTAGCGCATGAAGCGCTCCACGGCCCGCCGCTCGGCGACCTGTTGGCGCCGTTGTTGACGAAAACAGAAGAACCGGAAGAAACCGATGAAGCAAAAGCGGCGCCTGTTCGCGAACAGACGGAGCGATGGGAAGGTTCGCGTGCGTACGCAGCTGCATCGGAGCTCGTTCTTCCCCCGGCAGAGACGCGGACGTTTGTCATGACGGCAGTGACAGAAAAAATGAAGGAATTGGTCCACGATTTTCGCGTTTGGCAGCGTGATATGGCCCGTCAGCTGGAACAATTTGCGCATGCCGCGGCCCAGAAGACGCCAGAGCGAGCCGTGCCGCTTGTCGAGTCGCTCATTCATTCGCTTGACCGGATGTTGTTAAACGGGGACTGGCTGTTGTTTACCGATATGAAAACGGAAACGAAGCTGCTGGAGGCGGGGGCGAAGTTGGCAGAGGCGAAACGCGGCCTTGCGGAAGGAAAGATGGACGAAGCCGCCAAGACGGTGCGTGAAGTGAAAGCGTTGTTGGAGTCGCTTCGCTTTCAGCCGTCCGAGCAAAAGGTGATGCGCTTTTTTCTCGAATCGGACGAGCGGCAAGGTACGAAGCCGCACGAGCAGCTGTCGCGCATACTGAAACAAGCGTCCCAAGCGGCTCGTGACAACGCATTATCGGCGAGAGGCGTCGTTGAATCGCTGCGCCGCCTCGGCTTTTTCCATGAGCAAGAAGCGGCCCAGGCACTCTTGAGCGGAGAGCGGTTACCACCGGTCGAGAATTTGAAATCGCTGCTGCTGTCATGGGTGGAGGAAGGAACCGCACCCGCGCAGGCGGAACGGGTGCTCATGAATCTTACCGGCCAACAGCTGCTCAACAAATTTACTGTTGACAGCCACACGCAAACGATGTTGTACCAGTGGCCGCTCTCGCTTCATGGTGAGATGGCAACCGTGCATGTGCACGTCAACGCTCGCAGCGGTAACGGACAGCTTGACTGGCAAAACTGCCGCCTCTACTTTTTGTTGGATACGAATCAAGGCAAAGTGGGGATTTCTTTGCAGGCGATCGAACGGCAGCTGTCCGTGACGGTGGAAACAGAATCCGAGAAATTGGCGGAAGTATTGCAGTCATACGCTTCGACAGTCAAAGATCATCTGGAACAGATCGGTTATCGGGTGCAACGCCTCGCTTTTCAACCGATGGACACCGAAGACGAAGAGCGAGCAGCGACAGACAGAATGAAGACGGAAAACGAAACGAGCCAGTGGGAGTGGACGATATGAACAGGCGCCGTTACGTCCCTGCGTTTACGTCGTATGAGCAACATCTCAGCCGGCAGCCCCGGCAGCTCGCTGATAAGGTGGCCGACAAGGCGGAGCGGGCGGGCATTCCGCTGCCTCGCGACCGGGAGTTGCTCAGACAGCTGGCCGATCCGGTGCTGCGCGTCCCGCCGCAGCTTTACGCGGTGATCGGGGAAGTTTTACAATGGATTCAGAAGCTTGATGAACAAGACGGTAGGAGCGAAGGAGATGGAGATCAATAAAATTGCCAACACCCCATCGGTGCCAATCGGCAAAAAAGCGGCCGCTTCTTTTTCGCCTTCTGTGTCATTTGCCGAGCTGACCGCCAAGGAGCAGGAAAAGCTGCGCAACGAGCGGTTGAAGCAGCTGGCGGATGAAATCGAACAGCAAGGACAAAAACTGGCCAAGTCGCGGACGGTTGACGATTTGCGGCGGTATAAGCAGCTCGTCAAACAATTGCTTGATGAAGCGGTGAACCATGGATTGAAGCTGACGGAACAGTATGGGTTCCATTGGAGCGGCCGTTCTCGCGTTTATCAGATCGTCAAAACGATCGACCAAAAGCTGCTGGACGTCACCAATGCGGTGCTCGAACAAGAACGGCCGCGGATGGATTTGCTGCAGACGCTGGGGGAAATTCAAGGATTGATCATCAACTTGTATACGTAATGGCCACATGTGGGAGGGAGAAGGATGGGTTTAGAAAATTGCCCGGCTTGCGGTCGTCTGTTTGTCCGCTCGCTGGTCCGCGATGTTTGTCCAGCTTGCCGTGAAGAAGAAGAACGGCAATTTCAAATCGTAGCCCAATTTTTGCGGCGCCGGGAAAATCGGTTGGCCACGATGGAGCAGATCGTTGCGGCAACCGGGGTTTCTGAAATGTTGTTGACAAAATTCATCAAAAGCGGTCGATTAACGTTGGCGCAGTTGCCGAACTTAGGATATCCGTGCGACCGTTGCGGCAAGCTGATCCGTGAAGGAAGAATGTGCGCCGACTGTTCAAAAGATTTGCAAAGGCAGCTAGAAATGGTAAAGAAAGAGGAAGAGCAGAAGAAACAACAAGCGTTTCGCACGTATTACACCGATAAAGGGCGAAACGGCCGCTAAACAAATGAACGGATTGACCGATAATAGTAGTAAGACAACAATGTGCGGAACCGATAGGAGGAATCGCAGTGAGAATCGATCACCGGTTTTCGATGGGCGTTCATCCCTACCGTCAGTACGCGGGCATCCCTGAAGGAAAAACAGGGCAACCCGGACGGCGGGATCGGGTTGAAATTTCTGAGGAGGCAAAAGAACTGCAGCACCGCTCCACTTGGGCTGCCGAGCGGGAAGAGAAAGTGCGCCGGTTGAAGGAGCAAATCGACAGCGGAACGTATGAGATCGATGCCCGCGCTATCGCGGAGAAACTATACAAGTTCTATAAGGGCGATGGCCAATGAACACAAGGATAGAAAATCAGCGAACCGATGATGAACAGCGTGTGCCAGCATTGCGGCTGATGGCGATCCTTGACCGGCATCTGGCGCTGCACCGGCATTTGCTTCAATTGGCCTATCAAAAAACGGACGTATTAAAACGAGGAGATACGGACGGATTAATGCGGCTGATCCAAAAAGAACAACCGGCGATCGCCGCCATCCAGCAGCTCGAGCGCGAGCGAGCACAGCTCGTTGCCGCATGGTCTGGCGATGAGAATCCGCCATCATTAGCCGATTGCCTGCCGAAAATAGGCGGGGAGGAGCGGCAAAAAGTCGAACGGTTGGCAGACGAGCTCCTTGCCGTCATCCGCGAACTTCAAGCGGCCAACGAGCTGAACGGGCAGCTCATCCGCCAGTCGCTGCAATGGGTGACGCTTATGCTCGACCAATGGCTGCCGCAGCCGCCCAACGTGACCTATACGGCGCCAAATCAGAACGCTGCCGCGCACGAGCGCGCGCGTTCACTCTTTGATTCGAAAGCATAGCAACGATCCGACGGGCGGCCAAAAGGAAAGCAACTGGAGCCGCTAAACAGAAAACTACACCCCATTATGGAAGGGGAAAAGGAGGAGCACGATGGGATCAACATTTCACGGGCTGGAAGTCGCCAAGCGCGGCATGGCCGTGCAGCAAATGGCGCTGTACACGACCGGCCATAACATTGCCAACGCCAACACGCCCGGCTATTCACGTCAGCGCGTCAACTTTGTCCAAAGCGAGCCGTACCCTCCAGCGTCCATGAACCGCCCGCAAATTCCGGGACAGATGGGGACGGGGGTCGAAGCGGGGTCGATTGAGCGGGTGCGCGATCACTTTTTAGATTATCAATATCGCAATGAAGCAAGCAAATCAGGCTATTGGAGCGCTCGTTCCGAAACTATTGCAAAAATGGAAGAGATTATGAATGAACCGAGCGAATTTGGTCTTGGCAAGGCGTTGACACAGTTTTGGGAATCTTTGCAAGATTTAAGTGCCAATCCTGAAAATGAGGGAGCACGTGCTGTCGTGCGCCAGCGCGGCATAGCGGTCGCAGAATCGTTTCATTATCTAAATACTTCTTTATCGCAAATTCGTACGGATATAGGACAAGAAATTAAAACAGGCTTATTGGCAGTCAATTCAATTTTGAAGCAGATCAGCGAACTAAATGACCAGATCAAAACTGTCGAACCCAATGGGTATTTACCTAATGATCTTTATGATAAACGCGATGCTCTTGTGGATGAACTGTCAAAGTACTTTCAGGTAAAGGTGGAAACCGTTCCCTCTGGCGGAAATGCTCTTGATATTGCAGAAGGTGTATATGAGATTTCTTTAGTCAATCAAGATGGGTCCACAATAAAAGTGGTGGCGAAAGATGGCTATTCCAAATTATTTGTTGAACCATCCGTCAACCCTGTTAACGATCGTACGAACCCGGACGGCTATGTTTCCAAAATACAAATTGAAGGCGCCAGTGGAGCCATCACAACAATAAGCGATAGCGATTTCGGTAACTTAGCGAACGGTAGAATTAAATCATTGATTGAGCTATATGGCTATGGTCCTAATCGTGATAATGTAAAAGGCTACTATCCGGATATGCTTGCCGACCTGGATAAAATGGCGTATTCTTTCGCCGCTATATTCAATGCTCAACATCGCCAAGGGTACGGTCTAAACAATTCAAACGGAATTGATTTTTTTGAGCTAAACGCCGATAATACGACAGGAAAAGGGGCGGCAGGTTCGATTAAAGTGTCAGATGTCATTGTGAATGATCTTAGTCAAATAGCTGCATCTGCAAAGAGCGGGGAGTCAGGTAATGGAAATAATGCCCTTTATTTATCCATGATAAAAGACGTTCAAATCACGAACAGGTTAGCTCCTCTGCCGAGTGGAAACGGAGCGACGGTGAGCGTGCCCATTATTGGCGGAACGGTACAAACATTTTATCAAGGATTGATTGGCAAAATAGGGGTTGATGGACAGCAAGCGGAGAGAATGAAAACGAACGCTGAGACGCTTGCTGCTTATGTGGATAATAACCGTCAATCAGTTAGTTCTGTTTCCTTGGATGAAGAAATGACCAATATGATTAAATTTCAGCATGCGTATAATGCTGCTGCCCGCATGATTACAACAATTGATGAAATGCTCGATAAAATCATTAATAATATGGGTGTGTCTGGAAGGTAGGTGAACGATAGATGAGAGTGACACAATTTATGCTGGCCAATAATATGCTTCGCAACTTATCAAACAGTTATGACCGGCTTGGAAAATATCAAGAACAATTGACAACAGGAAAGAAGATTACTCGTCCTTCAGATGACCCGGTCGTGGCAATGAAGGGAATAGCCTACCGAGAAGAGTTGGCGCGTGTCAAGCAATATCAACGCAATATTGGAGAAGTTCACAACTGGATTGATAGCGCAGATGATGCATTAGATAAAGTCGGGCTCGCTTTACAGCGCATCCAAGAACTTGTTGTTCAAGCATCGACTGACACAGCTACCCCAGAAGATCGTAAAAAAATCGCTGATGAAATTGATCAGATTCAAAAGCACGTGGTTGATATCGCCAATACGAAAATCGGGGATAAATATATTTTTAACGGAGCTGATACGAAAAATCCGTTATTTATCGGCTACCCAGGGCAACCGGGCTTTGCAGTTAACGGCAATCAAGGCGATGTGGAGATTGAGGTGTTTGGCGGGATTAAGCTAGATGTCAATATTGACGGGAAAACATTGTTTACCGGGATGATCGGGATGCTGGATCAATTAAAAACAGCTTTGAATGATCCAAGCAGCAACGGAAAAGCGATTGAAGGTTATTTAAGCCGGATTGAAACGCAACAAAACGCTTTGTTATCGGCCCGTTCGGAGCTTGGTGCCAAACAAAATCGAGTGGAAATGATGGAAAACCGCTTAGCCACTCAAGAAGAAATCGCGACAAAATTAATGTCCAACAACGAAGATATCGAATACGAAAAAGCGATTACCGACTTGATTACCCAAGAGAGCGTACATCGCGCTGCTTTAAGTGTGGGCGCCCGCATCATTCAGCCTACATTGGTTGATTTTCTCCGTTAACAAACGGAAAGGGTGAGCAAACATGAATTTCCCGCAAATACAAATTCACACTACAAAAGCGATTCTTGGTTTACACATGGAAAAGCCGATCCAGCACATCGAGCAGCCGAAAGCCGACTTGTCCATTGAACAGAAACCGGCAACACTCACAATCGACTCCCAACCGGCCCGGTTGACGATTGACCAGTCAAAAGCATGGAGAGATATGGGGCTGCTTGATCCATTTGATTCTACAAGAAAGTTTGCAGAGGAGGGTCGCGAAGCGTTGTTGGAAGGCATTGCCCGCCGCGCGCAGGAAGGAGACCAGCTCATGAAGATTGAAAATGGAGGCAATGCCATTGCAGCGATTGCGGCTGAAAAAGGCTTCCATCCTTATAAACAACTTGGAATAACATTTATTCCATCTGTTCATAGTGTAGATATTGGCTATCAACCAAGTTATTTGGATATGAAAATCGATGCAAATAAGCCAATCATTAAGGCAAACGTAAATAGACCGATTCATGAATACAAGCCGGGGAACGTCTCTGCCTATATGATTCAATACCCAACTATCAAAATGGATGTGAAATATTAACAAAAAGCGGTACTGATGATGTACCGCTTTTTTTGCGAAAATGAGAAAGGAGCTTTTTGCTATGAAAATAACATCAAAATTTTTCGGGGAAATTGAAATAAATGAAGAACAAATTATCCATTTTCCCAACGGGATCCCTGGATTTGAAGAAGAAAAACAATTTGTCATTTTGCCATTAGAAGAACAATCGCCGTTTGCGATTTTGCAGTCGATTCATCACGGCCATGTCGGCTTTGTCATTGCTTATCCATTCTCTTTCTACCCCGATTATGCGTTTGATTTAACAGAAGAAGATATTGAAAAGCTGAAATTGAACTCTCCTGATGATTGCTTGACATATACGATGATGACGCTAAAAGAGCCGTTTGCTCATTCCACCATTAACTTAAAAGCGCCAATCGTTATTAACGTGAAAGAAAAAATAGGAAAGCAACTCATTCTTCATGACAGCGTCTACCCGATCCGTTTTCCGCTGTTCGAAGCGCGCGGGAAGGAGGGGAACTAATGCTCGTTCTTGCCCGCAAGAAAAATGAATCGATTATGATTGGCGATTCAATCGAGATTAAAGTGCTTGCCATCGAAGGAGAACAAATCAAACTCGGCATTATTGCACCAAAGCATATCGACATTTACAGAAAAGAGATCTATGCAGCGATCCAAAAAGAAAACAAGCTGGCGGCCAATGTTCAAGCAATTTTGCTGCAACAACTAAAAAATAATAAAAAAACCACTAAACATTCCATAAATGCTTCCGATATTAAAAATGTAGACAGGGAACAATAAGCGGCCGCCCCTGTAAAATTTCTACAAGGATGTAGAAAAAACGATTCAAGGAGGAAGGAACATGAGAATCCAACACAACATCTCTGCGTTGAACACGTATCGCCAATTGTCATTCAACAACACGCAAGCGGCGAAAAACTTGGAAAAACTGTCTTCGGGTTACCGCATCAACCGCGCTGGCGACGATGCAGCAGGCCTTGCCATCTCTGAAAAAATGCGCGGCCAAATCCGCGGTCTGGAAATGGCATCAAAAAACGCGCAAGACGGCATCTCGTTGATCCAAACCGCTGAAGGTGCGTTAAACGAGACACATGCGATCCTTCAACGCATGCGCGAACTTGCCGTTCAGGCCGCAAACGATACGAACGTAAGTGCTGACCGTAGTGCAATCCAAGCGGAGATTAGTGCTCTTTCATTGGAAATTACTCGTATCGCCAATAACACGGAATTCAACACGCAAAAACTTCTGAATGGTAGCTTTTCGGCGAAAATGTTCCAAATCGGGGCAAATAGCGGCCAATCGATCACATTATCAATTGGCAATATGGGTGCAGCTGCGCTCTCGGTAAACGGGTTAAGCGTAACGAAGGCATCAAGCGCAAATGCCGCGATTTCGAAAATTAACAATGCAATTGAAACAGTGTCGAGAGAACGCTCGAAGCTTGGGGCTGTTCAAAACCGCCTAGAACACACCATCAACAACCTTGGCGCAACTGCAGAAAACTTAACTGCTGCTGAATCACGTATCCGTGATGTTGATATGGCGAAAGAAATGATGGAATTCACTAAAAATAATATCTTAATGCAAGCGGCGCAAGCTATGTTGGCTCAATCCAATCAAATGCCGCAGGGAGTGTTGCAACTACTTCGGTAATTTGATTGGAAGGGCGTCTAGCTTGGAAACGAGCTAGAGTATGACTGGGTGAATTGCTGGGATCCCCTAAAGCTTTCCTTGCCACAACGTAGCTGGAAACAGCAGGCGTGATGGCTTGAAAAAAAGGAAAGATGCAACAATGGGCAACCAGCAGCCAAGCTCCTGTCCCGAAAGGGTGGAGAAGGTTCAACGACTAGGACATACCACCTAAGGCGAAACGCTATGGCGATGAAGTCCGTAGGGGAGGCAATCGCCGACCCCCGAAGTGCCCAGCCCCTAACAGGTCAAGCTGAGGGTGAAGATATAGTCTACACAACGGTCGAAAGACGTTGAGGCATGGCAATCCAACCAACAACCACAAGGAGTTCTTCAATTACTTCGATGATCTTAGCCAAATCAAAAAAGGGACCTTGGATATCCAAAGGTCCCTTTTGATATTTTTTAATATTAAAATACTGTCACTCAAAGTGTGAAAAAGTCTTCTTTATTTCTTTCCATTTATACACTACCGACCAATAGCTGCGTTGTAGCGCTTCAGCAATTTCGTTTATTATCCTTGTTTTTTCATTTCTTTGAGACGTTGTATTTCTTCATGAGAATATGGCTTTGTTCGTTCAGAGTTGCTTATGACGATTGAAAACTCAGGAAAATGATTTTTCCACTTTACTGTAGATGAGCAAATTTGCTAACATAAATTGACAGCTAAACAAAAAAGGAGACATGAACCCAGCTCCTTGAGTAAAATAGATGTGCTCAAACTACCCGCAAGGAGGTTCATGTCTCATGAATAGATTAGCACATCATCAAGGAATCCACAAGTTTTTCATGACGCTGGGATTGGCGCTTTATTTCTCGAAACCGGTCATCAAGCATCTCGTTCATATTGTGGATG
>NZ_JPYA01000168.1 GCF_000750005.1 Geobacillus icigianus | reverse complement strand
TAATGCCGTTTTTCATTATATTATTTGGTTTAATGATGGAAAAGAACATGATCATATTAAGTATTATTTTATTCATTTATGGTGTTTTACTAGGATTTTCTCCACCATTATTTTCAACAATCATTAGTAGTCAATATACAAATGAAAAAGGATTGGCATTAGGAATATTTAATTTTGTACGATATTGTGGAATGGCAATAGGAGCAGGAATTGTCGGAATTAGCTTTCTGAGTTCCTCTTCCTTATTTCTTATTCTAGGAATCGTGTTTTTAGTGGTTTCGTTCATGATTAATCAAATTTTAAAATAAAAAGTGGATTTGCCACCCTTTATTTTCAATAAACACCAAAGGCGGATTAATCCGCCTTTTTCTTGTAGAAAAGAATCAGAGGATGTCTAAGATTCACTCAGATTCACTCTTCGTTTATATACATTTCGTAAAACCGGCTTGGTAAAAAACAAAATAGCTCCTTCCACATGTTTATCTACGAGCAACGGATGCAATCGGCACGAAAACTCCACACAGTCCCCTTTCACATTCCTCATGCAGACAGCCAGACTAGCTACAGGCCTTCCCTGCTTAATATGCTGAGAAAGTGATGTAGATTGGACAAATTCTGTGATGTGTTTACCGATCACAACGATTTGGGGACGTTCCAGTATTTGCTCTGCGGCAGAATTTGTATGAGCGATATATCCTTGTGCATCGACAACGAAGACCGGGTCCCTGATAAATGACAAAAGTCCCTCAACCTCCCTAAGCAGTTTCAAGCGTTCTTTTCTTGCTTCCTCCCAAACCCTCCCGTCCATGTTGATTCCTTCCCTCCTAATCAAGTTTTACGATACCCTATTACAGGCTTGTTATAGTTGACGGTAAATCATGAATATATTCAAACTGTCATGTTTTTATGGAAGAGAGTGTAACGTTATTTGTTCCTAGCATAAAAAAGCCAACAAGCATTCATCGGTAAAGTCCCTCCATATACACCACCGTGATCGTCCAAGCAATTTCCTCTATTGAACATTTACGATGATGACCACGCACAATGTCCCATAAGTACATTTCATTCGTAAAAAACCAACCACGCGCCACTACCTCAGGATTTAATTCTGTCCTAGCGAGTCCTTTACGTTGGGAATAAGAAATATCTTGAGAAATTCGTTGGATAAATCGCTCGCGGATTTCTGCCCATTTCGAAGACGCGGCTTGGGAAACACCGATCGCTTGCTCGAATACCTGTAACATGTCGCGTTCCGCTTCCGCCATTTTTAAGAAGGAATACGCTTGACTTTGAATCATTCGTTGTGCTTCCTCCTTTGATGTAGGAAAAAAGGAAAGCTCAGCGATTTGATAAAATTGCCCCATCACATCTTCCATCAGCGTGATCAGAATATCATCTTTCCCTTTAAAGTAAACATAGGCTGTACCATACCCTACACCCGCTTTCTTGATAATTTGGGTAACAGTAGTATCATGGAACCCTTCACGGATAAACACTTCCCGTGCTGCTTGCAATATTTTTTGGCGCGTGGCCACAGAACGCATATGGCGGCGATCGATCGTTTTTTTGCGATCCACTGTATCCCTCCTTAACGATACTCCCTTGCTTCTTAGCATAAGGGGTATAAGACCAAAATA
>NZ_JPYA01000167.1 GCF_000750005.1 Geobacillus icigianus | reverse complement strand
GAGTTTCAATCCCTCATAGGTACGATAAAAACGCGCCCCCACCAATCGCAAACAGGCCAGCGCGATTTATGTTTCAATCCCTCATAGGTACGATAAAAACGAGGCCGGGCGAGGACGAAAAGAAACGGAAAAAAGGAAGTTTCAATCCCTCATAGGTACGATAAAAACACGCGCAACAAATGGTGGAACAAGAAAGACGCATGAAGGTTTCAATCCCTCATAGGTACGATAAAAACGATTCAAAGGAGGCTGCATCCTTCGCTCGAAGAGCGGTTTCAATCCCTCATAGGTACGATAAAAACGGTTCTTAACCACCAGTACCAAGGTTGACTTGCATTGTTTCAATCCCTCATAGGTACGATAAAAACGGCGAAACCCATGAATATGCGGGGCGGGGGGGGAAACCGTTTCAATCCCTCATAGGTACGATAAAAACTCATTTGCGTGCATCACGATGTTTCCGAACTCATCTTGAGTTTCAATCCCTCATAGGTACGATAAAAACCGATTTCTAGCAGTCTTGCAAACTCTTTTCGGTTGAGTTTCAATCCCTCATAGGTACGATAAAAACCCAAAAAGTGTTGTCATATCAACCTTTTCCCTTCAGCGTCATCATCAGAATATCACGTTTCGAAGATTCTGTCAATCAAGTTCAACCATGATGGCTGTAGGGATCAAGCGATCAAAACCAATGTCGTCGACCCCCTGGGGTTTTTGCACGATTGGAGGTCGACGACAATTAGAATGGCTCACTCGCTGATTAACCGAAACATGCCGAATCCTTGAGAATTGCGGCTGCCTAGGCCAACGTGGTATAGAAACGTCAGTTGTTCGGGAGAAGAGGAAAGACGATAATGGCCTAACCAGCCCGTAATATACATATCTTTGAATCTTGTCACCACTCGATGACGGTGATGGACATGGACAGGCTCGATCATCAATCGCTCTTCTGGCTCGACGCCATAGTACGCTTCGTATTTATGGCGGAAATTCAGCTCCACGAGGTGGGGAAAGACGTCGTCATCCGGTCCGAAAAAATGCGTTTTCTTTTTGCCATCGATCGTTTCATACGTGCTGTATACGGTCAGCGGGGAGAGCATGGCCACCTCGATGGTGTTTTGGGCAATTTCCACCTTGTCCATCTTCACGCTTTTGACCTCGACCGGCTGATCGTAAAGCCAAACCTCCCGCCGCAGCAACAACTGCTGCCCGAGCTGCTCGGTCAAACCCGGGAGGATCGTGTCGATATGCCATTGGAAATCGTCCAAAAATCGGATCGTTTTCTTTCCCCTATCCACTTCATGCCTTCCAACTAGACGGCTAAATGTAAACAGTTTAAACGATCGCTTCCCATGGCGGAAGCCGATCTCATGCAAAAACGTCGCCAATCGTTCGCTTTCTAGCGACCGATACAACAGGCCTTGCAGCAAATGCTGATAATGAAGCGGCAGCGACACCGGGCCCTGCCGCCCGTTCATCGTAATGGTCAGTCTCATGTGAATACCCTGCCTTCTGATAAATACCGTTTCTTTAATTATAGGAGGAACTCATCCTCGCCGACACGAGCGCTTTCGTGTCGGCTGTAAGAGCCGTTTCTTCATAGGAGGAACTCATCCCCAACCGAGTCAACGAGGCGCAACTTCAAGCGGACGAGTTCCTTCTTCATTGTCATAAGATGAACTCATCCCCGCCCTTTTTCACCCCCATTTCTTCTCTTTTCGAGTACTTTTGGGTGCGAAACGTGTAAAAAATGACCGAGTCCTCATCAGGATCCATCATTTGGCGCAGTTCCATCTTTAACTTTTCGTAATTCGCCGTTGTGATTTCCCCTTCAAACACCGAGTTTTGTACCCAATGAAGATATTTGCGAGCAATTTTCAGCGCTTTGGCCACACGCTTTTCGTTAAAATCGTACACGAGAATCACAAACACAGTGCTTCCACCTACCAACGAGCTACATAAGGCTCGTACGTTTTTTCACCGAGAAGATGCTTTTGAACTTTATATAACTCAAGGCGAATGAGACGACGATACGATACAGACTTCCCGAGATGACGATGTTGAACCGTCGTCTGCATTTTCTTCTCCAATTCACTGACAAATAACTTTCTTCCTTCTTCATTTAACAAAATGCCGTCGGTTAATTTCTCAAAATGCTTATGCGACAACATATGTCGATTCACTAAGGTGAAAATCAAGCGATCGACAATGATCGGTTTAAAAATTTCCGCAATATCCAAATTCAATGAAAAGCGGCGAAAGTTCGTGCTATGCAAAAAGCCAATGCGCGGATCTAAATACGTTTTATAAATTTCACTCAAACACATCGTGTACACAATCGAGTTCCCAAAGCTAATCAGTGCGTTCAAACGATTATGCGGCGGCCGTTTGGTCCGCTTTTCAAACACAAAATCTGGATGGCGGATGATGGTATCGAACGAAGCATAATACGCTTCACGAATATGGCCTTCTGCCGCCATTAACTGCTCCACCGTTTCCGCCTGATTCAACCTCCCTTCTTCCCGTTCGATCAATTGCAGCGCTTTTTCCAATTCCTCCGGTTCAGAAAGGCGGGAACGGTAATACTTGAGCACCCGCTCCATTTGGCGGATGGAGCCTTGCACAAATAGACAGGCGAGCTCCAATCGTTTGGCTGGATCAATGTAATGCTCGACTTGCTTTACTATGACATGTCCGGAATTCAAATGTTCGCGCGGATAAAAGGAGCCGACGTAATAGCCATAATGATTAAAGTAATGAACGATGATCTCTTTTTGCGCCGCAAACTCCAAAAACCGTTTCGATACGTCCACTTCCCCGAAAATATAAATATCATTCGTATTTTCCACCGGTATATAACGTTTACGTCCTTCTGTTTCGAAATACAGACTATTGTCTTTGCGACGCAGCTCACCATTTTGGAAAATATAAAGCGTCTTTTTCATTTCTATTCCTCCGCCCAACAATATTCACGATAGGCGCATTTGCCGCAAAATGATATCTTTTTCGGCGGCGGCGGGACAGGCATTCGAACGATGCGGCGGATGTCGGCAATGGCACGTTCTAACTCATGCCGCCCTTCCTCGGTCCATTCAACACGTTCTTTTTTTCGCTCCTTTGGAAACAACAGTTCCCCTTTCGCGTAGATCCCCGCCTGTCTCAACGTATCTAAATAGTATAACAGCTGCATTCGAGCGCTTTTCATATAGCTTGATGACTTCTTCACTTCTCCTATAATCAACTGACCGTCTTCTTGACGGATGCGATCAATGACAATGGAACCTATCGATATTTCTTTCTTGTCCCTCTGGTAAGTTGTTTCAGAAAGAAACCTCCCAATTTCTATCGCTTCGTCTTCCTGGTCTGGAGCAATCTGATGCTTCATCAGCCAAACTTCGCGCGGACAAATGTAATAGTACCAAATGTCCGTTCCCGTCACAGGCATTTCATATTCCATCGATCTCACCTACCAAATGAGCCCTTCACTTTTCGTCCGGTACCCGAGCGCCTCATCGTAAAAATCTGACAGCGAATCGCGTCCCACATACCCGATCCCATGGACAATCGGCGGCTGGTGATCTACCCGTGCTGGAATCGCAATAACATATTGAAAAAAGCGGGTTTTAATATCAGAAAATCTCTTCCTCCGCTCCCACCGATCGCTGATTCGCAAAATGGCCTCATATTCACGAAACACTTCGCTCGCTTCCTCATCCAGCTCAATAAAGACATTGAATTTTTCCCCTTCTCCTTCAATCAGGCGAAAGCGCGACACAGGAAGGCGGTCAACGGTTTCTTCCCCATCAAAGTACAGCGTCATCATCCCTTTTAACAGCCGTTCGGACTCGTTATTGCTCATTCGTGCAGTCAGCGTTTCGAAATAGGCTGTAATCAACTGTAAAAATTCGCTTTCCTCTATTTTCGCTTTTCCTTTTAACAAAGTCTGTGTAATGTCTAAGCGGATCGCATCATAAATATAGCTCGCGTATAATCGCTTTTTGTTGTCTGTTAAGCGAATAATGTGCACCTTCCCCCCTCGCTGTCCGTGGCGGTTGCACCTTCCAGCTGCCTGCTGGATGGAATCCAAGGGGGCAAAGTCTCGGTAGACCACATCAAAATCAATATCAACCCCCGCCTCGATCAACTGTGTGCTAACGACAATCCGATACTCCCCGTTTTTCGCCGCCATGATCCGCCGCAGGCGTTCTTTTGGCGGAATATGCGTGGACAAAAACGTCATGTCCCCCTCATCTACGCCTTCGTCTAGAAAGGCACGGTATAAAGCTTTAGCGCTCTCAATCGTATTCAAAATGAATAAATATGTTTTTTCCTCATCCCACTCGATTTGCCGAGCAAACTCCTCGATCTCTACCGGCTCGTCGATGTCTGGATGCAAGGTCACCCGGGAAAGCAGTTGAAAATAGGCCGATTCATTGACAAGGGAAACCGCTTCTGGAAACCATTTTGGATCCGTTGCCGAGCTGAAGATAAAATAACAGCCGAGTTCTTCCGCCATCGCGGCAAACAAGCGGCGAACAGCCAACCAATAACGATGAGGAACGGCCTGCACCTCATCGATGAGAATAATGGAATTAGCCAACCGATGAAATTTGCGCAGTGAAGCATTGCGGTGAGAAAAAATCGTTTCGAACAATTGCACAAAGGTAGTCACAATCAATTCCGAATGCCAACCTTCCACCAGCAGTTTCGCCGCCTCATAATCAGCGTCGTACCGCTCCTCATCTTGCCTTGTGACATAACGCATATCAGCCAGATGATGATGCGCAAGCCAAAGCTGGTGATCCTCCTGCATTCCGCTCGCGGCAAAAACGTCTTTTAGAACACTTGCCGTCTGGTCAATGATGCTGAGAAAAGGAAGACTGTAAATGATTCGGGGCGTCACCCGTTGACGGCGTTCGATTTCGCGGCGAAGACGCAAGGCAAAGTGGAGACCGGCTAACGTTTTTCCCATTCCGGTTGGCAAGTTCAACGAATACACATGATGACGCAAATCGATCGGCGCCTGATCCACTTCTTGAAACGCCCGCTCTCTCCATTCATTCAACGTCGTTTTCGGCCACGATTGTTGCTGCTTATAGCGCAGAATCAAATCAGTCGGAATGTCCTTGCGCCCGGAAAACGACCATGACTGCTTTTGCAAAATTCCAACTTCTGATTTATCTGCATCAATGAGCAGAGAGAAGAGAAACAACAGTTGCAAATATGGCACAAGCGAATCATTGCTTCGATTCCATTTCATGATCCAGCGGCGCAACGAGCGAGCTTCGGCAAAAAATCGTTCAATCCACGCTAACCACACTTCTTTCGTCCAAATCGCTTCTTGTCCAACACCCAAACAGGCCATCTGTTTGGATAGTGCGGAAAAGTCTGTTGCTTCAGCTTGACGTTTCAACAACGTCTTGGCTTCGTCCCCCATCCGTTTCAGTTCTTCCAGCCAATCATCTAAATTCCCATGATGCCGCTTCACGACAAGAAACGCCAACAATCGCCAAAACTCATCCATCCCCTTTTCTTGTAAAAAAACCGCTAATAGGACAGCCGACAAAAGCGCATGGCTTTTTAATGCAGGCGGATCTTGAAAAGAATCCGGTGATTGGATGTATCGCTGGAAGAAGGCATGACTTTTGCCGATATCATGAAAAAGGGCAATCCACCGATTCACTTCCGCCAACTGTCCGGACTCGGCGAGACGGACGGACTTTTCAGACAAAAAGAGGGAGGAAAGCTGTTCCACCCCTCGCAAATGATCCGACAAAAAATAATGGGGATGAGAATACATCCTACTCTCCCTTTCCATTCGAATAGAAAAAGACAATCCGTTCTCCTTGCGCATTCTGCCAATAATAAGGGACCGAAGCGAGGAGCG
Source organism: Geobacillus icigianus (assembly GCF_000750005.1). GTDB lineage: Bacteria > Bacillota > Bacilli > Bacillales > Anoxybacillaceae > Geobacillus > Geobacillus icigianus. The sequence continues at coordinate 16,818 of NZ_JPYA01000167.1, read as the reverse complement.
GACGCGCCCCCGCCTCGAAAATCACTTCTTCATACCGAGAAACTACCCGGGCCGGATCCATCTCCCAAGCCACTCGTTCCTTGCGATACTCTTTTCCCGGCTCTACTTTCAGCGCTTGTATGTCTCTTCCTGGGATGACCGAACAAATAGGCACAGGCTCTTTGTCGATCGCTTCAACCCGATGAAAATCGTCTACAGCGACAAACTGTACATCCGCTAAACATTCACTCAATCCTAGACACGGCGTATAGACGCTTTTGTGCTGCCGAACGAAATCAACAAGCTGCGAAAATCGCTCGTGATCGTTCATATATACGTAGCAACGGAAACGAGGAAAACGCAAAAACTCTACACGAATTTGCGTTCGTGCTCCTTCCCGCCGTTGCTTTGGAACCCATATATTTCCTTTTGTATTGACATAGTTAATGCCGACTCTTGTTTTTCGTACAGGTTCCATCAGGCGTACAGCCACATTCGTCGTCTCATGGTTAAACACTCGCAAATAGTCATTATCCTCTTTTCCCACTCCAACGATGGCGCCAAGCAAACCAAAAAGAGCCGTTGGGGGAATAAACGAGTACGTCAGCGGCGAGGAAGTCGAATACATTTGGCGAAAATGGCCAAAATCGGCTCGAACATCAAATACAAGCACATTCATCGCACTCATTCCCTGTTACCGAATATCGACAGTGATTCCTTCTTTGCGCAAGCGCTCAGCCAGATTCTCGCTGCACGCAAGCCTTCCGTCCTGACGCAGCTCGATGTTGGCGATGTGTTCTTTCTGTTGAACCAAGACTTCAACCAATCGCGACACATCAAGCACATAATCGCTGACATCCCGAATTTCCTCTTCCGCTTTTTCGGTGTGAAGAGAAATATACTTATCCAGCTCTCCGATATGGAAGTACGGCTCTTGATAGGCGACGCGAAGAAGCAACCGCGGAACATGTCCAACTTTCGAACGCGAAATTAAGTTTTTCGTACCTTCCCACATCGCTTCCATCAGCAGCTCCACATCTTCTTCCGTTAATCCTGTGAAGCGCGCCGCCGCCTCATTGATAATCCCGTAAAAAGCAATGAGGGAATAAGGCAACACATATTCCTCCCGGAACGTCTTTTGTGTCATTTGCCCACCTGAGGCAAACGCTCCGGTTCCTTTGATATACTCCATCTTCACCCGATGCAGCGATTGCCCCATTTTAAATTGGACCGGCCCTGTATGGGTAATTGAGCTTTTTTCCTTTTGATTTTTTTCAATCGGCAATGTCACGCCAAACAACCGCACATCAATGCATTGACGCAGCACTTCATCATTGATGATTTTTTTCATTTCGCGTAAGGTCAGCTTCGATTTATCTAGTTTCTCGCCGTCTTTCACTAAAAAGTCTTCCGCCCGGGCCTTCGCATCTTGAATATACTCATCGTCTTGCGCAATTTCGCGAACAAAAATTTCTTGTTGACGATAGTCATATAAATAATCCCGAATCGTCCGTTTCAGCCGAACATCGGTGACAATATTCTTCCCCGTTTCCTCATCGATGCGCGGCTTGTTCCCGTCAACCGGATCGCCATTCGGGTTTGCCCATTGCACATCATACAAAAAGAGCAGCTCGGAACGGTGCTTGACCATATTATTTCTCCTCCTTGTTCGCTACGATTTCTTTGACCTTCCACGATAGGTTCATCCCGCAGGCGAAATAAAAATTCAATTCATCGACAGATAATTTCCAGCTTGGGGAAGAGGATAGGAATAAATGGGAAATTTCTTCGGCCAACTGTCGATGGCTCGCATAGTAAGACTCGTATTCTTCGAGTTTTCCGATGACCTTCGGAAGCAGCCCTTTGATCGCCTTCTCGTCCATCTTCAACCCCATTAATTGCTTCACAAATGGCTTGCTTCCTCTTTTTTGTTGCTGGATGTCAAGCAACATTTGCGTCAATGCCCCCAACAGGAAAACAGCTTGTTTTTCCGGAGACTCCAGCTGTCCCCCGTACGCATCAAACAACTGCGCAAATTTCCCTTGCACCGCCTTCTCTCCTTTCCTGACCAGCACGCCCGCCTGCTCTAAAAAAAGCACAACCGCAAGCGCTTGACGTGTTTTGTTGACAAACGACCAATCGCCAGCTTCATAATCATAAAAATCAGCCCGAAGCTGCTCCATAAAAAAGGGAGCGAAAAACGAGATCGAAAGGGGCTTCTTTTGGAATACATACTCCACCACTTGCAAAAAGTACTTATCATAGACACCCGACCGAAAAAAAGTGCGAAGAAAGCCAAAGTGAAAAGGATGGTCCCCTTCTCTATACAAAAGAGACTCCGTCGCTTTCTTCGCTTGAAACAATTCACTAATTCGCGACGGCAACACATCTTCAATCAATAACAAAATCCGCTCGGCACTTTGAATCTTCTGCAAGAACAACAGCTGAAGCGACAGGGAATTATCATAGTCTTGCATGAGCCCAAGCAAGTCTTCCTCCGTCGTCATAAAAGAATCTGCCTGCTCTTGATGAACGCGAATGTCTTTCTTTCCGTCTGTCAAATATTGAAGCAATTCATCCAATACATCCTTGCCAGCCGGAATGAGCAATGTCGGAATGACGAAATAAGAAAAACCGTAAAAGCGATAGTGCAAATGGGACTCCACAAACTTTCTTCCTTCTTCAATATGAGCTTTGCAAGATAAACAGACAGGGTAATTTCGCCACGCTTTGGCCTCGTCAAACCCTCCTGTAATAAATCCGGGCTTGTCCAACGTGTAAAACCGAAACACAGATAATTTTCCGATGACCGTATCTTTGCGCTCCCCACAAATAGCGCATACTTGATCTCGAGCCGACAACTCCATATCTTTCTCGTGAACTAGATGCAAAAAAGCATCGCGAAACGGCTCACAGTCATATAAATAGGAGCCGTTCATTTTTAGCGAAATAAGGGAACGATCGGTTAAGAGAGAGAGCTTTTCCCTCAACTCCTGCAAGATCGCTTCCTTTTTTTGCACAAGCAATTGCTCAATCGCCCGAAGAACGGGATGATCCATTTTGCGGGTAACCGTTCGAAACCAGCCAATGACTTTCTGTTCATATGTATTTTCAATCGTTGTAATTTTCGCCGTCGGCGAATAGTTGGTTCCACGAGACGAACCGGAACGAAACAAATATTTTTTGTAATCGCTCCCACATTCCTCAATCTCGCAACCTTCCCAAACAACATTCCCTTCTTCGTCCGCACGCACTGCAACAAGCACACAAGCAGGATAGCCGGGGTTCTCCACCAACTGATCCACCACTGACCCCTCTCCTTGCTTTTCAAGCACTATCTTCCCAATTTGGGCGATCGCTTCGATCAATCTATCACCCCTCTGCATCATGAGAACTAATTCCATTATACCATGTTTCAGGAAATATGGTATAAAAATTTATACTATTTAGTGATTATCAATCATCGTTCAAATCACGGACGAAAAAATTGGCACATAGCCCACACAATCGTTATGCATCAAAACTCCGTAACGCTTGCCCAACTCCAAGAGGGATCCACATAACTCCTGAAAAACTCTGTTTTATGTAAAACATCGATTAAGGAAAAAAGCCATGGACAACCTTTTTCCTTCCCCCATAAAAAATCACGCATGGTGTGATTCCCACGGAACAAGCGGCTGAAATCGAACTTCATAAAAAAAAGGCGGTGGATGACCGCCTTCTTCTTTATTCTCATACTCATTCAACAGGAAACACTAGGAGGTTGGTGAAAAACGGTTGTTTCTCTTGAGCAATGGGGGAACGTTTGAAAGGCGCTCCTGATGCGACAAGGCTTATCTATTTGAGAAACCGGTTTGACAAGCGGATCGCCCCCTTAAATCACCGGCCTTCTAGGGTGAGATCGATCACCCTTTTCCTCTTACTCGCTCAACAAGCTTCGAACCTCTTCTTCAGAAAGATCGACCAACCGGGCAATCTCGGCGGCCGTCATCCCTTTTTGCGCCATTGTCTGAATAAGCCGCTTCATTCCTTGTTTCATTCCTTGCTCAAGGCCGCGTTTTACCCCTTCTTCCAGCCCTTCTTTTTTCCCTTTTTGCTCGTAGGAGATGATCAGCTCCAGCACTTTCTCTCGTTCTTTCGTTTCCATCGCCTTCACCTCACTTTGCAGCTGTTGTTCCTCTTCCTCCGTCAACTTCACGTACGTCTCAAAAAACCCAAGCAGCAGCCGCTGCCTCGCCTCATCGAGCTCCAACCGCACCAACATGCGCAAAAACTCTTTTTTCAGCTCCACCTTCTCTCTTTCAGTATACCCCATTTGACTGAGCAACGCAGCCGCAACCGGATTGTCCTGCCGAATGTACTCCCGCCACTGCTTCTTCCGCAACGCCACCGGAATGCAGCACTTCCCCAAACGGAAATTCCATCGAAAACACAGACGGTTCCTCGCGGAGGGAATCATAGTGGAAGACGGCGATCGGAACGATGCGGGTCCGGTAACTTTCATACAAGCGGCTGAAATAGAGGAACATGCGCTCGGCAAACGACGGCTGGACATACCCTTGCGTTTCCACGTGCACGATGATCAGCCCGTCTTCGCCTTTCAGCTTCGTCTCGACCAGCAAATCAACGCGGTACTTTTCACCGGCCGTCACATCGGTAAACAGCTCTTCGGATAAAAAGGACAGATGGTGGAAATCGATATGCTCGTGCATATCGGGGAAAAAGAGGAGCAGAAACTCTTCGAAAAACGTGCGGATCAGCTCTTTGAACAACCGATCATGGTCAATCGCCATTCAATCACCTCAACTTGACGGTCTCTCTTTTTCTATTCGCCGTCCCCAAGGCAACATCCTGCTCACAGTGAAAAATTCGTCATAAGTGCGATAAAAACGACTACGCCACCTTCCGCGCCCGCACGGCGATGTATTGTTTCAATCCCTCATAGGTACGATAAAAACCGGCTGACGCAATGACTGGTATTAAAGCGGATCGGGGTTTCAATCCCTCATAGGTACGATAAAAACCCAAACTAATTTTTCCATTTTGCATTTCTCCTTTCATTGTTTCAATCCCTCATAGGTACGATAAAAACCCTATCAGCACTGTGCGTGGGAGGCAGGCATAGGGGGTTTCAATCCCTCATAGGTACGATAAAAACGTCACGAGCTTATCCCAGATCATCGTGCTCTTAGCAGTTTCAATCCCTCATAGGTACGATAAAAACACAAAAACCAGCAAAAAAACAGAAACACATACAATGTTTCAATCCCTCATAGGTACGATAAAAACGAAAACGAATTCCCCGAATACCGCGTCGAGGTTTACCGGTTTCAATCCCTCATAGGTACGATAAAAACCTTCCGGGGACAGTCCAGTTAATTTTGAATGAACCGTTTCAATCCCTCATAGGTACGATAAAAACGAAAGATGATTTCACAATTTATCTATACGGATTAGAGTTTCAATCCCTCATAGGTACGATAAAAACGCTACTCGCCGTCACTGTGCCACAGCTCCGACGCAGTTTCAATCCCTCATAGGTACGATAAAAACGACAAAATGCAACAATTTCATGAAAAAATTTGCTGGGTTTCAATCCCTCATAGGTACGATAAAAACTCAATTGAACATTGAAAATTAAATAGGGAGGATGATTGTTTCAATCCCTCATAGGTACGATAAAAACAATCAATCATGAAAAGGAGAGATTTGTATGACAATTGTTTCAATCCCTCATAGGTACGATAAAAACAATCCTACGGCTTATTTAATACTTTGCTAATGCCCATGTTTCAATCCCTCATAGGTACGATAAAAACAATCAATGTCGTCAATGGCGAGAAAAACGCTCGTGGTTTCAATCCCTCATAGGTACGATAAAAACACCGTGCAAAATCCCTTTAATCAAGTCGCGAAACGTGTTTCAATCCCTCATAGGTACGATAAAAACATGCATTCATGCCGGCGATAAAGGGAGCGATCCCTGTTTCAATCCCTCATAGGTACGATAAAAACTGAAACAGAAGTAGGACTTGGAAATGAAAACGGAGGTTTCAATCCCTCATAGGTACGATAAAAACGGAAATTACAGGAGAAGAGTTTACTGCGTAGTCGGACGAGTTTCAATCCCTCATAGGTACGATAAAAACCTTCGTAACGCGCGAGTCGGTCAATGATGTCGATAATGCGTTTCAATCCCTCATAGGTACGATAAAAACCATATCGGGCGTTGCCGTACTCATCGGCTTCTTCTTGTTTCAATCCCTCATAGGTACGATAAAAACCCCAAAAAGTGTTGTCATATCAACCTTTTCTCTTCAATGTCATCACCAGAATAACACGTTTCGAAGATTCTGTCAATGAAATCTATTCTTGATGACTGTAGAGATCAGGCGATCAGAGCCAATGTCGTCGACCCCCTAGGGTTTTTGCACAATTGGAGGTCGACGACAAACGAAAGGCGGTTTGGTTATGAGCCGTTAAGCAGCTGTTGAAGGACGTTGATTTTTTCTTTTTGCTTTTTGCTGGCGCTTTTTCCCCATTGGCCGATCCGTTGCCAATACGCAAGCAGCGCTTGGGCGGCTTGTTTGTTTTGTTGTTGGATGACTTGGTTATACAGAGCGTCTTTGCTGCGCTGTTGATCGGCTTGGCTGTCGGTGAGCTGCACGATTTCAGCGACAAGCCGTTCTTCTGGGGAAAGCAGGGCAAGTTTTGCTTGTTCTTCTTCCTCGCGCTTCCGCTGTTCCAGCAATGCCTGCTCTTTTTTCCGCTGTTCAAGCCGCATCGTTTCTTTTCGGACAACGGGAAGAAATTCCGTTTCCGTCACATCCTCCACATCGATGAATCGGCCATAGCCCGATGATGTTTTCGATCCAATTCCCCATTCTGTCAGCGCTGCCTTCGTCCATGCCGCGGCTTCCTCCAGCAGACGCTTCGCCTCTTCATCGTTTTGTGCCGAACGGTTTGCCGTCAGATAGATCTCCACCTCAGCGGCCGTGACCGTCCAAAACGAAACAGGGACGGGCTTTTGGTCATCGGTCGCTGCCTTTTTTCCCTCGTAATACTCTTTCATATGCACAGCAAGGACGTCGCGGACGAGTTGCAGCCCATCGATAAGAAAAATATCGTGAAATTGAACCATGCCCTTCTTTTCTTGCGTTCCAAACACATCCCTTCCGTTTTTCTGTTCGGAAAGGCTTTTTTCTTCCCCTTGACCGTATGCTTCGATCCACCAGTGGCGAACAAGTCCTTTTACGCTCGAGGCGGGAATGTACGGCAGCCCGTATACGGGATGGATCGTCAATGAGGTCTCGCGGACATGGCCAGCGCCAAGGCCATGGATGATTCGACCGGCAAGGCGTGCTTTGAGCTTTTTGACATGTCCGGTTTGCGCCCATGCAGCTAGGGCGTGTTCACGCTGCGCTCGCAACTGTTCTCCCACTTCTTTGAGTTCGGGAAGGACTGGGGCAGGTTTTAGTCGTTTGGATAACTCCCATACTCTTTTTTTATCGTTCCACTCATGTTCTAAAAAGTAATAGAGATGGTACGCCAAATGGGCCATGGACTTGCTGGCGGCCTGCATGACGTCCCGCGTGTCTTTTGGATGAAAAAGCATGCTCATTCCTCCTTACTCTGCCGTCCCGCCATCGTCCTTCGCCATCCCATCGGCAAACTTGCGCATCCAATCAAGCAGCGCAACCGCCTCCATCGTCCATAGCCGATATTCCGCACTTGATAAATGGACGACGACTTCCACCAACTCTTCATTCCCGCTTGAGAACTGGTCAGGAAACTGCTCTTTCATCCATTGTGCGAGCGTATGATAAATCACTTTATACTCGTTTTGTTTCTTTTTTTGGAAATAAAACGCCAATGTTTGCCCAAGGCCGTTCACTTGAATGAGAGACGGCATTTTTTTCACGTACGAACGATACGTTTCAAAATTCTCCCTTAACTGTTCTTTCGCCCGTTTGACCTCTTGGAACGCGAAAGCGGCGCGTCCATTCTCAATCCCAACCCGTTGCACCGTTTTTTTCATCTTTGTCTCCTCCATTTACAGCCAAATGGTTCTCATCATTCCACGTCCTAGCGTACTGTTCCCGCCCAATTGAAAGACAGACGGAAATTTCCCGCTTTTCACTAAATACTGTTCAATGTCGTTCGCGGCGGTCAGTCCATTGATTCCGTTGCCGCGCGCATGGCCAATATAAAGGAAGCTGTAAAAGAACGTCTCCGGCGGCACATTTTCTTCGTACCAAAGCGCCCCATTGTCCACCGTTCCCGTCTTGTGGGAAATGCGAATACGTGCATTGACTTCCGTCGATAGTTTGACAAAATCGGCAAAATCATCGTCAGACAGCACGACAAGACGTTCTGGAAGACGGAGGCGGCTGTATTCGCCAATGAGAGCCGCTAACTGTTCGGCAAGCTGTTGGGCCTCTCGTGAAATCGTGACGTCAAACGTATATTCTTCAAGGACGATGCGCCCGTTTACGGCCATCAACCGGTCACTGCTCACCGTATTTGGCGCTGGAACTGGAAGCGGTTGAAAAGCGTTCTCCTGGCTGATTGTTTCTTGGTGAATGCTCATTTCCTGATTCCAGCGTTCAAGTACGTGAGGGCATGTAATCCAAGCAAACACGCCGCGAAGCGATTTGACAGGGAACAATAGCACACGAGCGTCACTCAATGCAATAGCGCTCGCCTGCGTGACACGTTCCTCCCCTCGGTCAGCTCCAAAAATAAGGTCGAGCTCCTTCTTTTCTTCCGGCAACGCCTGCATCATATGATACCGCACTGCTCCTTTGAGAGAAGAACTCTCAATCTTCGGGAAACCAGTATGTTTCTCACGCTGGATCGGCAAGTCGACAAGCCCAATTTCACTTCCACTTCCCGCGTGGACAGACGTAACCGCATGCAAAACAAACGGACGAACAATGGAATACATTACAACTCCTCCTCACTTTCACTGGCACTGGTTACAATCGCAAAGCCAAAACCTTCTTCGGCTTCTTCATCGGTCAGGTGAATGCCGTCAAGGGCCGAGAAAATAAGCGGCAGTTCCTCATCACGCTCCACCTTCACGTAAACGACCGAACCGGCCGGAACCATCCATTTGCGTGGTTTTGGGCGATGATGGACGATATCCCACCCACCGTACAGCTCCGGACGACCAATGGCAGAAGCAAGCCATTCAACGGTGGCGCCATTCGGCCATCTCCAATGCACGCCGTCAAAGGTGGCCGGGCGGGAACCGTTTGAAAAAATGGCCGGGGACAAAAACACGACTTTCGCTAGTTTTGTCCGTTGAATCGCCTGTTCAACGGCCCTCCTTTCGTCCACGCTCCATAACCGAAACTGCCCCGGCGTTTGCCGAATCGACCAAGGGCGGTTCTCACCGCCAATCCGCGCCCATTTCACGGCAGAAAAGTCCGGTTCATCACTGATGTAAGCAACTAGCGAGGCATCGCCTAAAAAGCGGCTTTTCTCGACCCGGTACAAAAATTTCTCGCGGGCGGTTCGTTTGCTGTCATCCAATTGAATGCCCACTTTCGCTTCGCGCGCGATAAATGACGATAAGGATCGAAGCGAGGTGATCGGTTGACTAGCGAGTAACGCGCGTTTCCATTCATCGACAGAAACGTAGCGATGTTGCGAACTTTTTGTTTTCTCCCTCCGTGATGAGGCAAGCCGCCATCCTAGGGACGATGAAGCGGGTTTTCGATCTTTGACCAGCTCCAACGGATACGCTGTGAGCGACTCCCCTTCCTCAACGACTTGATAGTCAAGTGGGAGAGGCAAAAACAGCTGATCCCCATCGGCAAGCCCACAATAATGAAGGCGAAACGCCCCACGTTCGTTCGGCGTGCCCATCCATTGCTTCACATGTTCGTCTGCGCCTCTGGCAAAGTCCTCAAACGAACTGTGTGTGTAAATATACGCCGCCCGCAACGCCCCGTAAATCGTGTTCGGCCGCGGCGGAAACATCGGCTCCATGACGGTCGTTTCCCCTGCTTGTGTGGCATGATGATTTTTGAAAAAAAACGTGTCGGTCGGCCTCAATGTCAGCTTGGTCATACGTCGCTCCCCTCGCTCCGTCTAAAAAAGGTCAACATCTTTAACAAATGCAAAAAATCATAGCCGCTTGGCACGGCATCATACAGCGCCATGAGCGCATCCGTATGGCTGCGCAAATCACGTTCCTTCCATTGATTCCCTTCTTTCACTGATCGCTTGAGCAGACGGCGAAGCTCAACGGCCAGCATGTCACGGTTTTCCCATTTCGGGCAGTCCTTGTCGTGCAACAACGGCGCAAACGCTTGGGTAAAGTGGAAAATAAAGTTCGGTGAGATTGAAGTCTTTAACAAGGCAACGAATTGTTCTAACCGGCTTGATGCCATTTTTCCTTTGATCATCCACGGAAGTATGGCTTCGGCAATCTCACCCGACCGAGTATACACCGCCAGCGCCAAGGCGTCTTTTTGCTGATTCGTCTGTTCGTTACGGTACTGTTTCGCTTTTTGTTCGAGCATTCTTGCCTCATTCAGCACATGCTGCAGCGGCGCTTTTTTATGGGCAATCACCAATCCGAACGAAGCCGTCGCCCCTTCCCCTAGCCCTTGCTGTTCATCACTGAATGCCAAGCGAAGCAGCTCAGCGGCCTTTAACGCCTCATCGACCGGCAAAAAGGCGAGCACATCATCACCGCCTGCATAGACAAGCTCACCATGACATTGTTGTTCGACAATGCGTGGAACGACTTCTTTGGAAAAGCGAGCGAGCTTTTGGCTCGTCCGGCTGTATTCTTCTTTCTGTTCTCCGGAAAACCATCTGCCCATGTTATCGCCATCCATCATGAGCACCGCGTAGTAATCGCCCGAACCGATGTCCAGCACAGATGGGAACGGCCGAAATGCCGCTCCGAACAAGTCCGTGAAGTAATCACGGGCAACACGCTTCCCTAAACAAATGCCGCATAAAAACTCATTGTCTTTCACGCGGCCAACGCGCCGTTCATCTTCACCGTCTCCATCTCTTCCTTGAAACTTTCCAGCCCTTCTCCTCCACAAATTTGCCGTTTTCCTCTTGATTTCACCGTAACGATCAAAATCGTCAATTTCCTCTAGACGCAGCGCCTCCCGTTCCTTGCAGACAGAACAAACAAGCCCTTGCTGGGGAACAGAGGCGTAATGTTTCTCATTTTTCAACGCGCCCAATCGGCGTTCAGCCCGTTCACGCACAGTCCGGAATGATGCGGATGGCTCATACGGTTCCGCCACCCAATAAACTTCCAAAAACGATTGCACTTGCTGCTCCACCATCGCTTCAAGCTGTTGTCGCTCATCGTCTGACAGATGCGGGAACATGCGTGAGAGCGCTTGAAAACAGAAATCGAGAAACACATTGCGGACGCCTTGTTCGGTTTCCTGCAACCAACCGCAAATATCAGCTTCTGTACCTTCCATAACCGCTGTTAGGCGGTTGGGGAGCGAAGCAACACGAAGTTCACGAAGCGAGAGCGCGCGCAGTTCCTCTTTTCCAACTAGCGGATAAATCATCTCACAGCCGGTGCCATATTGGTAAAAGCGTTTCATCGCCTCTCTTACCAGATGCGACAAAATATAGCTTCCGCTCCAAAAATCTTCTGTTTTGCGGGCCGATGCAATAAACGACTGTACAGGTCCCACCGTAAAAAGAACAATATATCGATTCGTCATACCCTCACCCCAACGATTTCCAAAAACCGCTTCCGGTCTTGTTCGTAACGCGGCTCATTGTACCGCTGTTCATTCGTCCTCACTTCCGAGATGATCGGATAATACCGTCCGCCGATTTTCCTTACCGTGCACCATAATGGCGAAGCGAGCTTATTCTTTCCTTGCACAAAGCCGAGCGTTCCGTACCGATTGGCCTCATGGGACGCTTTTCCAAACCCCTTCAGCACTTCGCTCGCGCTATCTTTCCCTTCCCCGACCCAGACAGCGGATAATATCGGGTGGGGCGTTTTCACAGCTGCAGCGCGCGATACGATGCAGCCGCGGCTTGCGAAGGAAAACGCCGATGCCACCCCGAGACGGCTCAACACGGCATGTAAACTATCGGCGTATTCTTCAACAGTGTTCCACTCGTGTCCTGTCCACTGCACCGCCCCAAATCCGCGGCGCGATCGTTGTCCGATCCCGGCGAGATGAAGCATATACTGGAAATACCATTCATACATCTCCAACTTTGATTCATGCCGTTTCCGCACCGAAATCGTCACTGTCACTTCTTTTCCGGCTGAAAGGGCGGGCACAGTGAAGGAAGACGACTTGTGCGGCAAAATGTTTTCTTTTTTCGCTCCCTGCACCGTCTCTGACATCGATAGATGAACAGGAGACTGCTGCTTCATCACCCTCGTTCCACCAAACATGATTTCCTCTTCCCGAAGCAGGTCATTGACATTCGGCTGATCCTGCAGCGTACGCCAAAAATAGCGCCACACCCCCCGCAGCGACGGGAGGCGAAACTCGGCTTGGGCCCGCGGCTCAGCTCCATGAATGGCCGCTGGCGTCAACAACACAAGCTGATACGGCGATTCGACAACAGCGGTCGCCGTAGCCGATTCATAACGTTCCATCATCCGCTCCCCTTTACTTTGACATCGACTTTGCCAACATCGACATCCGCTCAAAAAATGAAGAAAATTGTTCAAACAGCGCAACCGCCTTCGGCATAAACTTTTCTGCCGGCAGCGGATTGGGCCGCGTACCCGCATGGTTGATATCGTTGCGCAGCTCTTTGATTTGGCCAAACGGTTTCAATTCCTCTCGATAAGAGTCAAGCGCATTCGCCATCCGCTCCACCAACTCGGGCGAATGAACCCGCCATTCGTCCCTCGGAATCCGACGCAGCACGATTTGAATGGTCGAATGGATGTCATTCCGCACCTCTTCCTTGCGTTCATCGAGCGAAAACGCCCGGCAAATCGCCGTCACTGCGTTTTCCTCAAGCATCGTTAGCGCTGATTGGATGAGTCCATGATTCAAACACCACCGAACCGCTTGCCAACTGTTGATGATCGGATCATCACTAAAAATGGCATACTTCTTTTCCATTTCGTCAAGCAGCGGAACAAGCGGTTTGACCGCTTCGGTCGGCGCTGAACGGACACGCGCCAGTTGTTCGCCAAATTTCCGCACTTCCTCATCAATGTCCAAACTCCGGCACGTGCGGATCGCTTTCTCCGTCTGATCCAATTGTTTCGCTAACTTGTTTAACGCCGCCACCTCGTTGCGCAGCTCTCGGCTTGCCGTTGGATCACAGAAGACGTGACGGTTTTCCTTTTCCGTCAGCGCCCGAATCAACGCCGCATCCCCCGTACGCAAAAACTGGTCGACGCCATTCGTCCAATCAAGCAAGCTGGCCATGCTCGTCAAATTGACAATCGGCGCCAATCGCTCTTCTGGCGGCAGTTGCTTAACATCCATCGGGCGCCCCAGCACCTCAAACCAGCCATACACAATTGCCCCGATCTCGGCCTTTTTCACCAAGCGGGCATAATTCAACACAATGAGCGCTACAAACGGAATGGAACGAAAACTATGGGTAATATCGAAATAAATCGTATCCCCTTCCCTAATTTCTTCCATGATGCGATCAAACAGCCGCCAATTGGTCCGTTCATCCTGACCGTTGTCAATGTCAACCATCTTCACATTCGCTTCAGGGGCGATGCGGCGGAAAGCGGTCATTAGTCCTTCCAGCTGCTCTTCCCCTCTCAAGCGGTCCTCTCCATTTCGCTCCCGCGCTTCTTTTGTCGCAAACACAATGACATCCATCGGTTGCTCGCCGCGCAACAGCTCGTACACCGCCGTCTGAACAAAACGGGTATACGAGGAAGTTTTTCCCTCATACGTATAAAAACAATATTCATAGTCACTTAACCCTAAAAACGACAACAACACATGTCTTCCCATCGTCATGATCCCCCCGTCCCCACCAGTTGCGCCGTCACATCCGAAAATGATGAATCGTCTTCATAAATCCCTTTTCCTCTCACCGCCTCCCGCTCATACCGGTCATGATCGAGCCATAAGTAATTAGCGTACAGGCGGTCTTCCTCTTCGACATACCGATAGGCGAGCCGAAACGCCGTTTGGCCGTTGCTTGCCCCTTTGTATAAGTGATATTTGGCTTTGCGCGGATCAATCGTTTCAAACGATTTTTCATGGTACAAAACTGAAGCGTCCCCTTCACGATATTTTAATTTTTTGACTAGTTCTTGCATCTGTTGGTACACAAATAGCGACTGATGACGATTATGCCGAAGCATATCGGCCACTTGCCGCGATACAAAATAGGACGTTTCAAAAAGATGCTTATACTTTTCATGCTCGAGCAAAAACTGGCCAAACGCGCTCAAACAAACGAAATCTGCATCCCGATAAAATAAGGAAGGGTATTGTTCAATGCATTGCTTTTCTTGATAGGAAAGCTCGTTCATCGCCACCAAATCCATTTGGCACTTGCGAAGCAGCTCAAAATAACGGCGCACAAATTGTTCATCAATATGAATCGGCACGGGCGGAATTTCATGCAAAACTTGTCCATCCTCGTGCATATATGCAGTGGGATAGTTTAAAAACGCCCCGACAATATAGCCAAGCGAAGTCATCACTTTATACCCGCCGATCGGCGCAAAACAAGTCGTTGACGGCTCGCCGTGCATCAAGGCATTCGCAACCTTCGACATATACTCTCCGAGCGTTTCTTGCAATCGCCTCCGATGGTTCACATCTACTTCTACATACACAACACGGACATTCGCTTTAAAATCCCGTTCAAGCAAATGGACAAGCATCGCCTCAACGACCCGCCCTCCAACCGTGTCCGTAACAATGAGAACGATCGTCGGTCTCTCTCCTAGTTTTCCTTGTCGATGAAGCTCGTAAATCATCGAATACTCTGCACAAACACGGTTCGGCTGCTGAGCGGCCTCATGAGCAAACTGCCGGGCATGGCGCAACCAACGATCTATCTTGCTTTGTTTTTGTTCATCCACGTCCCGGTCATGAATCCAAGAACGAATCTCCCCTAGCGTCTCGTCTCGATTCACCGAAAAGACATTCCTAGCCCCCGTCAATAACGAAACGCCGCATGTCAATACAATGTGCTGATACAAGCCAATCTCTCCCTATTCTCATCTAGCATGAGCAAACTAGGAAAATATATCTATTTCTATACCAATTTTAAGTGATTTTCCAAAATTTAAGCAAGTGATTTTATTATTTTTTTTAAATTCATAACAAATCCTTGAATCTTCTACTGTGGAAAGACATTTTGGAAGGTTGGTGATTTAAGGGAGTAGGCCGCTTCTCAATAACGTCTCTCAAACAATAGAAAAAACTGTAGCATCGTTCCTTCTTTGCACACGTTCACCCATTGCTCAAGGGAAACTGCTGTTGTTTACCAGCCCCCCGAAAAACTTCGCATAAAAAATGGGCTGAACTAGCCAGTGTGGGGCAAAATTTTTCGAGGAAGATAGGAGAGGAAAACAACAGATAGAAAGCGGAGGAATACGGACCTTTCCGCCGAAATAGTGCGCTGACGTTCCGGTCTCTCATAGGTACGATAAAAACGCCGGAAACAGATGATTGTTCAGCGACTGGAACAATGTTTCAATCCCTTATAGGTACGATAAAAACGTAGGAAGCAAAACATCCTCCTTGAAACCTTGATTTTTTGTTTCAATCCCTCATAGGTACGATAAAAACCGAGATACCCCGGATCCATTTTGGCGCGCATCACGTGTTTCAATCCCTCATAGGTACGATAAAAACGGGGGAACTGCCAAATGGACAGGTCTATCAGATACGGTTTCAATCCCTCATAGGTACGATAAAAACTTGGCTCAAGCGTACCATATCGGTTCGCTGTTGTGTTTCAATCCCTCATAGGTACGATAAAAACTCGAATATTGGCACAATTACGCGACCGAAACCTATCACGGTTTCAATCCCTCATAGGTACGATAAAAACCGCTATCAATATTGTGATGGCGCACGAGAAGCATAGAAGTTTCAATCCCTCATAGGTACGATAAAAACCCGGTGATCTCGTCCTCGTGACGCTCGATTTCGACGTTTCAATCCCTCATAGGTACGATAAAAACACATTGTTGGGCGGCTTATGGAGCGGCTAGCTCCAGTTTCAATCCCTCATAGGTACGATAAAAACTGACATTAGGCAAATTTACGAAACGCTGCCGTTTCTGTTTCAATCCCTCATAGGTACGATAAAAACCTCGATGACGGTTGAATGAATGGTTTGGCCCGAGATTGTTTCAATCCCTCATAGGTACGATAAAAACGTGCGTTTTGATTTACATCAACTTGCGTTTGAGGATGTTTCAATCCCTCATAGGTACGATAAAAACGCATTTAGGTACGATGAAGTATCTTTACAAAAACATGTTTCAATCCCTCATAGGTACGATAAAAACTTACGAAAGAACGAATTCATCTGCGACTCAAAATGTTTCAATCCCTCATAGGTACGATAAAAACCTCAACAGCAACCGTCCAGAAGCGACACACATACATGTTTCAATCCCTCATAGGTACGATAAAAACAATGCTTTTCTTTTGCGACTTCAGGAGAAATTTTTTTGTTTCAATCCCTCATAGGTACGATAAAAACTGGCGAAGTTTATTGGGCTGAAACGATGTGGGCTAGTTTCAATCCCTCATAGGTACGATAAAAACCCAGCTGCGCCAATGCAGTGGCTGTGTTTTTTTCAGGTTTCAATCCCTCATAGGTACGATAAAAACACGCCACCGAAGTTAATGGAACGATCAC
>NZ_JPYA01000166.1 GCF_000750005.1 Geobacillus icigianus | reverse complement strand
GTAACTATTCAGCCGTTACATAGAAAAAGTTTACGAACTCTGGTTGATTCTCGCTCCCCTTGTCTATACTAGTACCATCCAAGACAAGGGAGGTGAACATGATGGCAAACGTTGTTTTTGATTTCCAACAAGCGGTCTTTACACTCGAAAGCATGGTCGCAAAAATCGAGTATCAAGCACAAATGATGAAAAAACTCATTCGAGAAAACGAGCAACTACGTCAAGAAAACCAACAATTGAAAGCACGTATCGCAGAGTTAGAAGCCCGTACAAAAAAAAACAGTACCAACAGCCATTTACCGCCGTCCTCTGACCGGTTTGTGGCGAAATCTCCTTCTCGCCAAACGTCGGGGAAACAGCCGGGCGGGCAGCCGGGACACCAAGGAACGACGCTCCGCCAAGTACCGAATCCTGACCATCGAGTCATTCACCGCGTGACCCAATGCGAAGGATGTGGTCACTCTTTAGAACATGTCGCTCCGCTTCAAGTAGACATTCGCCAAGTGTTCGACCTCCCAATGGTTCGAATGGAAGTGACTCAACACGAACGGGAAGTAAAGGGTTGTCCGGAATGTCATCTTGTCCAGCAGGCAGAGTTTCCTTTTTATGTCACGAATCATGTCCAGTACGGGCCCGTCCTCACTTCCCTTGTTTTATACTGGAACCATGCACAGTTGATCCCGTGCGAGCGTGTCACCGAGATGGTCAAAGCGTTAGTGAACCATTCGATGAGTGCAGGCACGGTCGTGAACATGACGAGACGATGGCTCCCTGTGTTAGAAGCAGTGACCGAAGAGATCGAAACGGCGTTGCTCGCGTCCAAGACGTTACACGTCGATGAAACAAGTCTGCGTGTGAACGGGAAGAACCAATGGGTGCACGTGGCTTCCACTGCCAAGGCCACCCGATACGGACTGCATCGTTCTCGTGGCAAGCAAGCGACGGACGACATCGGGATCTTGCCGAGGTACAAAGGAACGATGGTGCATGATGCGTATTCGGTGTACCCGATGTACAGAGAGGCGAGCCATGCGCTTTGCCATGCCCATCATCTCCGGGAGCTTCGGGCATATACCGAACTGTACGGCCATTCATGGTCGAAAGAGATGGCCGAAGCGTTGTTGGAGATGAAACAGGCGGTGGAGAACGCGGGCGGGGCTCTACCGGAAGAGGAAGTCCGGTATTGGGAAGCCGTGTACGACGAGCGTCTAGCGAATGGTCGCCGAGAACTCGATGAACGTTGCCAACAAGGCAAGCATGACGGCGTCCGCAACGCGCAACATTTCATCCAGCGCCTAGAAAAGCGCAAACAAGAAGCGCTTCTCTTCCTGCGAAAGAAAGAAGTGCCGTTTGACAACAACCAAGCTGAGCGCGATTTGCGGATGGTGAAAGTCAAACAAAAAATTTCCGGAACGTTTCGTCAGGAAGACGATGCCAAGGCTTTCTGTATCATTCGTAGCGTCATTTCTACCCTGCAAAAACACGGAAAGCCGGTGTGGGAATCGTTGCAAAAACTTCTAAGTGGGGAGTCTCTTCAAACGCTTCTCCATTCCTCCTAGGGCGTTTTCGATACCGGAAATGCCCTATTGGTGCTGGATTCTGAAAATCTCGCTAGTATTGGGCTGAATGGATAC
>NZ_JPYA01000165.1 GCF_000750005.1 Geobacillus icigianus | reverse complement strand
TTCCTAAAAATGGTCTACCAACTGGTGATTGACAACGCCCGTAGTAGACCGAAAAAATGTTCTCCACAAAGTCTTGACTGACTCCATCAAGTGTTTTTAGTTTTTTATACATCATTTTTATGGTAAAATACAACTTTTATGATAGTTCCGACATGTTTCTGACTTTCCACTACAATTTCTCCACCGTGAGCTACTACTAGCTGATGAGCTATTGCCATTCCTAATCCGGATCCACTATCATTATCTTGAGTATTCCTGCCTCGATAATAACGATTAAAGAGGTTTTTCACTGTTTCTTCATCCATTCCTATTCCATTATCTTCTATAGAGATAATCGTACGTTGATGGTTCGATTCAACTTTGACTTTGATTTTTGTCCTAGGCTTATTATATTTTACTGCATTAGTCAGTAGGTTATCTAATATTCTCATAAACCACTTTAGATCGATCTCAAGAAAGATGGTATCTTGACCACTCTCAAAATAAATTTCTTTATCTTTAGCTTCGGTTGTTGTTGAAAAAGTAGAGAGGAATTCTTTGATTAAAGATACGATGTCCGTTTTTTCTTTATTAATAGGGAGAGCATTATTTTTCAGTCTGTATGTTAGATTTAGATCTTCAATTAACTCGCTCATATACACTGCTTTCTCTTTCATGATACGTCCCATTTCCATTATTTCTTCCGAAGACCATTGATATTGGTTAGATGCTAATAAAGCAGAAAAACCATATAAAGAACTCAATGGTGTCTTTAAGTCATGAGAAAGACCAGTAATCCATTCCTCTCGAGTTTTCTCCATCCTTCGCTGATTTTCTTCATTTTGCTGCAAAGTCTTAGACAAAGTATATAAAGAATCGACAACCTCTTTAAATATTTTATAACGCTTATGTAAGCTCCCTTTCTTATTTAATATTGGTACCCTCCCTTTTTTGTCCTTTGGTTCCATGAAATTCCCTTTTGACATATTATTAATCCATTTCATCATATAAAGCAATGGTTTACCGAACTTCTTACCATACCAAATTGAAATAATAATAGCGAATACAATAAGTGTACCGAAGACAATAAGAAAGCTCTTCAAAAAAGAGGCACTAATGATACTATCGGTAATGTGGTCTGGACTGTAATAGGGATTGTAGGTGCCCACTAAAAAAATCCGGTCTTTTTCTTTGAAATAATAACTAGAAATGTCTACTTTAGAATTCCAAGGTCTTTTTTTCATTGACAGAATCTCTGTATAGGTAAACTTTAAGTTTGGAGGCGCATGATAGCTGTATACCACATTTCCACTTGCGTCGTAGATTTGAATCCATGCATCATTTTTAACTAAGTACTCTTTAAAATCAGCATTGATATTAGGAAAGGAGTTTGATCGTAACAGTGTGTTTAAGATCTGTTTACTTTTTAATGGCTCTCCAT
>NZ_JPYA01000164.1 GCF_000750005.1 Geobacillus icigianus | reverse complement strand
ATAATTTTATTATGTAAACATAAAGACAACAGCCGTTCAACCCGCCCAGCGGCAAGCCGGGCGGGTTGAACGGAGAAGGGAAACTCCGCTTGCTTGTGTCACATGTCGTGGCTTGAATTATGCTTTTGCCGCGTATGGTTGCGGTTTTTCACTTTTTTCGAACCGTCAAGCGGCTCCGGCTGCCCGGGATTGTCGCCTTTTGGCGCGTTTTTGCGCATATCTTTGCCGTCATTTTTGTTTGTCATTGGTTGTCCCTCCTTTGTCCGTTAGCATGCGGCGTTGTGCTTTCGCTTATTCAGCGCATAATTTGCGCCCAGTTTGAAACGATAAGTAGTGAACGACCGCGAAGGAGGGACGAGCGATGGTGTATCATAAAACGAAACAGGACGCGTTTCAAGCGGCGCAAAAGGCGACGATGGAAGCGAAAGAATGGCACGATCACTTGGTGCGCGATCAAGCCGACTACGGCCACCAGCTGGCCCATTTGCGTCAGGAAATCAACGAGGCGTTCGCCCAAATTGAAAACGCGCTCGAAGTCGCCTCGGAAACACAGCGCGTGCAGCTCGAGAAATTTCGCAGCGACTTGCAGGCCATTGTGGAGGAAATCAATCAAAACGAGTAAGGGAATGCCGGCGGCGGACATTCCCTTTTTTGTGCGCTATGGCAGGCCGGGATGGCGGAGCGGCCGCCACGCTACTGGTTCTTTTTTCGTTTTTTGTTGTTTTGGCGCTGCGCTTCGGTCAGCGGTTCATTGGAAAACTCTTCGTTGTAGCCGGCGCCCATCCCTTGCGCTTTAGCCGCGTTCATGCCGGGAATGACGTGATTGGCTTTTCGTTTGGCCATTTCGTTCACCTCCGGTTGTAGTTTGTGATGAAACAAGGGGAATATTCCGACTAGGGCGTGATAAGAAAACAAGGAGGAAGGTCATTAGAAATCCATGATTTACAGTCCTTCCCGTTTTATAATAAGATAAAGTCGTGCCAAGCTTTGCGAGGAATGCGAGAATGGATACGATTTTTTCGACTTTTGCGCAAAAAAATAGTATAGTATTATTGTGAAGTGAAGGGGGTTGTACATATGGCGAAACAAGATGTATTCAACGCCCGCTCTTCATTCGAAGTCAACGGTAAAAAATACAATTATTACCGCTTGCAAGCGCTTGAAGAAGCGGGCATCGGTCAGGTGAGCCGCCTGCCGTACTCGATCAAAGTGTTGCTTGAATCGGTGCTTCGCCAAGTCGACGGCCGCGTCATTACGAAAGAGCACGTCGAGAACTTGGCGAAATGGGGAACGCCGGAAATGAAAGATATCGACGTGCCGTTTAAGCCGTCGCGCGTCATTTTGCAAGACTTCACCGGCGTGCCTGCCGTCGTCGATCTGGCTTCCATGCGCAAAGCGATGGCCGATTTGGGCGGAGATCCGTATGAAATCAACCCGGAAATTCCGGTCGATCTCGTCATCGACCACTCGGTGCAAGTCGACCGTTACGGATCGGACGATGCGCTCGAGTACAACATGGACTTGGAATTTCAACGGAACGCCGAGCGGTACAAGTTTTTGAAATGGGCGCAAAAAGCGTTTAACAACTATCGGGCTGTTCCGCCGGCTACAGGAATCGTCCACCAAGTGAACTTGGAATATTTGGCTAGCGTCGTTCATGCAGTCGAAGGGGAAAACGGCGAATACGAAGCGTTCCCGGATACGCTTGTCGGCACGGACTCGCATACGACGATGATCAACGGCATCGGCGTCCTCGGCTGGGGCGTCGGCGGCATCGAAGCGGAAGCTGGCATGCTCGGCCAACCGTCCTACTTCCCAGTGCCAGAAGTCGTCGGCGTCCGCCTGACGGGCAAGTTGCCGGACGGAGCGACGGCCACCGACTTGGCGCTTAAGGTGACGCAAGTGCTCCGGAAAAAAGGCGTTGTCGGTAAATTCGTCGAATTTTTCGGACCGGGCGTGGCGACCTTGCCGCTTGCCGACCGGGCGACGATCGCCAACATGGCACCGGAGTACGGAGCGACGTGCGGCTTCTTCCCGGTCGATGCTGAAGCGCTCGACTATTTGCGCTTGACCGGCCGCGACGAGCATCACGTTCAAGTCGTTGAAGCGTACTGCAAAGCGAACGGCTTGTTCTACACGCCGGACGCGCCGGAGCCGGTGTTTACGGACGTCGTCGAAATCAATTTGTCGGAAATCGAAACGAACTTGTCCGGACCGAAACGGCCGCAAGATTTGATCCCGCTCTCGAAAATGAAACCATCGTTCCGCGAAGCGGTGAAAGCCCCGCAAGGCAACCAAGGCTTCGGCCTGACGGAAGCGGATTTGGAGCGGGAAATTACCGTCGAGCTGAACGGTGAACAAGTCAAGCTGAAAACGGGCGCGGTCGTCATCGCGGCGATCACGAGCTGTACGAATACGTCCAACCCATACGTCCTTGTGGCGGCTGGTTTGGTGGCGAAAAAAGCGGTCGAAAAAGGTTTGCAAGTGCCGAAATACGTGAAAACGTCGCTTGCGCCGGGCTCGAAAGTCGTCACCGGCTACTTGCGTGACTCGGGTTTGCTGCCGTATCTCCAGCAGCTCGGCTTCAACATCGTCGGCTACGGTTGCACCACATGTATCGGCAACTCCGGCCCGCTCGCGCCGGAGCTCGAAAAAGCGCTCGCGGAAAGCGATTTGCTTGTCACAAGCGTTCTGTCCGGCAACCGGAACTTTGAAGGCCGCATCCATCCGCTAGTGAAAGGCAACTATTTGGCGTCGCCGCCGCTGGTCGTCGCCTATGCGCTCGCCGGCACGGTCGACATCGATCTGCTCAACGAGCCGATCGGCAAAGACAAAGACGGCAATGACGTTTACTTCCGCGACATTTGGCCGTCGATGGAAGAAGTGAAAGACGTCGTCAAACGGGCGGTCGATCCGGAACTGTTCCGCAAAGAATATGAGCGCGTGTTCGACGGCAATCCGCGCTGGAACGCCATCGAAACGACGGATGAGCCGCTTTACCAATGGGACGAAAACTCGACGTACATCCAAAATCCGCCGTTCTTTGAAGGGCTGTCCCCGGATGTGCGCCAAGTCGAACCGCTTACCGGCTTGCGCGTCGTCGGCAAATTCGGCGATTCGGTCACGACCGACCATATTTCACCAGCCGGTTCGATCGGCAAAAACACGCCAGCCGGCCAATATTTGATCTCGAAAGGCGTCGAGCCGAAAGACTTCAACTCGTACGGTTCGCGGCGCGGCAACCATGAAGTGATGATGCGTGGCACGTTCGCCAACATCCGCATCCGCAACCAAATCGCGCCGGGCACGGAAGGCGGCTACACGACGTACTGGCCGACCGGTGAAGTGATGTCGATTTATGACGCGTGCATGAAATACAAACAGGACGGCACCGGGCTTGTCGTCGTCGCCGGCAAAGACTACGGCATGGGCAGCTCGCGCGACTGGGCGGCGAAAGGGACGTTCTTGCTCGGCATCAAGACGGTCATCGCCGAAAGCTTTGAGCGCATCCACCGCTCGAACCTTGTGTTGATGGGCGTTCTGCCGCTGCAATTTAAAGAAGGCGAAAACGCGGAAACGCTCGGCTTGACGGGCAAAGAAGTGTTTGACATTCACATCGATGAAAACGTCAAACCGCGCGATCTTGTCAAAGTGACGGCGACGAACCCAGAGACGGGTGAGAAAAAAGAGTTTGACGTGATCGTCCGCTTTGACAGCGAAGTCGAAATCGACTACTACCGCCACGGCGGCATTTTGCAAATGGTGCTGCGCGAAAAACTGGCGAAAGTAAAGCAATAACGACAAAAAGCAGGCTTCCGCATCGGGAAGCCTGCTTTATTTTGTGTTCCGCTTTTTCGCCGCGTTTTCGAGCTTGCTTTTTGGATCCGGGGTGAACGTTCCGTCTTGGCCAAAGCCTTGCGGGTTGACGCCCGGCGCCTTCGAGCCGCGATTGCGGCCGCCGTTTTTGGTCATCGCTTTCACCTCCGCTCACGGATAGTATGACCGCTTTCGGCCAAACTATATGCAAAGGAGGAAAAGAGCTGTCCCCCTTTTCACACAGGACAGCGTCTGCCGCCCTTGCTATAGATGTTCCAGTTTGCCGGGTATTCAGTGAAGAGAGAAGATTTCTTCGATATGGTCCTGCTATGAGGAGATGTTCCGCTTTGCCCGCCACCGCTTCCTCCGTAAGCGCACGCTAGGCAGTTCGGCAAACACCATGCCGGCCAAAATGGCGAAGCCGCCGAGCCAAGCGGATGGCGACAGCCGTTCCCCCACCCAAAGATACGCCGTCAAAGCAGCGAACACAGGTTCGGTGGCAAAAATGAGAGCGACATGGGCGGGCGTCGTATGTTTTTGCACCGCCGTCTGGATCAAAAAAGCGGCGGTCGTTGCCAGCAGCGATGTCACGGCGAGCGCTCCCCATACTTCCGGGCGGCGGAGCACAGCAACATTCCACATCTGCGAGGCGTCTTCCAACAAAAAAGCAAATAAGAAACAAAGCAAGGCCACCGTAAAAATTTGCACCATCGTCAACACTTGGGTGGAATAGCGAGAGGAATACCGACCTGTCACAATAATGTGCATGGCAAATGACATGGCGCACAAAAAGACGAACAGATCCCCGCGGTTGAACGACAGCTCGGCTCCGCCCGTCAACCAGTACAGTCCGAAGGCAGCGAGAACCGCTCCAACGGTCGCATTGACCGTCGGCTTTTCTTTTCCCAACACAAAGGAAAAAAGCGGCACAAGCACGACGCTCAACCCTGTAATAAACCCTGCTTTGGACGACGTCGTATAGAGAAGCCCCACCGTTTGAAAGGCGTAGCCAGCAAACAGCCAGAGGCCCATCCAAGCTCCGGCGCCGACCGCGCGCCATGACCAATTTCGCAGCAGCGGGCGAGACATGATGGCCATCCAGCCGAGCAGCAACAAGCCGGCCAAGCCGAAGCGAACCGCGTTGAACGACAACGGCTGCAAAAAAGAGATGGCGTTTTGGACGACAACGAATGTCGCTCCCCAGACGAAAGTCACGGCCAATAAACTAAGATCAGCGACGGTTTGCTGCTTCAATTGGATTCCCTCCTTATTTTTGTCTTGGCGATAAGCAATTGCTAGCCGCTAGTGTATCATAAATGCGTTGAAAAAAACATACTTTTTTGAAACAGAGCGATCGAGGCGGAAAACGATGAACAGACGGGAACGAGTGTGGTAAAATAAAAAGCAGCCTCAATCATCGTGATGCGAAAGGGTGGCAGAACGTTGGAGGTGCAAATTCATTGGACGTACGTCACACCCAACAAACAGGCGGTGCGGTTGACTTCGGAATGGCTCGAGGCGAAAGACGCGCTCGCCATCGCGGGCGATTTTGAAAAAACCGGGCGGACGAAGGCGCTCGAGTTCATGGATCGAAACGGCACGGCATGGTCGAAAAAGGAGCTTGGCAAACTTCTTGAAGAAATCGCGGCCGAACCGCATGAAGTCGTCGTTTATTTTGACGGCGGGTTCGATCATCAAACTTCCCAAGGTGGTGTCGGCGCGGTCGTGTATTACAAGCAAAACGACCAGCGCTACCGGCTGCGCGCCAACCGCCGCCTCAGCGAAATCAAATCGAACAACGAGGCCGAATATGCGGCGTTTTGGTTTGTGATGCAGCTGCTTGAGGAGCTTGGCGTCCATCATTTGCCGGTGACGTTTCGCGGCGATTCTCACGTCGTCTTGAAGCAGCTGTCGGGCGACTGGCCTTGCTTTGAAGACGATTACAACGCTTGGCTCGACCGTATCGAGGCAAAACTGCGCGAGCTTCACATCGACCCGTTGTATGAACCGATTTCCCGCAAGCAAAATAAAGAGGCGGACGCGCTCGCCCGCCAAGCGCTTGCCGGGCAGCTGATCACAAGCCGGATGGAATTGACAGAGAAAGGGTAAGGTTCGATGGGAAAGAAGCGAAACCGACGGAAAGAAATATTGGAACAAATCGCTCAGCTTGAAGAAATGTACTGTGATGGCTGCTTTTTAAAGAGCACGTTCCGCAAAGAGTACGGAAAAACGTACGCCCAGTCGTTTTGCATTCAGCGCTGCACGGTGGGCGAACAGATGCGGCAGTACGGGGAAATGCTGCTTTCCGCCCCGCCCCGTCCGCGTCAATAGGGCGACGGAACGGCACCGCTTCTACCCTATCCCTCATTTCGTTAAGATATCCGATGCCGTTTCTTTCTCTTTCCTTCGATCTTTCTTGGCATGTTTTCGCAACAGGGAAAGGAGAGAGGAAAGGTTGATTTCCGCCCTAGGCGAACGTAAAAGCAACTGGTGCCAATACGATTGGAGAAGATCGAGTGCTTTCCGTTCACTGATTTGAATGTCTTCCTTTTGATGCCAATACATCCGAGCGTGAAACAGAAACGTCTGGGTGACCAAAATGGCAATCAACGTCCC
>NZ_JPYA01000163.1 GCF_000750005.1 Geobacillus icigianus | reverse complement strand
ATTTTGGAGCGCTCGGGTATATTTTTTTCGTCAAGGAGAAATAGATGTTTTTGTAGCAATGAAAAAATTATGTAAAATAGAAGTAACGCCGCTCCCGTCGCCGGACGGGGGTTTTTGTGCTCAACAGTACGAGGGAGGGCCTGTTGATGGAGAAAAAGACGTTTTATTTGACAACGCCGATTTATTACCCAAGCGATCGCTTGCATATCGGACATGCGTATACGACGGTGGCGGGGGACGCGATGGCGCGCTATAAGCGGATGCGCGGGTACGATGTCATGTATTTGACCGGCACCGATGAGCACGGGCAAAAAATTCAGCGCAAGGCGGAGGACAAAGGAGTGACGCCGCAGCAATACGTTGACGAAATCGTCGCCGGCATTCAGGAGCTATGGAAAAAGCTTGATATTTCCTATGACGATTTCATCCGGACAACGCAGGAGCGGCATAAAAAAGTAGTGGAAGCCATTTTTGCCCGTCTTGTCGAACAAGGCGATATTTATTTGGGCGAGTATGAAGGCTGGTACTGTACGCCGTGCGAATCGTTTTACACCGAGCGGCAGCTTGTCGACGGCAACTGCCCGGACTGCGGCCGTCCGGTTGAAAAAGTGAAAGAGCAGTCGTACTTTTTCCGGATGAGCAAATACGTCGACCGCTTGCTTCAATATTACGAGGAAAATCCGGATTTCATCCAGCCAGAGTCGCGGAAAAACGAGATGATCAACAACTTTATTAAGCCGGGGCTTGAAGATTTGGCTGTGTCGCGGACAACGTTTGACTGGGGCATTCAAGTGCCCGGCGATCCGAAACATGTGATTTACGTCTGGATCGATGCGCTCGCCAACTACATCACCGCGCTTGGCTATGGTACGGACGATGACGAGAAATTCCGCAAATATTGGCCGGCCGATGTTCATTTGGTCGGCAAAGAGATCGTTCGTTTCCATACGATTTATTGGCCGATTATGCTGATGGCGCTCGGCTTGCCGCTGCCGAAAAAAGTGTTCGGCCATGGCTGGCTGCTCATGAAAGACGGAAAAATGTCGAAATCGAAAGGCAATGTCGTTGACCCGGTGACGCTCATTGACCGGTATGGGCTCGATGCGCTTCGCTATTATTTGCTGCGGGAAGTGCCGTTCGGTTCGGACGGTGTATTCACCCCGGAAGGGTTTGTTGAGCGCATCAACTACGATTTGGCCAATGACCTAGGCAATTTATTGCATCGCACTGTCGCGATGATTGAAAAATATTTCGCCGGGATCATTCCGCCGTACCGCGGGCCGAAGACGCCGTTTGACGAAGAGCTGACGCAAACGGCGCGTGAGGTGGTTCGACAATATGAAGAGGCGATGGAGCGGATGGAGTTTTCGGTGGCTCTTGCTTCCGTTTGGCAGCTGATTGGTCGCACGAACAAATACATTGACGAGACGCAACCATGGGCATTGGCCAAAGATGAAAGCAAACGGGAAGAGCTCGCCTCCGTCATGACTCACCTCGCGGAGTCGCTCCGCCATACGGCTGTTTTGTTGCAGCCGTTTTTGACGCGCACGCCGGAGCGTCTGTTTGCTCAGCTTGGCATCCATGACCGTTCATTGAAAGAATGGGACAGCTTGTACGATTTCGGCCTCATCCCGGAAGGAACGAAGGTGCAAAAAGGTGAGCCGCTCTTCCCGCGCTTGGACATTGAGGCGGAAGTCGAGTACATTAAGGCGCATATGCAAGGCGGCAAACCGGCCGGTGAACCGGCCAAAGCGGAAACGCCAACCGCTGGGACCGCTGAAATTTCCATCGATGAGTTTGCCAAAGTCGACTTGCGCGTGGCCGAAGTCGTGCGCGCCGAACGGATGAAAAACGCCGACAAGCTGCTGAAGCTCGAGCTGGATCTTGGCGGCGAGAGACGGCAAGTGATCTCCGGCATCGCGGAATTTTACAAGCCAGAAGAGCTCGTCGGCAAAAAGGTCATTTGTGTCGC
The DNA here is from genome assembly GCF_000750005.1 of Geobacillus icigianus. Classification (GTDB taxonomy): domain Bacteria; phylum Bacillota; class Bacilli; order Bacillales; family Anoxybacillaceae; genus Geobacillus; species Geobacillus icigianus. The sequence continues at coordinate 44,397 of NZ_JPYA01000163.1, read as the reverse complement.
TAATTTAAAACCGGCCAAACTGCGCGGCGAATGGTCGGAAGGAATGATTTTGGCCGGCGGCAGCGGCGCGGAGTTTTCCTTGGCGACGGTTGACCGCCATGTTCCAAACGGAACGAAAATAAAGTGATGGCTGGGGGGTGTCGCGCCTGACACCTCCTTGTCGTTGTTTTGTAATGGAAATGTTAATGAATTGTGACGTATGTAACCAATTTCTATGCTACACTTAACATCAAAGTGGAAAAGAGGGTCATCGTATGCTTTTTGACACGCATGCCCATTTGAATGCGGTCCAGTACAAGGAAGATGTCGAACAAGTCATCGAACGCGCCCGCGCTGAAGGGGTTTCCCATATCGTCGTCGTTGGGTTTGACCGGCCGACGATTGCCCGAGCGATCGAGCTGGCTGAACAGCATTCGTTTATTTACGCGGCGGTCGGCTGGCACCCGGTGGATGCGATCGATATGACGGATGACGATTTGCACATGATTGAACAGCTGGCTGCCCATCCGAAAGTGGTGGCGCTCGGCGAGATGGGGCTCGATTACCATTGGGATCGCTCGCCGAAAGACGTGCAGAAGGATGTGTTTCGCCGGCAAATTCGTCTGGCCAAAAGAGTGAAATTGCCGATCATCATCCATAACCGCGAAGCGACAGCGGATATTTTAGATATTTTGCAGGAGGAAAACGCCGCCGAAGTCGGCGGGATCATGCACTGTTTCAGCGGCAGCGTTGAAGTGGCGAAGCGGTGCTTGGACATGAATTTTCTCATTTCCCTTGGCGGACCGGTCACGTTTAAAAACGCGAAAAAACCGAAGGAAGTGGCAAAGGAAATCCCGCTCAGCCATTTGCTGATCGAGACCGATTGCCCATATTTAACGCCTCACCCTTTCCGCGGCAAACGGAATGAGCCGAGCTATGTCAAATACGTCGCTGAAGCCATCGCCGAAATCAAAGGTGTTTCCTTTGACGAAGTAGCAGAAACAACGGCGGAAAATGCCAAAAAATTGTTCGCCATAGACCGATAAAATAAGGCATCGAATGTTGGGGAGGCTTGTCAAAAAAGAAGGAAAAAGGAATCCGTTCTACATATTCAGCCAAGATGGAACAACGGCGTGTCGACAAGTCTTCCTTCCTTTTTCACTGAATTTTCTGCATAATAGAGTATGCTCGCGCGTACATGTTAAAGGGAGAGGGGAATTTCAGGAGGAAAAGGAGGCGTTTCGTCTGATGTTGCCGAACGGGAGGAAATGGCTGGACTTATGGAGGAAAAACGTGACGGTCACAGCGGGAGGATTTCTCGCCATCTCTGCGACAACAGGAGTGGCCAGCTATGAGATGGCCAAAGATGATGTGACACTGACCGCCAATGGGGAAAAGCAGGAGATTCGCACGCATGCGCAAACGGTGAAGGAGCTGCTTGCTGAGCAGCACATTGAACCGCGCAAGGAGGATTACGTTTATCCATCGCTCGATACACCGATCACTGACGATTTGCACATTATTTGGGAAGCGAGCAAAGAAGTAACGTTGGCGGTCAATGGGGAAAAGAAAACGATTTGGACGACGGCCGATACGGTCGCGGAGCTGCTCCGTTTGCAGCACGTGACGGTCGGTCCGCATGACAAAATTACGCCGTCGCTCTCAGCCAAAATTAAAAAAGGCATGAAGATCGGCGTTGAAAAAGCGTTCCCCGTCCGCATCGATGTCGGCGGCAAACAGCAGCAGGCATGGACCACTTCGACTACGGTCGCTGACTTTTTGAAGCAGCAAGGAATTCAGCTAGGGCAACTCGATCGCATCGAACCCTCCTTGCAGGAAACGGTCAGAGAGCCAATGACCATTCGCATTGTTCGGGTCAAAAAAGTCACCGATGTAGTGGAAGAGCCGATTGATTTTGCCGTGGTGACGAAGCGGGACGATTCGCTGCCAAAAGGAGAGCGGCGCGTCATTGCACCTGGGGAGAAAGGCAAAGTGCAGAAAACGTACGAGGTAACGTTGGAAAATGGAAAGGAAACGGCGCGCCGGCTGGTTGCTGCCAGAACGGTAAAAGAAAGCAAGGCGCGCATCATCGCCATCGGCACGAAAGCCATGCCCCCACGGTGGACGTTATCCGACCGGCCATCCTCGCGCGGCGCGGATGATACCGCTGCGAAGGAGTTTTACGTCACCGCCACCGCCTATACCGCCTATTGCGAAGGATGTTCAGGCATCACAAGCACAGGCGTCAACCTGCGACAAAATCCTTCCGCCAAAGTGATTGCAGTCGACCCGTCCATCATCCCCCTCGGGTCGAAAGTATACGTGGAAGGATACGGATACGCCATTGCCGCTGACACCGGTTCTGGCATCCGTGGATACAAAATCGATGTGTTTTTCCCGGATCGGTCGGATGCGTTTCGTTGGGGCAGAAAACGCGTGAAAATACGGGTATTGCCATAAGACGGGCTGGGGCACAGCGGAGGGGTTTTTCCCCTCTGCTTTTTTTCGTTATAATGGCATTGTGCCAAGACGCCGCGCGCCTTGCTGCTTCTAATGAATTAGACGGTTGATGTGGAAAAAAGTTTCGATGGAATTGAAAAAATAAACATCAAGGAAGAACAAGCAGCGGCGCATTCTATTGCTTATTTTACCGGAAAGGAGGCCGTGCAGAAATAGGAAAAAGCTCTTATTCCAAGGTTTTTCACCAACGATCGATCTGGGCATCCGCAAGGACACATCATCCGCCCTTACGCCGAATCTAGAAGGCCGGTGAGTTAGTGCAAAACGCACTGATTCCATTTGTTTCTCAATTAGAGAAACATTGCAGAATCAGTTTTCTTTTCTAAATGAACATACCGCCGATTCGCGTGTGACAGCGGTTTTTCGCCGCCCTTCTAGAAGGCTGGTGCGTTGTGGTGATGAACCTTATTCCGTCGTTTCTGCCATGATTATGATGAAAGTGAAAGAAGTGATTGTCGTAGAAGGAAAAGATGATACGGCGGCCATTCGGCGCGCCGTTGACGCCGATACGATTGAAACCAATGGGGCGGCCATCGGTGCGGACGTGATTGAGCGGATCAGGCTGGCGAAAGAACGCCGCGGCGTGATTATTTTTACCGATCCCGATTTCCCGGGTGAAAAAATTCGCCGCACGATTGCCGAGCAGGTGCCGGGGTGCAAGCACGCGTTTTTGCCGCGCGAGGCGGCGAAAGCGAAAAACGGGAAAGGGATAGGGGTGGAACACGCGTCCCCTGACGATATCCGGCGGGCGCTGGCCAACGTGTATGAGGAAGCAGCGGATTGGAAAGAAGAAATTACGTTCACTGAACTGGTCGAAGCGGGATTGGTCGGCGGCAATATGGCACGCCGGCGTCGGCAGCGTCTTGGGGAGGAGCTGAAAATCGGCTATGCGAACGGTCGGCAGTTTCATAAGCGGCTCCGAGTGTTTCGCATTTCCCGGGCCGCTTTCTATGACGCGCTGGCACAAGTCATACAGGAGGAGGCAGGCGATGCATAAAGATATTGCCACACCGGGGCGAACAAAAGCGATTTTGGAGCGGTATCGCGTTTCGCTGAAAAAGAGTCTCGGGCAAAACTTCTTGATTGACGCAAACATTTTGCGAAAGATTGTCGATGCGGCTGGCGTTTCCAGCGACACGGGCGCCATTGAAATCGGGCCGGGCATCGGGGCGCTCACCGAACAGTTGGCGCGGCGGGCGAAAAAAGTGATTGCCTTTGAAATTGATGGCCGCTTATTGCCGATTTTGGCCGACACGTTGTCCCCTTATCAAAATGTGCGCATCATTCATCAAGATGTGCTGAAGGCGGATTTGCACGCGGTGATCGCGGAACAATTGGCCGATGTCAGCGATCGAATGGTCGTCGCCAACTTGCCATATTATGTGACGACGCCGATTCTCATGAAGTTGCTCAGCGAACGGCTGCCGATCCGCGGCATGGTTTTGATGATGCAAAAGGAAGTCGCTGACCGGCTTGCCGCCAAGCCAGGAACGAAAGATTACGGTTCGCTGACGATTGCCGTGCAGTATTACACCGAGGCGGAAGTTGTGATGACGGTGCCGCGCACGGTTTTTATGCCGCAGCCGAACGTCGATTCCGCCGTCATCCGCCTGACGAAGCGGTCTGCCCCTCCTGTTGACGTCTCCGACGAAGAGACGTTTTTTCAAGTGGTGCGGGCCAGCTTCGCCCAACGCCGCAAAACGTTGTTCAACAATTTAGTGAACAATTTGCCGGGTGGGAAAGAGAAAAAAGGGCTCATTGAACAGGCGCTTGTCGCTGCAGGCATTGACCCGCGCCGCCGGGGCGAAACGCTCGACATGGCGGAGTTCGCCTCATTGAGCAACGAACTGGCGCCCCTTTTTGCCTAAAAGGTTGGTGAAAAACCGCTGTTTGCTTTGATCGATGATGGGGCGCGCGAACATAGAGGTTGAGGCAACAAGTTTTTTTACTTGAGAAACGATTCGGAGAAGCGGTTGCGCGATTCAATCATCAGCCTTCTAAAAGCAGTTCGTTCCCGATTTGGGCCCGCCCATCGTTTTGCCCTTGCCTTCGTTGGGTGCCGTTAGGCTGGCGCCCGATAGAAGTGCGCGGCTATCACCTATTGTCCGTCCTTGCATATCGTATGGATGACAACGATCATGCATTGGAGTGAGCGGGGATGGACGTCATTCAAATCGGCGATATTGTTGCGCGCAAGTCTTATCAATGCGATGTATTGTTTCGGGTCATCGACATTAAAGAAAAAAACGGCGAACGAGAAGCGATTTTGTATGGCGAAGATGTCCGCCTTGTTGCTGACGCGCCGTGCAGCGATCTCGTTGTGATCGACGAGCGGGAGCAGCAAGAACGCAAAAAACGGGAACGGGAATGGATTGAACAGTCTTACCGTTTGTTTCGCCAAGACTATCAAGCGATGAAGCAAAAAGTGGAGTATCGGGCCACGGGTGGATATCGGGTGGAGAAAGATTTTTTTCAAATTCCAGGGCGCGTTCTCCATTTGGACGGTGACCCGTTATATTTGCGCAAATGTTTAGATTTATACGAGCGGATTGGGGTGCCGGTGCATGGCGTTTACTGCGAGGAGAGCGAAATGCCGGAGGCGGTGGGCCATCTGATTGAGCAGTTTCGCCCGGATATTTTGGTCATCACCGGCCATGATTCATATTCGAAAACAAAAGGAGGCGTAAACGATTTAAAAGCCTACCGCCACTCGCGCCATTTTGTGCAAACCGTCAAAGAAGCGCGCAAAAAAATTCCCCACTTGGACCAGCTGATTATTTTTGCCGGAGCCTGCCAGTCCCACTTTGAGTCACTCATCCGGGCTGGTGCCAATTTCGCCAGTTCGCCGGCAAGGGTGAACATTCACGCCCTTGATCCGGTCTATATTGTTTCACGGCTTAGTTTGACTCCGTTTACAGAGACCGTCGATGTATGGGATGTGCTTCGCAACACGTTGACCGGGGAGAAGGGGCTGGGAGGTGTTGAAACGAAAGGCGTTCTTCGCACCGGCATGCCGTTTCGCCTTATTGCGAATCGCGAGGAAAACCGCCACGGTTGATGGGCGGTTTTTTCTATCTTTTGTCGCATTTTTTTACAAAAAAGTTCCATGAGGTACATAAAAAGAAGGATATTGTAGAAAAATATGCATTGACAGAAACAAAAATACACTGATATAATCATTATTTTTTGACTTTCAGGACCAATTTTGTTATAATTGCAACCAGTGAGGTGGATGACGAATGCCAAAAACTTTATCCGATATTAAAAAAACGCTGGATTCTAATATCGGGAAACGGTTGACGCTGCGGGCCAACGGCGGACGCAGAAAAATGATTGAGCGTTGCGGCATTTTGGCGGAAACATACCCATCGGTATTTGTCATTGAACTGGATCAAAAAGAAAACTCGTTTGAACGGGTCTCGTTTAGTTACGCTGATGTATTGACAGAGACAGTCAAGTTGACGTTTTGGGATGACGAGCAAGCAGGGGGGCAGTAGACAACATTTGTTTGCTGCTTTTTGTTTTGCCGCGGAAAAAGCGCGGTTCGGCCTAGAAGGCTGCGTTCGATCGGGGAGAAATCACAACGAATGAAATGATGACGCTGCCACGTTTTTCGGTTTGGGAAACACTGTCGAAGAGCAGTATTTCCCCTTACATCACCGCCCTCTTAGAAGGCGGGGGAAAAACCATTCGCTTCATTGACACGAAATCACAACGAACGAATGGGCGACGCTGCCACGTTGACGCTGTTGAAGCGCAGCAGGTCCCCCTGCCATTGCCAGACATAAAGCGCCCCTCTTCTTTTCATACTAAAACTGCCGCAGAAAGCCGTCTTTTTCTCAGCCGTAGGAAATCAGCTGGCGAGTTTGCCTGAGGATTGCGAAACATTTCGTGCCATTGCGCCACTGAACGGAGAAAGGGGTTGCTGACATTGGGTCGACGCCGTGGAGTGATGTCGCAACGCTTAAAGGAAGAGCTGGCGAAAGAGCTAGGCTTTTATGATGTCGTGCAGCGCGAAGGATGGGGCGCCATCCGTGCGAAAGACGCAGGAAACATGGTGAAATTGGCAATTGAACGGGCGGAACGTCAGCTGGCTGGAAAAACGGAATAGCATCGGCGGCATGCTGCGGCGGGGGTGTCCCCAATCAAAGGGGCGCCCTTTTTTTGCATACATAAATTATGATTTGGCGGCATCGTCAAGACGTGGTAATATGGTAAAATGGATTGACGGAAAAAGTCGGGGCGGGCGCGGCTCGCAGAGGGTTGACGTCCATTGGTGAATGCGCGTGGAAGTAGGTGAAGATGGAGTGGGATTGTCGATCAAGGCGCCGGCGAAAATCAATTTATCGCTTGATGTTCTATATAAACGGCCGGACGGCTATCATGAAGTGAAAATGGTGATGACGACGATCGATTTGGCCGATCGCATCGAGCTCATTCCGCTGCCCGGGGAAGATGTCATTCGCATCGTTTCCCAAAACCGTTTTGTGCCGGATGATTGCCGCAACTTGGCGTATCAGGCGGCTAAACTTCTGAAGGAGACGTTTTCGATTCGCGAAGGCGTGGCCATTTCGATTACAAAACATATTCCGGTTGCGGCCGGTTTAGCTGGGGGGAGCAGCGACGCTGCCGCGACGTTGCGCGGGCTGAATAAGCTTTGGAGGCTCGGGCTGACGACGCGCGAACTGGCGGAGCTTGGGGCAACCATCGGCTCGGATGTCGCTTTTTGTGTTTACGGTGGAACAGCTGTGGCGACAGGACGCGGGGAAATCATCACCCCGATCCCGTCTCCGCCGCCGTGCTGGGTCGTATTGGCCAAGCCTCCGATCGGCGTGTCAACGGCGGAAGTGTATCGAAACCTAGAGCTTGAGCATGTCGTTCATCCGGATGTCGACGCGATGGTGGAGGCGATTAAGCGGCAAGATTACGCGGCGATTTGCCGATCGGTCGGCAATGTCCTTGAAGAAGTGACATTGAAAAAATATCCGGAAGTCGCGCATATTAAGGAGCAAATGAAGCGCTTTGGCGCCGATGCCGTGTTGATGAGCGGAAGCGGGCCAACGGTGTTCGGCCTGATTGAACACGATTCCAGAATGCAGCGTGTATACAACGCGTTGCGCGGCTTTTGCGATCAAGTATTTGCCGTAAGACTGCTCGGTGAACGGCATTCCCTTGATTAAAAACGTACATTTTTGTTAAAATGTATTTATAATATTCGGTTTCGGGAGGTCGGCTATGAAGCTAAGGCGAAGCGGCCGTTTAGTGGATATGACGCATTATCTTCTTGAACGGCCCCATCAGCTCATTCCGCTGACGTTTTTTGCGGAGCGATACGAATCGGCCAAATCATCGATCAGTGAAGATTTAACGATCATTAAACAGACGTTCGAGCAGCAGGGAGTCGGAACGGTCCGGACGCTGCCCGGCGCAGCTGGCGGGGTACAGTATATTCCGAAAATGGCCGCCGAGGAAGCGGACGAGGTGGTTGCCTATTTATGCGGGCAGTTGTCGCGCCCAGATCGGCTCCTCCCCGGGGGATACTTGTATATGACAGACATTCTCGGCGACCCAAGGATTATGAATAAAATCGGCCGCCTTTATGCATCGATTTTCGCCGACCGTCCGGTAGATGTCGTCATGACGATCGCCACCAACGGCATTCCGCTCGCCTACGCCGTCGCCCATTTTTTGTACGTGCCTGTTGTCATCGTCCGCCATGATAATAAAGCAACGGAAGGGCCGATGGTGAGCATCAACTATGTATCCGGTTCGTCCAAACGCATCCAAACGATGGTTTTGTCGAAGCGGAGCTTGGCGGAGGGGGCGAACGTGCTCATCATCGACGACTTTATGAAGGCCGGAGGCACCATCAACGGCATGGTCAGCTTGCTGCAGGAGTTTCGCGGAAATGTGTCCGGCATCGGTGTGCTCGTCGAATCGGAAGAGGCAAAGGAGCGGTTGGTGGACGAGTACATTTCGCTCGTCAAATTGTCCGAGGTGGATGTGAAGGAAAAGCGCATCGCCGTCAAAGAAGGCAACTACAAATCCTTTGTTTGATCCATCTTATCATCCAAAACAAGAAAGGGGAACAAACGATGAAAAAAGTCGAAACGACAAAAGCGCCACAAGCGATTGGCCCTTATTCGCAAGGCATCATCGTTAACAATGTGTTTTACAGCTCGGGGCAAATCCCGCTTACCCCAGAAGGTGAAATGGTAAAAGGCGATATTCAAGCGCAGACGCATCAAGTGTTTCAAAACTTGAAAGCCGTTCTCGAGGCAGCGGGCGCGTCGCTCGATACCGTTGTCAAGACAACTGTATTTTTGAAAAGCATGGACGATTTTGCGGCCATGAACGAAGTTTACAGCCAATACTTCCCGAATCACAAACCGGCGCGTTCGTGCGTGGAAGTCGCTCGTCTGCCGAAAGACGCCCTTGTTGAAATTGAAGTCGTCGCCCTTGTTCGCTAACGAAATGGTCACCACTTTTTCCCTGTGAAAATTTTATAAAAAATTTTTCGAAAAAGCAGGAAAAGGCTCGGATGCGTGGAATTAATACATCGAGTCTCATATCGGGAAAAGGTGGTGAGCAGATATGGAAGTGACAGACGTAAGATTACGCCGCGTCAATACCGAAGGTCGGATGAAAGCGATCGCTTCCATCACGTTGGACAATGAATTTGTCGTCCATGACATCCGCGTGATTGACGGAAACAATGGGCTGTTCGTTGCCATGCCGAGCAAGCGCACTCCGGATGGGGAGTTCCGCGATATCGCACATCCGATCAATTCCGCTACGCGCGGAAAAATCCAAGAGGCGATTCTTGCTGAATACCACCGCCTCGGGAAGATGGAAGAAGAACTTGAAGAAGCGGGCGCTTCGTAAACATATGAGAGGGAGCTGAGGTGAAATTCACCAAGCTCTCTATTTTTTTGGCAGCCGCATTGTTTCCTTGAAAAGTGAAGCCGATTCATATATATTCAATTATGGATAAAAGGGTAATTGGAGGCCTTTCACATGAATCGATATGCGGTCGTTTTGGCGGCCGGACAAGGAACGCGGATGAAATCAAAGCAGTATAAAGTGCTTCATCCCGTTTGCGGCAAGCCAATGGTTCAGCATGTAGTAGACCAAGTCTCCAAGCTTGGGGTGGAAAAAACGGTTGTCGTCGTCGGATTTGGAGCGGAGCAAGTGAAAGAACAGCTTGGCTCCCAGTGTGAATATGCCTTGCAGGAAGAGCAGCTGGGAACAGCGCACGCGGTGATGCAAGCGGCTGCGCACTTGCGCGGCCTTGAGGGGATCACGATCGTGGTTTGCGGGGATACGCCGCTCATTACCGCCGAAACGATGGAAGCGTTGATCCAACATCACGTCAACGCCGAGGCGAAGGCGACGGTGTTAACGGCCATCGCCGAAAATCCGACTGGATATGGCCGCATTGTCCGCAATAAAGCCGGCCATGTCGAAAAAATTGTCGAACATAAAGATGCGAGCGAAGAAGAAAAGAGCATTTGCGAGATTAACACCGGAACGTATTGCTTTGATAACCAAACGTTGTTTCAAGCGCTTACAAACGTGACCAATGACAATGCTCAAGGGGAATATTACTTAACCGATGTGATTGAGATTATCAAAGCGAACGGCGGCGTGGTGTCCGCCTATCAGGCGCCGTCGTTTGAGGAAACGATCGGCGTCAACGACCGCATCGCTCTTGCTGAAGCGGAGCGGCTCATGCGCCGCCGCATCTGCCGCCATCACATGCAAAACGGAGTGACCATCGTTGATCCGGATGCTACGTACATTTCCGCTGACGCAGTGATTGGGCGCGATACGGTCATTTACCCTGGCACCGTGATCGAAGGCGAAACCGTGATCGGCGAAGATTGTGTCATCGGCCCTTATTCGGAAATCAGCCGCTGTATGATCGGTCATCACACCTCGATTCGTCATTCCGTCGCTCATGACAGCGAAATCGGCTCCGATGTCACGATCGGTCCGTTCGCCCATATCCGTCCGCTGTCCAAAATCGATGATGACGTGCGAATCGGCAATTTTGTCGAAGTGAAAAAATCGACATTCGGTAAAGGAAGCAAAGCGTCGCACTTAAGCTATATCGGCGATGCCGAAGTCGGCGCTGAGGTGAATCTTGGCTGCGGTTCGATTACCGTCAACTACGATGGGGTCAACAAGCACCTCACGAAAATTGAAGATGGAGCGTTTATCGGTTGCAACGTGAATTTGATCGCGCCGGTCACCGTCGGCCGAGGTGCTTACGTCGCCGCTGGATCGACGGTCACCGACGATGTTCCCGGCCGTGCGCTCGCCATTGCCCGGGCGCGGCAGGTCAATAAGGAAAACTATGCCGACCGTCTGCCAGGCAAGAAAAAATCGTGATGGAGGTTTATCATGTCTGACTGCCAGCACCAATTAAAGTTGTTCGCCCTGAACTCCAACATGAAGCTCGCCCAAGAAATCGCTGAAGTCATGGGAATGGAGCTTGGCAAATGCTCCGTTTCCCGCTTTAGCGATGGGGAAATTCAAATTAATATCGAAGAAAGCATCCGCGGCGATGATGTATTTGTGATTCAATCAACGAGTGTACCGGTCAATGAGCATTTAATGGAGCTGCTCATCATGATCGATGCGCTCAAACGCGCCTCGGCCCGTACGATCAACATTGTGATGCCGTATTACGGTTATGCGCGCCAAGACCGGAAAGCGCGCTCGCGCGAACCGATCACGGCCAAGCTGATCGCCAATTTGCTCGAGACGGCAGGAGCGTCGCGCGTCATTACGCTTGATTTGCACGCTCCGCAAATTCAAGGATTTTTCGATATCCCGATCGATCATCTGATGGGTGTGCCGATTTTAGCCGATTATTTCAAAAGCAAGCAACTGGAAGATATCGTCGTCGTTTCGCCGGATCATGGCGGTGTGACACGGGCGCGGAAGCTGGCTGATCGCTTGAAGGCGCCGATTGCCATCATCGACAAGCGCCGGCCGAGGCCGAACGTGGCGGAAGTGATGAACATCGTCGGGCAGGTGGCGGGGAAAACGGCCATTTTGATCGACGACATCATCGATACGGCCGGCACGATTACGTTGGGCGCCAACGCTCTTGCGGAACACGGGGCAAAGGAAGTGTACGCCTGTTGCACCCATCCGGTGTTGTCCGGCCCAGCGATTGAGCGCATTCAAAATTCCAAAATTAAAGAGCTCGTCGTCACCAATTCAATCGCCTTGCCAGAAGAGAAGAAAATTGATAAAATTGTAGAGCTGTCGGTGGCGCCGCTCATTGCCGAAGCGATCACGCGCGTCTATCAAATGAAGTCTGTCAGCGTCCTGTTCGACTGACAACGAAAACATGTTTATCCCTTCTTGTTTTAGGATAAAGTAATCAATAGATTCTAATTCAGGAAGGTGAGGAAACATGACGATCGTGTTGGAAGCGAAAGAACGCACAGACAAAAAACGTTCGGCATTGCGCGGTATTCGTTCGCAAGGAGGCATTCCGGCCGTTTTGTACGGCAAGAAAGTCGAAAACAAAATGATCGCAGTCAGCGCCGCTGAGCTGGAAAAAGTGCTTCGCGAAGGCGGACGCACAAGCTTGCTGACGCTGAAAGTCGGCGGCCAAGATTACTCGGTGCTGCTGCGCGAGATGCAGCGCGATCCGCTGCGCGGCGAGCTGCTCCATGCCGATTTTCAAGCCGTCGACTTATCGACTGAGGTGGATATTGACGTTGAAGTGCGTTTAATCGGCGAGGCGCCTGGCGTCAAAGATGGCGGTGTGCTCCAGCAAAACTTGCATGAGCTGTCCATCCGCGTCTTGCCCGCCAACATTCCGCCAGCGATTGAAGTCGACATTTCCGGGCTGCAAGTCGGCGATACCATCACCGTTGGCGACGTGCAAACGAACGGCCAATTTGAAATTAACCATGAACCTTCCGAAGTGATCGCCACGATCTTGCCGCCGCAGCAGGAAGAAGAAATTCACAGCGGCGAACAGCAAGAGCCGGGGCGTCCTGATGCTGAGGAAGGAAGAGAGACAACGCCGGAAGAATGACAGACGTAACCGCTTCGGTTACGTCTTTTGTAGTATCATACAACGGGAGGGGCGCCAAGATTGAAACTGTTTGTTGGGCTTGGAAACCCGGGCAAAGAATACGAACAAACCCGGCATAATATCGGTTTTTTTGTCATTGATGAGCTGGCCAAACGTTGGGGGGTGTCGTTAACGGCCGCCAAGTTTCGCGGCCTGTTCGGCACGGCGGTAGTTAACGGCAAAAAAGTAGCATTATGCAAACCATTGACATATATGAATTTATCAGGGGAATGTGTCCGTCCCCTCATGGACTACTACGGCATTGCCCTCGACGATGTCATCGTCATTTACGATGACCTCGACCTTCCACCGGGGAAAATCCGCCTTCGCCTCAAGGGAAGTTCCGGGGGTCATAACGGCGTCAAATCGTTGATTCGACACCTCGGCACGGAACAGTTTAAGCGCATCCGCATCGGCATCGGCCGGCCAACGAACGGGCAGCCGGTGGCTGACTATGTGCTCAGCCGCTTTACCGACGAGGAACAAGGAGCGGTGGAAACGGCAGTGCTGCGGGCAGCCGACGCGTGCGAACAGGCGTTGTCTGTGCCGTTTGCCCAAGTCATGAACGATTTTAACGAGTGAATATTTTCCTCCGAACTGGTGCACAATGTGAGTATACGATTGTGGCGGAACAGTCCAGTGAGGAGGTTGTCACAGATGGCGCTCCATTACTATTGCCGGCATTGCGGAGCAAAAGTGGGAACGATTGAGCAAATGCCGATCTACAGCGAAAAGTTGGGTTTCCATCATCTCACCGAAGAAGAACGGCTTGACATGATTTCATATGAACCAAACGGCGACATTCATGTCAAAACCATTTGTGAAGACTGTCAGGAAGCGTTGACGCGAAACCCGGAGTGGCATCAATACGAAAAATTTATTCATTAGAGCTTTGGGCGACCAAAGCGTTTTTGCGTTTGCGCCAATTCAAAACAGGCGTTGAGAGGAGGGAGAATAGGGGTGCTTTCGCTGCATCGCTATTTAGCTGAAAATCAGGATGTTCGCACCATTATCGAAGGGATTCGTGTCCGCTTAAAGGAACAGCTTGTCGCCGGGCTGTCGGGGTCGGCCCGGTCTGTTTTTATTTCTGCCCTCTATCGGGAAACGGATCGGCCGCTCTTAGTCGTCGCGCACAATTTGTTTCAAGCACAAAAAATGTATGATGATCTCGTTGCGCTGCTCGGGCCGGACGAAGTGTTTCTCTATGCGGTCAATGAAGTTATTGCCGCGGAAATGGCGGTGGCCAGCCCGGAACTGAGGGCACAGCGCCTAGAAATTATGAACCATTGGCTGCAAGGGGGAAAAGGGGTCGTCGTCTGTCCGGTGGCTGGGGTGCGTCGTTTGTTGCCGCCGCCGTCGCTTTGGAAACAATATTTGTTCACGTTTTCTATCGGACAAGAGCTTGAGTTGGAACGTTACAAACAGCTGTTTGTCGACATGGGATACAAGCGGGTCGCTACTGTTTCCGCTCCTGGAGAGTTCAGCATCCGCGGCGGCATCCTTGATATTTATCCATTGACCGCCGAGCTGCCGTACCGCATCGAGCTGTTTGATACGGAAATCGAATCGATTCGCACGTTCACCCCTGACGACCAACGTTCACAAGGGCAAATCGAGCGCATCATGGTCGGACCGGCGGAGGAAATCATTCTCGATGGCGAAACGCGGCGCCGCGGCGTGGAGCGGATTGAAGCGCAGCTTGCGGTGAGTTTGGAGAAAGTAAAAGACGAGTCGGCTAAGCAGCGGATGTACGAACAGATTCACGCGGAACTTGAACAGCTGCGCGCCGGGCAAGAAGTCGAACAACAATATAAATATATGTCGCTCTTTTATGAAAAGGCTGCCAGTTTGCTAGATTATATGCCGGAAGATGGCGTGCTCCTCATGGATGAAATGAGCCGCCTTCAAGAGGCAGCGGAGCGGCTGGAACGCGAAGAAGCCGAATGGTATACGAGCCTGCTCGAGAGCGGAAAAATGATCCATGGCGTTCCCCTTTCGCATTCCTTTTCTGAATTATTGCAAAAGCATCGATTGCAACGAGTGTATTTGTCTTTGTTTTTGCGCCATGCGCCGCATACCCATCCGCAAAATGTCGTCAATATTACGTGCAGGCAAATGCAAAACTTTCATGGCCAAATGGCGCTGCTTCAGTCGGAAATCGATCGATGGAAAAAGGCGAACTATGCCGTCGTTTTTTTGGCGCCGACTGCCGAGCGCGTGAAAAAGCTGCAATCATTGCTTCAAGATTATGAGATTGACGCGCTGCCGCTCGCGCGCGATGCAGCGCTGCTATACGGCAAATGTCAGCTCCTCCAAGGCGATTTAAACACCGGGTTTGAATTGCCGCTGCAAAAACTCGCGGTCATCACGGAAGAAGAGCTGTTCAAAAAGCGGGCGAAACGCCCGGCGCGCCGGCAGAAACTGTCCAACGCCGAGCGGATCAAAAGCTATGCCGAACTGCAAGTCGGCGACTACGTCGTCCATGTCAACCACGGCATCGGAAAATATTTAGGCATCGAGACGTTAGAAATCAATGGAGTGCATAAAGATTACATCCATATCCAGTACCAAGGCGGCGATACGCTGTACGTTCCGGTCGACCAAATGGATCAAGTGCAAAAATACGTCGGCTCGGAGGGAAAAGAGCCGAAAATTTATAAGCTTGGCGGCACGGAATGGAAAAAGGTCAAAAAGAAAGTGGAATCGTCCGTCCAAGACATTGCCGAAGACTTAATCAAGCTGTACGCTGAGCGCGAAGCAAGCAAAGGATATGCGTTTTCCCCGGATACGGAGATGCAGCGCGAATTTGAAGCGGCGTTTCCGTATCAAGAGACGGAAGATCAGCTTCGGTCGATTGAGGAAATCAAGCGTGATATGGAGAGCGACAAACCGATGGACCGCCTCCTTTGCGGCGATGTCGGCTACGGGAAAACGGAAGTGGCGCTGCGGGCGGCGTTTAAAGCCATTATGGACGGCAAACAAGTCGCCTTCCTCGTGCCGACGACGATTTTGGCCCAACAGCATTACGAAACGGTGCGCGAACGGTTTCAAGGGTTTCCGATCAACGTCGGACTGTTGAACCGCTTCCGGACGAAAAAACAGCAGGCGGAGACCATTAAAGGGTTAAAAGACGGTACGATCGACATGGTCATCGGCACGCACCGGCTGCTGTCGAAAGACGTGAAATTCAAAGATTTAGGCTTGCTCATTATCGACGAAGAACAACGGTTTGGTGTGGCGCATAAGGAAAAAATTAAACAGCTGAAGGCGAACATTGACGTGCTCACCTTAACGGCGACGCCGATTCCGCGCACGCTCCATATGTCGATGATCGGGGTGCGCGATTTGTCGATCATCGAGACGCCGCCGGAAAACCGATTCCCGGTGCAAACGTATGTCATGGAATATACCCCGGAGCTCGTCAAAGAGGCGATTGAACGCGAGCTCGCCCGCGATGGGCAAGTGTTTTTCCTTTACAACCATATTGAAGACATCGACTTGAAAGCGGAAGAAATCGCCCAGCTTGTCCCGGAAGCGCGCGTCACTTACGTGCATGGCCGCATGTCGGAAACGGAGCTCGAATCGACGATTTTGGCGTTTTTGGAAGGGCAATACGATGTGCTGGTGACGACGACGATCATCGAAACGGGCATCGATATACCGAATGTCAACACGCTCATCGTCTATGATGCCGACCGGATGGGACTGTCGCAGCTGTACCAGCTGCGCGGGCGCGTCGGCCGCTCCAACCGCGTCGCGTATGCGTATTTCACCTATCGGAAAGATAAAGTGCTCAACGAAGCGGCGGAAAAGCGGCTGCAAGCCATCAAAGAGTTTACCGAGCTCGGCTCCGGGTTTAAAATCGCCATGCGCGATTTGTCGATCCGCGGCGCGGGCAACATTCTCGGCGCCGAACAGCACGGCTTTATCGACTCGGTCGGATTCGATTTGTATTCGCAAATGTTGAAAGAGGCGATTGAAAAACGGCGCGGCATCAAGCAGGAAGATGAGCAGCCGGATGTCGTCATTGATATCGAAGTCGACGCCTATATTCCGGGCACATACATTGCGGATGAGTTGCAAAAGATTGAGATGTACAAGCGATTCAAGGCGGTCGAGACGCTTGAGGATGTCGAAGCGTTGCGAGAAGAAATGGTCGACCGCTTTGGCGATTATCCGGATGAGGTCGCCTATTTGTTCCAAATCGCCGAGATGAAAGTGCTGGCCAAGCAGTTGGGCGTTGAGTCGCTGAAGCAGCATAAGCAGCAAATTGACATCATCTTTACAGAAGAGTCATCGAAAACGGTGGAGATTCAGCGTCTGTCGGATATCGGCCGCCAACATGGGCGCCTGTTCGGGTTCGGCATGGACGGAGGAAAGCTGAAAATCGTGCTCTATATTAAGGGGATGAAGACGCACGAATGGCTGTTGATTTTAGAACAAACGCTGCGGCGGCTGTCCGGGATGGAACAAGAAAAGTCGGTGACGGCATAATCAAGAAAAAGTTTTCACATGTTTATCGTTTTCTGCATGTGGCGATAATGAAGGATGGGCAATTTTATCTAAAATGGCCAAAATCACTTTCATCACGTATAGAACGCGGATGATGAAGGATACTAATGACAGCAATGGTGAATTCCCCATGATCAAGGGTTCATCGGAGTATCCTTCAAATCCTATGATGAAAGTGAGGTCATATGAAGGCATGAAAGCAACCGGTATTGTTCGTCGCATCGACGATTTAGGAAGGGTTGTCATTCCGAAAGAAATTCGCAGAACACTGCGCATTCGTGAAGGGGATCCGCTCGAAATATTTGTTGACCGCGATGGAGAAGTCATTTTGAAAAAATATTCGCCGATCAGTGAATTAGGCGACTTTGCCAAAGAGTACGCTGAAGCGCTGTTTGACAGCCTCGGGCAGCCTGTGCTCATTTGTGACCGCGATGTGTATATCGCTGTCGCCGGTGTTTCGAAAAAGGAATATATGAACAAAAGCGTCAGCCCGTTGGTGGAAAAAGCCATGGAAGACCGTCATTCCATCCTTCATACCGAGGAAGGGGAAGTCGAGCTTGTGGATGGGATGACAGAAACGTTGAAATCATACACGATTGGCCCGATTGTCGCCAACGGCGATCCGATTGGAGCGGTCATCATTTTATCGCGCGAGAAAACCATTGGTGAAGTGGAACATAAAGCAGCTGAAACGGCGGCCAGCTTTTTGGCTCGACAAATGGAGCAATAAATGAACTGTGAGGGAAAGGCGTCCCCAACCTCGGTTGGGGCGCCTTTTTTTGCTTCCTGCTGCGCTTTTCGGCCTTCGCTTTTGTCTGTTGGACGAAAGTTGCGCTATAATATCGAGCGTAGCCGTGGCATTGGGCGGTGTCGCTCGCCCGTTGCCATCGAGGAGGAGAAAAGTGGGAAACGCATGGAAAGGAGCGGCCGTTTTGACCGCGGCTGCTTTGGTCACCAAACTATTGAGCGCCTTGTATCGCATTCCGTACCAAAATATGGTTGGCGATATCGGTTTTTATATTTATCAACAAGTATACCCGATTTATGGCATCGTCGTCGCCCTCTCGCTGACCGGCTATCCGGTCGCTGTCTCCCGGCTCATTGCCGAACGAAGGGCGGTGCCGGATGCGGCGGGGGCGGCCGCTGTCGGTCGCGCTGCCTTATTCGTGCTCGGGGCGATCGGGGCGGCGCTGTTTGCTTTGTTGTATATCGGGGCGGAGACGGTGGCTTTATGGATGGGGGACCGGCGGCTGGAACCGCTTTTGCGGCAGCTTTCTTTTTCCTTTTTGCTCTTTCCACCGCTCGCTTGGTTGCGCGGATATTTTCAAGGCCGGCATGACATGGCGCCGACGGCGATGTCCCAGGTGGTGGAGCAGTCGGTGCGAGTGACGGCGATTTTAGGGTTGTCGTATTGGGTGTTGCGGCGCGGCGGCGGCGATTACGCCTGCGGCATGGCGGCTATAGCTGGCACGCTCGCCGGCATGGTGGCGGCGCTGTTCGTTTTGCTTTGCTTTCTCGTCCAGCGCAGGCCGCAGGGCTGGAGAGAGCCCGCGCCGCCGGCTTTGACCCGACGTTTTGCCCGCCATCTGTTAACGGCCGGCTCGCTCGTCTGTTTGACGAATATGGCGTTGACACTCATTCCACTTGTTGATTCGTTTTTGTTCGTCCCGCTTCTCAAAGAGGCGGGGACAAAGCTGAATGAGGGGCAATGGCTGAAAGGAGTATACGACCGCGGACAGCCGCTCATTCAGCTCGGCACGGTGGTCGGCACGTCGTTTTCATTGGCGCTCGTTCCGTTGATTTCGGGCGCGCGCCGGCCGGACGACGCGACCGCTCATGGAGCGTTGGCGATCCGGATTGCCGCCGTCATCGGCGCCGGTGCTTCGCTCGGGCTCGTTTGTCTTATTCGCCCGATCAATCAAATGTTGTTTGAAAACACTCACGGCTCGCTGCTTCTTGCCGTGCTGTCCGCCTCTGTCTTTTTCACCACCATCGCGCTGACCGCTTCAGCGCTCCTGCAAGGAATCGGAAGGGAGCGGATCGCGGCTGTTGGAGTAGCGATCGGGGTGGCGGGAAAAATGGCGCTCATGCATTGGTTTGTGCCGCTGTGGGGGGCGCTTGGTGCGGCTGCCGCTACGACGGGGGCCTACGCGCTGATGGCCGCCTTTTTGTACGCGGCGTTGCCGCGTGAGTACCGGGCGGCCGGCTATCGCTGCGCGTTTCCGATCGTGAAGGCGGCAGCGGTGATGGTCATTGTGCTCCGAGGTTATCTATGGGTGTTGACGTCTGCTTTTGGAGGACGTCTATGGGCGGCGGTCGCAGCGCTTGGCGGCTCCGCCATCGGCGCGGCCGTGTATGTGGCGTGCATCGTGAAAAGCCGCGCGTTTTCTGAACGGGAATGGTCGACGCTACCGTTTGTCAGCTCATTTCGCTTACGGATAGGAGGAAAGTGAGTGGCGATGAATACGATTCATGTTTTCGGGCTCGGCGCCGGGGATTTTGAACAGCTCCCGGTCGGCGTTTATCGAAAGCTGAAGCGGGCGCATCCGCTCTTTTTGCGAACGAAGGAACACCCGGCTGTCCAAGGGCTGAGAGAAGAAGGAATCGCGTTTGTGTCATTTGATGATGTGTATGAAAAGCACGGGCAGTTTGCCGATGTGTATGCAGAAATCGCCAAGCGATTGACGGACGAAGCGAAGCGCGGCGATGTGTTTTACGCCGTCCCCGGCCACCCGCTCGTTGCCGAACGGACGGTACAGCTTCTGTTTGAAGCGGAACAGAGCGGCGCCTGCCGGGTGGTCATTGAAGGCGGGCAAAGCTTTTTGGATGCTTTGTTTGCCGCGTTGCGCATTGATCCGGTTGACGGATTTCAATTGCTTGACGCGACCGCTTTCCGCGGTGACGAGTGGTCGCCATCGCTTCACGCCGTCTTTTGCCAAGTCTATGATTCGTTCGTCGCTTCGAATGTGAAGCTGTCTTTAATGGAACAGCTTCCCGACGAGTATCCGGTCTATATCGTCACCGCAGCGGGAACGAAAGCGGAGCAGGTGAAACGCGTGCCGCTCTACGAACTAGACCGGCAGACAGCGCTCGACAATTTGACAAGCGTTTATGTCCCGCCGGTCCAAGATGAATCCCTTCTTTATCACCGGTTTGAGACGCTGCGCCGCGTCATCGCTGCACTGAGGGGGCCGAACGGCTGTCCGTGGGATCGGAAGCAGACGCATGCCTCATTGAAACGTTATTTGCTAGAGGAAGCGTATGAACTGCTGGAAGCGATTGATGAAAACGACGATGACCATATGGTCGAAGAGCTCGGCGACGTGTTGCTGCAGGTGATGCTTCATGCGCAAATCGGCGCTGACCGTGGACAGTTTTCGATCGATGACGTGATCCGCACGTTGACGGCCAAAATGATTCGTCGCCATCCGCACGTATTTGGTGATGCGACGGCCGAGACGGCGGAACAAGTGGTTGAGAATTGGGAAGCGATCAAGCAGAAGGAAAAAGGGAGCGAGAGGGCGAAATCGATCTTGGCTGATATTCCAAAAAGCTTGCCGGGGACGATGCGGGCGTACGAACTGCAGAAACAGGCAGCCAAAGCCGGATTTGACTGGGACGATGCCGCTCCGATATGGAAAAAAGTCGAAGAAGAAATGGCTGAATTTCGCGCGGCAGCGTCCGGCGCCCGCCGGAACGAGCTGATCGGAGAATTCGGCGATTGGCTGTTTGCCCTTATCAATCTCGCCCGCCACTATGACATTCAGCCGGAAGAAGCGTTGCAAATGGCGAATGATAAATTTGCTCGCCGCTTTGCTTACATCGAGGAACAAGTGCGGAAAAGCGGCCGGCCGATCGCTTCATTTTCGCTCGCTGAGCTCGATCGTTTTTGGGATGAAGCAAAAGAACAAGAACGGCAGGAGGGATGATCATGCGCTTGGATAAGTTTTTGAAAGTCTCCCGGCTCGTAAAGCGCCGCACGCTCGCCAAAGAAGTGGCAGATCAAGGGCGGGTATGGATTAACGGCCATGTCGCCAAGGCGAGTTCGGACGTCAAAATTGGCGATGAACTGACGATTCAATTCGGGCAAAAACGGGTAACGGTAAAAGTGACCGCAGTCAAAGAAACAGCGAAAAAAGAGGAGGCTGCCGAACTGTACGAACTCATTCGCGAAGAGCGGACCGCCCCCGAACCGGAACAGGATGACGTCTAATTTGGTTTGAAGCTGAAACGCCTTGACGGAATTGACGAACGAGCCGCCCGAACCGGAACAGGATGGCGTCTAATTTGGTTTGCAGGCTTGTTCTAAACCGTCCCCCGCTGACATACATATGGTACAAACAGCGAATGTGCCGGCTTTCATGACCAATATGGAAATGCGGGGGATGATGAGCATGAATCGACATGATGAATTTAGCACAAACGCGAATAAAGGTCCGGTCCAAGAACATGATGTGATCATGCGCGGCCGGCGTCTTCTTGACATCACCGGGGTGAAACAAGTCGAGAGCTTTGACAATGAAGAGTTTTTGCTTGAAACCGTCATGGGCTTTTTGGCCATCCGCGGGCAAAACTTGCAAATGAAAAATTTGGACGTGGAAAAAGGCGTCGTTTCGATCAAAGGCCGCATTTTTGACCTTGTGTATGTAGACGACCATCAGGAGAAGGCTAAAGGGTTCTTTAGCAAGTTGTTCAAATGAGCATAAGCATCCAGTTTTACACCATGCTGGCGATGATCGGCATGGGGGGCTGGATCGGCATGGCGTTCGATACGTACAGCCGCCTTTTCAAGCGGCATGAGCGGGCGCATTGGCTCGTGTTTGTGAACGATGTGCTGTTCTGGGTCGTGCAGGCGCTGTTCGTGTTTTATGTGCTGCTGCTCGTCAATGAAGGCGAGCTTCGCTTTTATTTGTTTCTTGCTCTTTTGTGCGGGTATGCCGCCTACCAAAGCTTGCTCCGTTCATCGTATGTTCGACTGTTGGAGCGGCTCATTTGGTTGGCGGCAAGGATTGGACAGGCGCTTGCTGAACTGTTCCGCGCCGTCGTCGTTCGCCCGCTCGTTTTCGTTGGACAGATCGGACTTGCGCTGCTTTTGTTTGTTTTTCGGCTGCTCGTTTGGGCGACCCGGTTCGGCCTGCTCGCCGTCTGGAGGACGATTCGGTTGCTGCTCGCCCCGTTCGTTTGGGCGGCCATGAGCATTTGGCGCCGCATGCCGCCTCCCGGACGGGCGATGGTGGCAAAAATTTTGCGCCCTTTCAAAGGATTTGCTGGACAAATCGAGAATACAAAAGAGAAAATAGGCATGTGGCTTGCGAAATGGCGAAAGTAAAG
Source organism: Geobacillus icigianus (assembly GCF_000750005.1). Lineage (GTDB taxonomy): Bacteria > Bacillota > Bacilli > Bacillales > Anoxybacillaceae > Geobacillus > Geobacillus icigianus. Next base: position 21,953 of record NZ_JPYA01000163.1, on the reverse strand, counting down.
AGGTGCAAAGGCAATGAACGTGCCCCGAAACATGAATGTGACAAAGCTCTCATCAATGTACACGGCTAAGCAGGAGGAGAAAAAGCAGCGGGCGGCAAGAAGGCGGAAAGCGGTGGCCGTACGCTTGGCCTTTTGGTCCGTATTGTTGGCATTGCTCGCTTCCAGTCTCATGTATTTGTTGCACTCCCAAGCGAAAGCGATCGATGCGAAACGGACGGAAGAGCGAAAGATGCAAGAGCAGCTGGCGGAGCTTCAGCGGCAGGAGCAGCAGCTGAAAAAAGAGATAAAAAGGCTGCATGATGATGACTATATCGCTGAGCTAGCGCGAAAAAAATATTACTTATCGAAAGACGGAGAAATCATTTTCGTCCTGCCGGAAAAATAATGGTGTTCATCCATGCCCGTTTTATACGGGCGTTCGTCATATTGACACGCATTTTTCCCATTCGCTATAATGAAAGAAACATCATATTTCAAGCGTTTTAAGGAGGAGCACTTTTTTTATGTCGATTGAAGTAGGCAGCAAGTTACAAGGCAAAGTCACAGGCATTACGAAATTTGGGGCGTTTGTGGAGCTGCCGGAGGGGGTCACGGGACTCGTTCACATTAGCGAAGTGGCCGACAACTATGTCAAGGACATCAACGACCATTTAAAAGTCGGCGATCTCGTGTACGTGAAAGTGATCAACGTCGGTCAAGATGGAAAAATCGGCTTATCGATTCGCAAAGCCAAAGACACGCCTTCTTCGCAGCGGCCGCGCCATCGAGGCCACGATCGCTCCGCAGCGGACAGCCTTGAACAAAAAATCAGCCGTTTTTTGAAAGAGAGTGAAGATCGGTTGGCATCGCTGCGCCGTCATACCGAATCAAAGCGGGGAGGTCGTGGGGCGAGACGAGGGTAACTTGCTGCTGAAAGACCGCGATAAGAACGATCACGAAACGCGGAATCTACAAGCATCCATCGGATATGGATGCTTTTTGTTTCGCATGGCCAACAACAGGATGTATTTTCCGCTCGTCTTTTTCGCTTATGTGTATTGACAACGGTCGTCTTCTTCGTTATGATAGTAACTGTTGCACGAGGCGGTGTAGCTCAGCTGGCTAGAGCGTACGGTTCATACCCGTGAGGTCGGGGGTTCGATCCCCTCCACCGCCACCAAATCTCATACAAAACGGCCCGTTGGTCAAGTGGTTAAGACACCGCCCTTTCACGGCGGTAACACGGGTTCGAATCCCGTACGGGTCATAGAAAACGAGCATGCGCTAGCAAGCGACATGCTCGTTTTCTTTTTTGTCTTCTGCTGTTGGAAGAGGGGCATCGGCGGCGGTTTTCCGTAGAAACCGTCGAACGATTTTTCATTTTTCTCTTTTGTTTTGACAAATTTCTGACAATTGAAGCGATATAATAGGGGGTAATAGAAAGGAAAAGGAGAGGATCGGAAATGGAAAGAGCGGAAAGAGGGACGGTGCGTCGCATTTCGGAAGTGCCGATGAGCGAAACGCAGGCGACGGTGTCGCGTTGGATGCGTCATGTGAAGTTGCGTCTTGGCCATCTGTTCGTTCATCAAGGTTTTTTGCTTCTTCTTGTCGGCTTTTTGCTTGGACGAGCCCTCATCTTATCAAAACTGACACCGTTTGCCTTGCCGTTTTTTGTGTCGGTCTATATGCTGCGCCGTGACAAGGCGGCTTTTGCTTTCGTTTCTTTGCTGGCCGGCGCTTTGACATTGTCGTTTGACGCTGCGCTGTTTGTCGGCTTGTCCATGTTTGCGTTCCTGCTGATTTATGGCTGGGTGCGAAAGGTGATTAGCGAGTCGCTGAAAATCGTTCCGTTTGTCGTATTTGTGCTGTCGTTTTCCGCTAAATGGCTCATCTCTTATTATTGGCTTGGGGAGCGGACGGCTTACGACGTGGCGATGGCTGTGGTCGAAGCCGGGCTGTCGCTCGTCTTGACATTGATTTTCATGCAGAGCATTCCGCTGTTGGCTGCGCGGAAACATCGACATACGCTGCGCGCGGAAGAGATCATTTCCTTGATTATTTTGCTCGCCTCCATGCTGACGGGAATGATCGGCTGGACGCTGTCGGGGTTGGCGCTCGAGCATGTGGCATCGCGCTATCTCGTGTTAGTATTTGCGTTTGTAGCTGGAGCGGCGACCGGCTCGACCGTCGGCGTCGTCACCGGTCTCGTTTTGAGCTTAGCCAATGTCGGCAATTTGTCAGAAATGAGCTTGCTGGCGTTTGCGGGGTTGCTTGGCGGGCTGTTGAAGGAGGGGAAAAAGCCGGGGGTTGCGCTCGGCCTACTCATTGCCACCTTATTGCTCGGCTTGTACGGATCAGGGAAGGCGGAGATCATGCCGACGCTTTTGGAGTCGCTCATCGCTGCCGCGCTGTTTTTCGCCACCCCCCGTTCGCTGACGGAGAAAATGGCGAAACACATCCCTGGTACCGCCGAATATGTGAACGAACAGCAGCAATACGTCCGCAAAATTCGCGATATGACGGCACAGCGCGTTTATCAGTTTTCGAACGTCTTTCAGGCGCTGGCGGAAAGTTTTTCCCCCGAGCCATTAAGGGAGGCGGCTGAATATGAGGAGCGCGAGGTCGATTACTTTCTCAGCGACATTACGGAAAAGACATGCCAAACGTGCTTTAAGAAAGCGCAATGCTGGGCCGACAACTTTCCTACGACGTATACCTATATGAAACAAATGATGCGTGAAGCGGATGAACAAACGATCGGACAAAACCAGTCGTTGATGCGCGAGTGGGAGCGGTACTGCGTCAAGGCGGGCAAAGTCGTTGATGCCATTGAAAAGGAAATGATCACCTATCAGGCGAACCGCAGGCTCAAACGGCAAATCCATGAAAGCCGGAAACTAGTGGCGGAGCAGCTGCTAGGCGTTTCACAGGTCATGGATGATTTCGCCAAAGAAATGCAAAAAGAACAGGAAAATCATTACTTGCAGGAAGAACAAATTTATCACGCGCTGCAAGAGTTTGGCGTCGAAGTCGGACATGTTGACATTTACAGTTTAGAAAAAGGAAATATCGACATTGAAATGAGCATTCCGTATTGTGAAGGGCGCGGCGAGTGCGAAAAGCTGATCGCCCCGATGCTGTCCGATATTCTCGGCGAGACGATCGTTGTCAAGCGCGAGGAGTGCGCCGCCTATCCGAACGGGTATTGCCGCGTCGCTTTCGGTTCGACAAAGGCGTTCGTCGTCGAAACGGGCGTCGCGTTCGCGGCAAAAGGCGGAGGGTTCATTTCCGGTGACAGCTATGCGACGATTGAGCTTGCGACCGGCAAATACGCGGTCGCCATCAGCGACGGCATGGGCAACGGCCAGCGGGCGCATTATGAAAGTCGCGAAACACTGCGCCTGTTGCAAAAAATTTTGCAGACGGGAATGGATGAATCGATTGCGATTAAGTCGATCAATTCAATCTTAGCGTTGCGGACGACCGAAGATATGTATGCGACGCTCGATTTGGCAATCATCGACTTGCAAGACGCAACGACCAAGTTTTTGAAAATCGGTTCGACACCGAGCTTCATTAAGCGCGGCAACAAAGTGATGAAGGTGGAAGCGAGCAATTTGCCGATGGGGATTATTAAAGAAGTGGAGTTTGACGTGGTCACCGAGCAGCTGAAATCCGGCGATTTGCTCATTATGATGAGCGACGGCGTGTTCGAAGGGCCGATCAACGTGGAAAACCACGATCTATGGATGAAGCGGAAAATTCAAGAATTGAAAACGAACGATCCGCAGGAAGTGGCCGATGTGATTATGGAGGAAGTGATCCGGCAATGCGGAGGGGAAATTGAAGATGACATGACGGTCGTCGTTGCCAAAGTCCGGCACAACACCCCGAAATGGGCGACCATTCCCGCTTATATGTACATGAAAAAGGCGCAGTAGTCGGGGTATAAAAACCGTTCCCCGCGGCGATGATGGTAATACATTCGTCAAGGAGGGGGAACGAACGTGCGAACAGGAACATTGCGGCAAATTTTGCTCATTACCGATGGTTGTTCCAATCATGGCGAGGACCCGGCCGCCATGGCGGCGCTCGCCCGCGAGCAAGGGATTACCGTGAACGTGATTGGCGTGTTGGATCAAGATACCATCGATGAAAACGGCCGCCGGGAAATCGAGGCGATCGCGGCCGCCGGCGGCGGGATGAGTCAAATTGTATATGCGAAGCAGCTGTCGCAGACGGTGCAAATGGTGACGCGCCAAGCGATGACCCAGACGCTGCAAGGGCTCGTCAATCGCGAGCTGAAACAAATTTTAGGCTCGAACGCTTCGCTCGAGGATTTGCCGCCGGACAAGCGCGGCCAAGTGATGGAAGTCGTCGATGAGCTCGGGGAAACGGTCGCGCTTGAGGTGCTGATTTTAATCGACACAAGCGGAAGCATGAAAACGAAACTGCCGACCGTCAAGGAGGCGCTCGTCGATTTGTCGCTCAGTTTAAACGCGCGCATGGGCGCCAATCGGTTTTCGGTCTTGATTTTCCCGGGAAAACGATCGCATGTGGAAAAACTGGTCGACTGGACGCCGAGAATGGAGGAGTTATCGGCGATTTTTCCGAAGCTGGCATCGGGCGGACTGACGCCGACCGGGCCGGCGCTGCGCGAAGCGATCGCCTATTTTGAGCGAAAACGGTCGCTAAGGAGCTGGATCGGCCATGGCGATGAGCCATACGTGGAAGAGTCATCTTTGTAGCTTGCCGCCGGGTACGATCATCACCGGCAAATGGCACGGCCATTCGTATCGGCTGCTGCGGCGGCTTGGCAGCGGGGCCAACGGCGTCGTCTATTTGGCGGAGAACGGGCGGAATCGGGTCGCTGTCAAATTGAGCGATGATTACGCGTCATTGGCGTCGGAAATGAATATATTGCGCCGCTTTTCCAAGGTCCAGGGAGCCGCCCTCGGGCCTTCTTTGCTGGAAGCCGATGACTGGCCGAGCCCATTCGCCCGAGGCACGATTCCGTTTTACGTCATGGAGTATATTGAAGGAGAGCCGTTCGCGGTTTTTGTCCGCCGCCACGGAAAAGAGTGGGCGCCCGTGCTGCTCGTGCAGCTGTTGTCGGTGCTCGAGCGGCTGCATGAAGAAGGCTGGGTGTTCGGCGATTTAAAGCCGGACAATGTAATGGTCACTGGCCCTCCGCCTTCGGTTCGGCTGTTGGACGTAGGAGGAACGACGCTGCAGGGCAGGGCGGTCAAAGAGTTCACCGAGTTGTACGACCGCGGCTACTGGGGGCTTGGATCGCGCAAAGCCGAACCATCGTACGACTTGTTTGCCGCCGCCATGGTGATGATCGTTTCTTGTTCCCTAGGTCCGATAGAAAAAAAGGGGAACGGACGGGCGCAGCTTGTTGCCCTCATTGAAGCGGACCGTTTTCTTTCACGCTATAAAGAAGTGCTGCAAAAGGCGCTTGACGGTCGATATGCAAAGGCGGCCGAGATGCGCCGCGACTTATTGGCCGCTTCCGCGCATCGGCCAACCACCCACAACGTTCGTCGCCAGACAGCGCCGAGCCGCCGACCTAGCCGGCGAACGAATAGGCGCCGCAAAGCGAGAGGGGTAGTGGAGACCGTCCTGATTGCCGCCTTATTGCTTGGCCTCTATGGCTTTTATATTTATCGGCAGCTGTCGATGTAACGATCAGCAAACGGAAGTTTTGAGAAAATAAGATGAACGTGTTACGATGAAGCTAAAAGGGTGAAGAAGGGTTTTATCGATGATCGAGAAAGTGCGTGCGTTTATCGACAAGCATCGGCTGCTTGCCGAAGGAACGACGGTCATTGTCGGCGTCTCCGGGGGGCCTGATTCGCTCGCGTTGCTGCATGTTTTGCTTTCGCTTCGCGGCGAGCGGAAGCTGCGGCTTGTCGCTGCCCATGTCGATCATATGTTTCGCGGTCGGGAATCAGAAGAAGACATGGAGTTTGTGAAACATTTTTGTGCCCAGCATCGTATTGTATGTGAGGCGGCGCAAATCGATGTTCGAGCGTTTCAGCGGCGCATGGGCATGGGCGCCCAAGAAGCGGCGCGCCGCTGCCGTTACGATTTTTTCGCCAAATTGATGGAAAAACATCAGGCTCAGTACCTCGCGTTAGGCCATCATGGCGATGATCAAGTCGAAACGATTTTGATGCGGCTCGTCCGCGGCAGCACGAGCAAAGGGTACGCCGGCATACCGGTGAAGCGGCCGTTTCAAGGAGGCGATCTCATCCGCCCGCTTTTGGCCGTCAGCCGCGCCGAAATCGAAGACTATTGCGCCAAAGAAGGATTGGCCCCGCGGCGCGATCCGAGCAATGAAAAGGACGACTATACGCGCAATCGGTTCCGTCATCATATTATCCCGCTGCTGCGGCAGGAAAATCCGCGCCTGCACGAACGCTTTCAGCAATATAGCGAAATGATGGCGGAAGATGAACGGTTTTTAGAGGAATTGGCGTCAGAGGCGCTGAATAAAGTAATGGAAAACGAGCTTGGCGATGTCGTGCTTCGCATCGGCCCGTTTTTGGCGCTGCCCCGACCGCTGCAACGCCGGGCGCTGCAAGAGCTGCTACTCCGTCTTTATGGCGGCGTTCCGCCAGCGTTGACATCTGTACATATCCATCATATACTGATGCTTTGTGAAAGCGGCCAACCTTCCGGGACGCTTGATTTGCCGCAAGGGCTGCAAGCGGTTCGTTCGTATGACCGCTGCTTGTTCACCTTCGGCCAAAAACCGTGCGGAAAAGGGTATCGGTTCGAGCTGCCCGTTCCGGCGCGATTGCCTCTCCCAAACGGGCGCGCAATTGTCAGTGAATTTTGGGAACACTATCCGGGAAAGCAGGCGGGCAAAGACGTGTTCATCATCGATCCCGCTTCCATCGCGTTGCCGCTTTACGTGCGGACGCGCCGTCACGGTGACCGCATGGTGCTGAAAGGAACGGGAGGGACGAAAAAGCTGAAGGAAATTTTCATTGAAGCGAAAGTTCCGCGGATGGAGAGGGATTGCTGGCCGGTGGTGGAAGATGCCGACGGCCGCGTCCTTTGGGTGCCCGGCCTGAAAAAGTCGGCTTTTGAAGCGAAAAACCAAGGGAAAGGCCCATATATTTTGTTGCACTATCAGGCGATGAACAGCTAGGAGGAAAAAAGATGGGGATGAAAGACGATATCCAAAAAGTGCTGATTACGGAAGAGGAAATTCAGGCAAAAGTCAAGGAACTTGGCCGTCTGTTGACCGAAGAATATGAAGGCCGTTTTCCGCTCGCGGTCGGCGTCCTCAAAGGAGCGATGCCATTTATGGCCGATTTGCTTAAGCATATCGATACATATTTGGAAATGGATTTTATGGATGTGTCAAGTTACGGCCATGCGACGGTTTCATCCGGCGAAGTGAAAATCGTCAAAGACTTGAACACGTCAGTGGAAGGACGCGACATTTTGATCATTGAAGACATTATTGACAGCGGGCTGACGCTCAGCTATCTCGTCGATTTGTTCCGCTACCGAAAGGCGAATTCGATCAAAATCGTCACCCTTCTTGACAAGCCGTCTGGGCGGAAGGCGAACATTCAAGCCGATTACACCGGATTTACCGTCCCGGATGAATTCGTCGTCGGCTATGGGCTCGATTACGCGGAAAAATACCGCAACCTCCCGTTTATCGGCGTCTTGAAGCCGGAAGTGTACCAGAAGTAGAACCGTTGTTGCGCGCCGGCCGAATTGTTTGTATTTAAGCAAATTTCTATGATAGTATTGAGTATAGTGTGTTTCATATGGGAGGAGGCAAGCAATGAACCGCATTTTGCGCAACACCATCTTTTATTTGCTGATTTTCCTCGTCGTGATCGGCGTTATCAGCTTTTTTAACGGAACGAATCAGCGGACGGAGCCGATGACGTACGATAGGTTTATCACTCATCTGGAAAACGGGGATGTCGAATCGTTTTCCATTAAGCCGGAGCGCGGCGTATATGAAATTAAAGGGCGATTGAGAACATATAATGAGGGGCAGTATTTTTCCACCTATGTCGTGAATAGCGATAAAGTGCTTGACCGCATTGACGCTGCGGCGGCGCGAACGCGGGTGGAAGTGGTGCCGGCGGATGAAACGAGCGGATGGGTAACGTTCTTTACCTCCATCCTCCCGTTTGTCATCATGTTTATTTTGTTTTTCTTCTTGCTGAATCAAGCGCAAGGCGGCGGCAGCCGGGTGATGAATTTCGGCAAAAGCCGGGCGCGGCTGTATACGGATGACAAGCGGAAAGTCCGTTTCCGGGATGTGGCTGGGGCGGACGAGGAAAAAGAGGAACTCGTCGAAATCGTTGAGTTTTTGAAAGACCCGCGCAAATTTGCAGAGCTCGGCGCCCGCATTCCAAAAGGAGTGCTGCTTGTTGGACCGCCGGGGACAGGGAAAACGCTGCTGGCGCGCGCGGTCGCAGGAGAGGCGGGCGTGCCGTTTTTCTCGATCAGCGGGTCGGACTTTGTAGAAATGTTCGTCGGGGTCGGCGCCTCGCGCGTGCGCGACTTATTTGAAACGGCGAAAAAAAATGCGCCGTGCATCATCTTCATTGATGAAATTGACGCTGTGGGCCGCCAGCGCGGCGCCGGTCTTGGCGGCGGCCATGACGAGCGCGAGCAGACGCTCAACCAACTGCTTGTCGAAATGGACGGCTTTAACGGCAATGAAGGGATCATTATTATCGCGGCCACGAACCGGCCCGACATTTTGGACCCAGCGCTGTTGCGTCCGGGCCGTTTCGATCGACAAATCACTGTCGACCGGCCGGATGTCAAAGGGCGCGAAGCGGTGTTGCGCGTGCATGCCCGCAACAAGCCGCTCGATGAATCGATTGATTTAAAAGCGATCGCCATGCGGACACCGGGATTTTCCGGCGCCGATTTGGAAAATCTGCTCAATGAAGCAGCGCTTGTAGCTGCCCGCCGCAACAAAAAGAAAATCGATATGAGCGATATCGATGAGGCGACGGACCGGGTAATTGCCGGACCGGCGAAGAAAAGCCGCGTCATTTCCGAAAAAGAACGGCGCATCGTCGCGTTTCACGAGGCCGGCCATACGGTGATCGGCATGGTGCTCGCCGATGCGGAAATGGTGCACAAAGTGACGATTGTTCCGCGCGGCCAAGCCGGCGGCTATGCGGTCATGTTGCCGAAAGAAGACCGCTACTTTATGACGAAAGCCGAACTCATGGATAAGATCACCGGGTTGCTCGGCGGGCGCGTTGCCGAGGAAATTGTGTTCAACGAAGTAAGCACCGGAGCCCACAACGATTTTCAACGGGCGACGAACATCGCGCGCCGCATGGTGACGGAGTTTGGCATGAGCGAAAAACTCGGACCGCTTCAATTCGGCCAACCGAGCGGGCAAGTGTTTTTAGGCCGCGATTTGCATAACGAACAAAACTACAGCGACAAGATCGCGTATGAAATTGACCTAGAGATTCAACGCATCATCAAGGAATGCTACGACAAAGCGAAACAAATTTTGACCGAGTACCGGGATAAATTGGATTTGATCGCCAATACCCTTTTGGAAGTCGAGACGCTCGATGCCGAACAAATCAAGCATTTGTTTGAACATGGCACGTTGCCGCCGGATCGCAAAGGGCGCGATGAGACCGGGGATGTCAAAATCAACATTCAAAAGAAAGACGAATGAGAGAGGATGTCTCTGTTTTGGAGGCATCCCTTTTTTTGCCGCTGCGCCGGGAAGAGAGCCGGCTTTTTGGCGGCAATTATGATATGATAGAAAGGGGAATTTTATTTGTGAAAAGTGAGGAATGAAGCGATGATTTTTGTCTTGGATGTCGGCAATACAAACACGGTGTTAGGAGTTTACGACGGCGATGAACTGAGGCACCATTGGCGCATTGAGACAAACCGGGCGAAGACGGAAGACGAGTACGGCATGACGATCAAGTCGCTTTTCAACCATGTCGGTCTTCAGTTTTCCGACATTCATGGCATCATCATCTCATCGGTGGTGCCGCCGATCATGTTCGCTCTTGAGCGGATGTGCGTAAAATATTTTCATATTAAGCCGCTGATTGTTGGTCCCGGCATTAAAACCGGGCTTGACATCAAATACGAAAACCCACGCGAAGTCGGAGCTGACCGAATTGTCAATGCGGTCGCCGGCATCCACCTGTACGGCAGTCCGCTCATCATCGTTGATTTTGGCACGGCGACGACGTATTGTTACATTAATGAACATAAACAATATATGGGAGGGGCCATTGCCCCGGGAATTATGATCTCAACCGAAGCGCTGTTTGCGCGGGCGGCGAAGTTGCCGCGTATTGAAATCGCCCGTCCGGACGATATCGTTGGCAAAAATACAGTCAGCGCCATGCAGGCGGGCATCGTGTACGGTTACGTTGGGCAGGTGGAAGGGATCGTTTCCCGAATGAAAGCCAAAAGCAAAGTTCCGCCCAAGGTGATTGCGACCGGTGGTCTCGCTCCGCTCATTGCCAGCGAGTCGGACGTCATTGATGTCGTAGATCCGTTTTTAACGCTGACAGGACTGAAATTGTTGTATGAGAAAAATATAGAGAAAAAAGGATGAAAGGCTTGATGGAGATGAACGATTATTTAGTGAAAGCGCTCGCTTATGATGGACAAGTGAGGGCGTATGCGGCAAGGACAACGGAGACGGTTGCCGAAGCGCAACGCCGCCACCAGACGTGGCCGACCGCCTCAGCGGCCCTCGGCCGGGCGTTGACCGCCGGCGTCATGATGGGGGCGATGCTGAAAGGCGAGGAAACGTTGACGATAAAAATTGACGGCGGCGGCCCGATTGGCGTCATTTTGGTTGACAGCAACGCCAAAGGGGAAGTGCGTGGCTATGTGACAAACCCGCATGTCCATTTTGAACTGAATGAGCATGGGAAGCTCGATGTGGCGCGGGCGGTTGGCAAAAACGGGATGTTGACGGTCGTGAAAGATTTAGGCCTGCGCGACTTTTTCACCGGACAAGTGCCGCTTGTCTCCGGGGAGCTCGGCGATGATTTTACGTATTATTTTGCTTCGTCCGAGCAAATTCCGTCATCGGTCGGCGTAGGTGTGCTCGTCAATTCCGATCATACGATTCGGGCGGCGGGAGGTTTTATCATCCAGTTAATGCCCGGAACGGACGAGCGTACGATCACCGGCATTGAAGAGCGGCTGAAACAAATTCCGCCCGTATCGCGCATGATTGAAAGCGGGCTCAGCCCGGAGCAGATGCTCGAACAGCTGCTCGGTGACGGCGGCGTGCGGGTGCTTGAAACGATGCCGGTGTCTTTCGCTTGCCGCTGTTCGCGCGAGCGGATTGCGGACGCCTTGATCAGCCTAGGGGCTGATGAAATCCAAGACATCATTGACAAAGAAGGCAAGGCCGAGGCTTCATGCCATTTTTGCAACGAAGCGTATCATTTTACCAAAGAGGAACTGGAGCAGCTCAAGCAACTCGCCAAAAAAGGATGAAAACATCAAAATGATTGACAATTACGCCAATAACTGATACATTGGAAACAAATTCGATAAAATTAATCGGGATTAGGGGTGGAATCGTGGCACGCACAGTCAACTCGATCACCGAATTGATCGGCGATACGCCGGCCGTGAAATTGAACCGCATCGTCGATGAAGACAGCGCGGACGTGTACTTGAAGCTGGAATTTATGAACCCGGGCAGCAGCGTCAAAGACCGGATTGCGCTGGCGATGATTGAAGCGGCGGAAAAAGCAGGCAAGCTGAAGCCGGGCGACACGATCGTTGAGCCGACAAGCGGCAACACTGGGATCGGTTTGGCGATGGTCGCGGCGGCGAAAGGGTATAAGGCGGTCTTGGTCATGCCGGATACGATGAGCTTGGAGCGCCGCAACCTGCTGCGGGCGTATGGGGCCGAGCTTGTGCTCACACCGGGCGCACAAGGGATGCGCGGCGCCATCGCCAAGGCGGAAGAGCTCGTCCGCGAGCACGGCTACTTTATGCCGCAGCAATTTAAAAACGAAGCGAACCCGGAAATTCATCGCTTGACGACCGGCAAAGAGATCGTGGAGCAAATGGGCGACCAGCTCGATGCGTTTGTCGCCGGCATCGGCACGGGCGGAACGATTACAGGTGCTGGAAAAGTATTGCGCGAGGCGTATCCGAACATTAAAATTTACGCCGTTGAACCGGCCGATTCGCCGGTGTTGTCTGGCGGCAAACCGGGTCCGCATAAAATCCAAGGAATTGGAGCCGGGTTTATTCCGGATATTTTAGATACAAGCATTTACGACGAAGTGATCACGGTGACTACGGAAGAAGCGTTTGCGGCGGCCCGCCGCGCGGCTCGCGAGGAAGGCATTCTCGGCGGCATTTCGTCTGGCGCCGCGATTCATGCGGCATTGAAAGTGGCGAAAGAGCTCGGCAAAGGGAAAAAAGTGCTCGCCATCATCCCGAGCAACGGCGAACGTTATTTGAGCACTCCTCTTTACCAGTTCGAAGAATAAGACTAGCATTTCTCGGCAGGGGCGACCCTGTCGAATTTTTTATAGGGAGGATGACCGGAACAGCGAATCATTGTACAATAAGAGTAACGATGGACACCATAAGGAGCTGACAAGGATGAAGCAGCGGCGCAGGCGACTGAAACGAACGATCGACTATCGCGGGCGGGATTGGTTCCGCCAGTATGAGCGGCTGGCCTATGGCCGGTCTCATCATGTGTTGCTTCAGAGCGGTCAAGGGGGAAGGTATAGCGTGATCGGCCTTGACCCGATCGGAGTGATCCGCGCTGATGAGCAACGGCTCTTCATCAAGCAGCGCGAGGGTGAAACGGTGCTCGACGGCTCGCCGCTTGAAGGGCTCCGGCAATGGTTTCGCTCGTTCGCCGTGCCGGATGAAGGCGACTCGCTGCCTTGCCAAGGCGGGCTGATCGGTTTCGTTAGCTATGATGCCGTTCGTTATTTAGAACGGCTCCCGGTGCTCGCGCAAGATGATTTGCGACTGCCGTTTTTGTATTTTTTTCTCTTTGATGACGTAGCGATTTATGACCACCAAACGGAACAGCTTCATTTGCTTGTCTATGCGAATGAAGGGGAGGAAGACGATGCCAAGCAGCGGCTTGAGGAGCAGGCGCGGATGTGGCTCGAGGACCGGACGGAATCCCCTGTTTGGCCGTTTGCCGCCTCGAGAGCGACGCCATCTATGTCAATGACAAAAGAGCGGTTTATGGAGGCGGTTCGCCGCGTGCAGCGCTATATTGCGGCGGGCGACGTGTTTCAAGTCAACCTATCGGTGCGCCAGTCGCAGCCGCTGTTGACACACCCATTTGCCGTCTACAAACAGTTGCGGGCTCTAAATCCATCCCCTTATATGGCGTATTTGCACACCCCGGAGTTTCAAGTGGTCAGCGGCTCGCCGGAGTTGCTCGTCCGCAAGCGGGGATGGCGCCTTGAGACGCGCCCGATTGCCGGCACCCGTTCGCGCGGTCGGACAGCGGCAGAGGATGAACAAATCGCCCGCAAGTTGCTGGCGAGTGAAAAAGAGCGGGCCGAGCACGCCATGCTCGTTGATCTCGAACGGAACGACCTTGGGCGCGTCTGTGCCTACGGGACGGTTCGCGTGGACGAATGGATGACTATCGAAAAGTATTCTCATGTGATGCATATCGTTTCTCACGTATCCGGCACGATGGCGCCGGAGCACGATGCGTTTTCCGTCATTCGCGCCATGTTCCCCGGCGGGACGATCACCGGCGCCCCCAAAGTGCGAACAATGGAAATTATTGAAGAGCTGGAGCCGGTTCGCCGCGGCTTGTATACGGGTTCGATCGGTTGGATCGATTTTCAAGGCAACATGGAGCTCAACATCGCCATTCGCACGATGGTCGTCAAAGACGGATTGGCGCATGTCCAGGCAGGGGCGGGCATCGTCATCGACTCCAACCCGGAGCATGAGTACAAGGAATGTGTAAAGAAAGCGGCCGCCCTTTGGAAAGCGAAAGAGCTGAGCGAAGCAGAGGCATTATTTTTGAGCACGAGGTGAGAATTGATGATCGTCATGATTGATAATTACGATTCGTTTACGTACAATTTGGTGCAATATTTGGGCGTGTTGGGCGAAGAGCTGATTGTCAAACGGAATGATGAAATTACGGTGGCTGAAATCGAACGGCTCCGCCCCGATTTTATCATGATTTCCCCCGGCCCTTGCACACCGAATGAGGCAGGGGTCAGCCTAGAAGTCATTGATCGCTTTGCCGGTCAAATTCCGATTTTCGGCGTCTGCCTTGGCCATCAAGCCATCGCCCAAGCATTCGGCGGCCGCGTCGTCCGCGCGCCAAGGTTGATGCATGGGAAAACATCGTCCGTCTACCATGATGGGGAGACGATTTTCCGCGGCGTGCCGAACCCGTTTACGGCCACGCGCTACCATTCTTTGATCGTCGAGAAAGAGACGCTTCCGGACTGTTTCGTCGTGTCGGCTTGGACGGAAGAGGAGGAAGTGATGGCCATTCGCCATCAAACGCTGCCGGTGGAAGGCGTGCAGTTTCACCCCGAATCGATTATGACCAGCCATGGGATGCAGCTATTGAAAAATTTTATCGACACATATAAAAAGGCGTGACGGTCATGTATGTGTATATGAACGGGGCGGTCGTTCCGCGCGAGGAGGCTCGGCTGTCAGCGTTCGATCACGGGTTTTTATATGGGCTCGGCTTATTTGAAACGTTCCGCACGTATCGCGGTCACCCGTTTTTGCTTGACGATCATTTGGCCCGATTGAACAAAGGGCTGTCTGAGCTTCACATCGAAAGGCAGTTCGGCCGCGCCGAAGCGGTGGCGATCATCGAACAGTTGCTCGAAGCCAATGGCTTGTGCGACGCGTATGTGCGCTTCAATGTATCGGCCGGGGTCGGCGATCTCGGCTTGCCGATCGAAAAGTACCGAAGTCCGACCGTGATTGTCTATATGAAGCCGCTGCCGCCGCCTGCCCCCTCGGAAGGAAAAGAAGGGGTGGTGCTCGCGACAAGGAGGAACAGCCCGGAAGGAAAGGAGCGACTAAAGTCGCACCATTATTTAAACAATATGATTGGGAAATGGGAGCTCGGACATCGACCGGATGCGGAAGGAATTTTTTTGAATTCAGAAGGGGCGGTAGCGGAGGGGATCGTTTCCAATCTTTTTTGGGTGAAAGACGGCGTTGTCTACACGCCGGCGCCGGCTGTCGGCATATTGAACGGCATCACAAGACAATTCGTCATCGCACTGCTCAGACAGTTGGGCATTCCCGTTGAAGAAGGGGCCTATCCGCTCTCCCATCTGTTGCAGGCGGACGAAGCGTTTATCACCAACTCGGTGCAGGAAATTGTCCCCCTTTTCCGCATTGGCCGTTGCGTCTACCAAGGAAAAAACGGCCCGGTCGTTCAGACGCTGCAGCATCATTACCGGCGCTTGGCCCATCAGTTATGGACGAGGAATGAATTGGCGGAAAGGATGAACGGCTGATGACAACATTGACGCGCCCTCTTCGGCTTCAATGCCGCGGGCATGAATTTGACTTAAGCAAAAAAACGTTAATCATGGGCATTGTCAACGTTACGCCCGATTCGTTTTCCGACGGCGGCCGGTTTTACGACATCGAAAACGCGGTCAAGCACGCGAAGCGGCTTGTAGCGGAAGGAGCAGACATCATTGACATCGGCGGGGAATCAACTCGTCCGGGGGCAGATCCAGTGCCGCTCGATGAAGAGCTGCGCCGAGTCATCCCGGCGGTCAAAGCGATCGCTGAGGCGGTGAACGTACCCATTTCCATTGACACTTACAAAGCCGAGGTCGCCCGGCAAGCGATCGAAGCCGGAGCGCACATCATCAACGACGTTTGGGGAGCAAAAGCCGATCCCGATATGGCGCGCGTCGCCGCCACGTACGGCGTGCCGATTATTTTAATGCACAACCGCCGCGATATGGCGTATCGCGAGTTGATTTCCGACATGATCGCTGATTTGCAGGAAAGCATTCGCATTGCCAAAGGAGCCGGTGTGAAAGAGGAAAACATCATTTTAGACCCAGGCATCGGCTTCGCCAAGACGGTCGAGCATAACTTGGAAGTGATGCGCCGTCTTGACGAATTTGCCGCTCTTGGCTATCCGCTGTTGCTCGGTACGTCGCGCAAACGGTTTATCGGCCATGTGCTCGATTTGCCGGTAGAGGATCGGGTGGAAGGAACGGGCGCGACCGTTTGCCTCGGCATCGTCAAAGGCGTGCATATCGTCCGCGTCCACGATGTATTGCCGATCGCTCGCATGGTGAAAATGATGGATGCCATGCTTGGGAAGGGAGAGAGCAGCCATCGATAAAATTTACGTGCACGGCATGGAATTTTACGGCTACCACGGGGTGCTTCGCGAAGAAAACATCCTCGGCCAGCGGTTTTTGGTCGATGTGACGCTGGAGCTCGATTTGCAGTCCGCTGGGCGGAGCGACCGTCTTGAGCATACCATCAACTACGCTGATGTGTACGAGCGCTGCCGGATGATTGTGGAAGAACGGACGTTTGCCTTGATCGAGGCGGTCGCCGAAGCGATCGCCGCCGACTTGCTTGCAGCGTTTCCTCGTATCCAGCGCTGCACGGTGAAAGTGATCAAACCGAATCCGCCGATCCGCGGCCATTATCAGCACGTCGCGGTCGAGATGAGCAGGGGGCGTTGAATGGAAACGATCGCGTACATTGCGTTAGGTTCCAATCTCGGAGACCGTTTGTCATATTTGCGTTCGGCGATTGAAGCGCTGAATGATCATAAGGAAATTGCTGTAACATCCAGTTCATCCATTTATGAAACCGACCCGGTTGGCTATGTACAGCAAGGCAAGTTTTTAAACATGGTGATCGAGGTGGCGACAACGCTATCACCGTTTGCCTTGCTTGACGTGACCCAAGAAATCGAACAAAAATTGGGGAGAAAAAGGGAAGTCCGTTGGGGGCCGCGAACGTTAGACCTTGACATTTTGCTGTATAATCATGAAAATATTGAGACAGAGCAACTGACGATCCCGCATCCGCGCATGATGGAGCGGGCGTTTGTGCTCATTCCGTTGTTGGAAGTCAATGCGTTTGTGACCATACCAACTCTTTCTGAACCGCTAACCGACATCATTGACCGGCTGCCGGACAAAAAAGGAGTTCGCCTATGGAAGCAGAAAGATGGGGAAAACGTATTCGCGCTTTTCGAAAGCTGAAAGGATATACACAAGAAAAGTTGGCTAAGGAGCTTGGTATTTCAGTATCCATTCTTGGTGAAATTGAGCGTGGTAATCGGATGCCATCCGATGTGCTCATCGGGCAAATCGCCGAACGGTTGAATGTGTCAGTGGAGGAGCTGTCTCCGCCAACGTTCGAATCAAACAAGTAGAAAGGAGGCGTTTTCGATGTTTCGCATCGGTGACGTCGAAATCAAAAACCGTGTCGTGCTCGCTCCGATGGCAGGCGTGTGCAACTCGGCGTTCCGCCTGACCGTCAAAGAATTCGGCGCCGGGCTCGTATGCGCTGAGATGGTCAGCGACAAAGGAATCGTATACAACAATGAAAAAACGTTGAATATGTTGTACATCGATGAGCGGGAAAAGCCGATCAGTT
The DNA here is from genome assembly GCF_000750005.1 of Geobacillus icigianus. Taxonomy (GTDB): domain Bacteria; phylum Bacillota; class Bacilli; order Bacillales; family Anoxybacillaceae; genus Geobacillus; species Geobacillus icigianus. Next base: position 4,328 of record NZ_JPYA01000163.1, on the reverse strand, counting down.
TGCAAATTTTCGGCGGCGAGAAAGAAACGCTTGTCAAAGCGGCGAAATTTGTCGATAAAAATACGAATGCCGATATCATCGACATTAACATGGGTTGCCCAGTGCCGAAAATTACAAATTGTGACGCTGGAGCGAAATGGCTGCTTGATCCGAATAAAATCTATGATGTCGTTGCCGCGATCGTTGATGCCGTGGAAAAACCGGTCACGGTGAAAATGCGGATCGGTTGGGATGAACAGCACATTTACGCCGTCGAAAACGCTCAAGCTGTCGAGCGCGCCGGCGGCAAAGCTGTCGCTGTCCACGGACGGACAAGGGTGCAAATGTATGAAGGAAAAGCGGATTGGAACATCATCAAGCAAGTGAAAGAAGCGGTCAACATCCCTGTCATCGGCAACGGCGATGTCAAAACGCCGCAAGATGCCAAACGGATGCTGGAAGAGACAGGAGTCGACGGTGTCATGATCGGGCGGGCGGCGCTCGGCAATCCGTGGATGATCTACCGCACGGTCCGCTATTTAGAAACGGGGGAACTCATCCCCGAACCGACGCCGCGGGAAAAAATCGATGTTTGCCTGTTGCATTTGGATCGGTTGATTGCCTTAAAAGGCGAGTATATCGCCGTAAAAGAAATGCGCAAACACGCAGCTTGGTATTTAAAAGGGATTCGTGGGGCGGCGAAAATCCGCAATGCCATCAACGAATGCGAAACGCGAGACGAATTGGCCGCGCTGCTGCTTCAAGTAGCGGAAGAAGCAGAAGCCCAAGCAGCGGCGAACGCCGAAGCTGTTTAGCGTCGCTTTGCAAGACGGTTCCTGCTCCGAAGCAAAGGGAGAGTGGGGAATGCGTCAAGACGCAACCGAAGGCGGTGATCGAACCGTGGGGCGCATGGGGATCGCTCAGCCCATTTTCCGGCATAAGATGGGATGATCGGAGAAGCCCCCGTCTTCTATGCATGACCATAGAAGATGACATGGTCCAACAAGGACGATGTTCATGCAGGGGAGAACTGCCAGCGGGCGCTGGCAGTATTTTTCGTAAAAAATCGCTAAATGGAGTGAATGAGCTATGAGCCACGAGGAATTGAACGACCAACTACTCGTCCGCAGGGAAAAGCTGAAAAAAATCGAAGAATTGGGCGTCGACCCGTTTGGCAAACGGTTCGAGCGCACGCACAAGGCACAAGAGCTATTTGAACTATACGGTGAATGGTCAAAAGAGCAGCTAGAAGAAAACCCGATCGAAGTCGCTATCGCCGGTCGCATCATGACTAAGCGCGGCAAAGGCAAAGCGGGATTTGCCCACATCCAAGACGTTACAGGGCAAATCCAAATTTATGTCCGCCAAGACGATGTCGGCGAACAACAGTACGAACTGTTTAAAATCTCCGATCTTGGCGATATCGTTGGCGTGCGTGGCACGGTGTTCAAAACAAAAGTCGGCGAACTTTCCATTAAGGTGTCGTCGTACGAATTTTTGACCAAGTCGTTGCGCCCGCTGCCTGAGAAGTACCACGGCCTTAAGGACATTGAGCAGCGCTACCGCCAGCGTTATCTCGATTTAATCATGAATCCGGAAAGCAAGAAGACGTTTATTACTCGCAGTTTGATCATCCAATCAATGCGGCGGTATCTTGACAGCCATGGTTATTTGGAAGTTGAAACGCCGATGATGCACGCTGTGGCTGGAGGCGCTGCGGCGCGTCCGTTCATTACGCATCATAACGCATTGGATATGACGCTTTATATGCGAATCGCCATCGAGCTCCATTTAAAACGGCTCATCGTTGGCGGTTTGGAAAAAGTGTACGAGATCGGCCGCGTTTTCCGGAACGAGGGCATTTCCACCCGTCATAATCCGGAGTTTACGATGCTCGAATTGTACGAGGCGTACGCCGATTTCCGCGACATCATGAAACTGACCGAAAATTTGATCGCCCACATCGCCAATGAAGTGCTCGGAACGACGAAAATTCAATACGGCGAACATACCGTTGACTTAACGCCCGAATGGCGGCGCCTCCATATGGTTGACGCCATCAAGGAATATGTCGGCGTCGATTTCTGGCGACAGATGAGCGACGAAGAGGCGCGGGAGCTGGCGAAAGAACATGGCGTGGAAGTCGCTCCCCACATGACCTTTGGCCATATTGTCAACGAGTTTTTTGAACAAAAAGTCGAGTCCCATCTCATCCAGCCGACGTTTATTTACGGCCATCCGGTTGAAATTTCGCCATTGGCCAAGAAAAATCCGGACGACCCGCGTTTTACCGACCGATTTGAGCTGTTTATCGTCGGGCGCGAACATGCCAATGCCTTTACCGAACTGAACGACCCGATCGATCAGCGTCAACGCTTCGAGGCGCAGCTAAAAGAGCGCGAACAAGGAAACGATGAAGCGCATGAAATGGACGAGGACTTCCTTGAAGCGCTTGAATACGGCATGCCGCCAACAGGCGGGCTTGGCATCGGCGTGGATCGCTTGGTGATGCTCTTGACCAACTCGCCGTCCATTCGTGACGTGCTGCTCTTCCCACAGATGCGCCATAAATGATAGCGATCGTCCCCTGTTTCTTTCCTTGACAGGGGACGATTGGCTATTGACTTTAAAACAAGAAGCGTATAGAATAAAAGTCGTCTTTATGAACGAAGATAAAAAATCATCGTTGACAAACCGTTTTTGGTGTGCTATATTGTGATAGCATGCTGAAATGACAATCGTTGCGTTCAAAAATAAAGATTGTATTGACAAACGCAACAATTTGGCTATAATATGACTTGTCTAATTGGTCGCCTAGTGGTGATAGCGGAGGGGAAACACCCGTTCCCATCCCGAACACGGAAGTTAAGCCCTCCAGCGCCGATGGTAGTTGGGGCCAGCGCCCCTGCAAGAGTAGGTCGCTGCTAGGCGATGGCGTGGAGGATTAGCTCAGCTGGGAGAGCACTTGCCTTACAAGCAAGGGGTCGGCGGTTCGATCCCGTCATCCTCCACCATCTTAACTTATCCCTTTGGCGCAACAACGAGCGCTGCATCGTCGAGTTAACTACGAGTTGCCTCGACGCACTTAGCTTCCTCGAAATGGCTCGTAGAGGAAGAGGCAGGTAGAGCTCATCAGTACTTAGAGTGTTATGATGACATGAGCCATTCACTCAGTAGGTAGAGCAACGAGCGCTACATCTTTGAAATTGCTGCGAGTTGTCCCGACGCACTCGGCATCCTTGGATCAGCTAGCAGAGGAAGGGACATCGTCAGAGATCTGAGTGTATACCAAACTATGAGCCATTAGCTCAGTAGGTAGAGCATCTGACTTTTAATCAGAGGGTCGGAGGTTCGAGTCCTCCATGGCTCACCACAATTGATTTGCGGGTGTGGCGGAATTGGCAGACGCGCTAGATTCAGGGTCTAGTGCCCTTTACGGGCGTGGGGGTTCGAGTCCCTTCACCCGCATAAAACTGGGCGGAAGTAGTTCAGTGGTAGAACACCACCTTGCCAAGGTGGGGGTCGCGGGTTCGAGTCCCGTCTTCCGCTCCATTTATTTGTCTTTAATCGATTTCGCCTGTTAGCCGGGGTGGCGGAATTGGCAGACGCACAGGACTTAAAATCCTGGGGTAGGTAACTACCGTGCCGGTTCGAGTCCGGCCCTCGGCACTTGCGCTCGTAGCTCAATTGGATAGAGCATCTGACTACGGATCAGAAGGTTAGGGGTTCGAATCCTCTCGAGCGCGTTAGCGGGAAGTAGCTCAGCTTGGTAGAGCACATGGTTTGGGACCATGGGGTCGCAGGTTCAAATCCTGTCTTCCCGATCGCGGAGCACGTGGGGCCTTAGCTCAGCTGGGAGAGCGCCTGCTTTGCACGCAGGAGGTCATCGGTTCGATCCCGATAGGCTCCATCCTCGTTCCTTGAAAACTGAACGAAACGAAGCGCAACGAAAGGCTGAGGCCGCTTGCCTATCGGCGAAACGCGCTGGAGGGCCTGCGAGGAGGCTATCGCCGCCGCAGCAGGACCGAAGCGTCGCGAGCCGATAGCGGCCGAAGCTAGACAATACGAAAAGCGGAGGTCGCTCGGCGCCTTTGGCGCTGCGGCTGAAGCAAAAAGCCAATCAACTTTCTTTTGGAGAGTTTGATCCTGGCTCAGGACGAACGCTGGCGGCGTGCCTAATACATGCAAGTCGAGCGGACCGAATGAGAGCTTGCTCTTATTTGGTCAGCGGCGGACGGGTGAGTAACACGTGGGCAACCTGCCCGCAAGACCGGGATAACTCCGGGAAACCGGAGCTAATACCGGATAACACCGAAGACCGCATGGTCTTTGGTTGAAAGGCGGCCTTT
>NZ_JPYA01000162.1 GCF_000750005.1 Geobacillus icigianus | reverse complement strand
TCGAATGGACGCCCCGGAAACTCCGCAAGCAGGAACGGAAGATCAAAAACGCTCCTCTCCGCCAACGCGTGATGGCCGTCCGCCTAGTCATGGAAGGATCGTTGGGCAAAGAGGTTGCTTCCATGGTTCATGCGTGCCGCCAAACCGTTTCCCATTATGTGCCGCTGTTTAACGAAGGCGGGCTTGAACTCCTGCTTCATCGGGATGTTGCCCCTTTGCGGGAGCCGTTTCTCACTGAAAAACAGCAGAAAGAGATCAAACAACTCGTGTTGACCACGACCCCTGCGGAGCTGGACTGGGACATCGCTTCGGCGTGGAATACGAAGATCCTTCAATCCTATGTGCACCACCGTTATGGCATCTCCATTTCCCGCGAAGCCTTGCGAAAACTCTTGCATTGAAAAGGGCTTTCTTGGACCCGGCCGACCGACACGTTGGCGAAAGGAGCCCCGAACCGTCTCATCGTCTTGGTGCTGGATAACGCCCGAATTCATCATGCCAAAATGGTGAGAGCGTGTTTGCAGGAAGAAGGACCGTGTTCACTTCATTTCTCTTCCTCCGTATTCTCCGCAACGGAACCCGATCGAACGCTTGTGGAAATGGCGGAAAGACACCGTCATCGCCAATGTGCTTCACAACGATCGAAACGATATCACTCAAGCCATTGCCCGGTTGGTGGAATACATCCATGAACGCCCCGAGGAAGTGCTGCAACGCCTGAGGTGTGCAGCGTAATCGAGAAGTTAAGTTTTCAAGGTGCATCTATATAGTTGTAAATTTATGTTAGCGAATTTGCTCATCTACAGTATAGTAAAGACTTGAATATACTTCAGTGTATTTTTCAGACCCTACCAATGTGATTTCATGGTTTACCAAACTCCTGTAATTGAATGACAAGAGTCGAGCCCCAGAAATGCCATGTATGGTCGCCATTAGCAATAGCCACTCATCACTACCATTATATATAATTTGAACAAGCCCTCCACCCATAAAATAAACCATTTTAATCGGAAATTTCATGATTATTTTGACTGAATATCTGCAAAATATAGTTTGATCACGACAATAAAAGGAGGAATTCAAATATGAACAGGAAATTTATAGGAGTAATGTCCCTCTTTTTAATCATATTATTCGGAATGTATGGCGTCGGGACTAAAATTGTCGCCAAATCAAAAATTGATGAAACAGAGTCAACAACGGCATTAGTGGTTAATAAAAATGATTTAGAGGACCTTTCCATTTACTTCTTAACGCCTTATATAACCAAAGCAGTGCAGGATTATTATGGAAAACCATCTGGAATTCAGTGGTGGAAGCCTAAAATATTAGAGATTAAAAATTTAGAACCCGGGAGTCGTTATAAATTCTTACTCAAAATTCATGTAGAAACATTTAAAGGGGCTCACAACCCTCCTTACGGAATTGATATAATAACACTTGAAATCGATTTTGACAAAATTCGTATTATTGATTACAAGCACATCGAAGAGAAGATAAAAAAACAAACATAGGGTATTACCTCTTTTATTTTTCCTAAATAATGGGCTCACTAATCAGCGAGGAACAGCTGAGCTTATACAGCTACTTTCTCCTGCCCGAGTTCGACAGTGACTAGGCAAATAAATCGCCTCTCAGTCCTTGATGCAGAAGGGCTGAGAGGCGATGAGGTATACTTGTGGCGTGTATCTAGGAGCGAGGATGAATGTCTAGGATCTTCGGGGGAGGCTCTAGTCCTAGAGTCGCAAAGGTTTGCCCTTATTTAGAGGTCGGTTCTGTCCGCTGATAAAGGTCCCCGTATTTTGAAGAAACTGCAGATGAGCATTTTTCATTACAATAATTTCCATGCTCTAAGAGACAAACAGGGTACTTCCCATAGTCATCAAGTCATCGCTAGTTCGAATGACTTTGGCCGTTCGATCGCCATTTCCGTCATCATCGGAGGCGACGGAAGTCCCGTTCGCCAATAACACATGACAAAAGCGCGAACCATCCTTTGGTCCGCGCTTCTTTCTTCTCGTCTATTTCCCCCACTTTTCCGGATTTTCCCGCCATTGCCGCAATGTCGCTAGGTCGTGTTCGCTGACGGTGCCAAGGCGGACGGCCGTTTCGATGAGTGTGTCGTAGTCGGTGAGGGTGTAGGCAGGCACATTCGCTTCGGCAAACGCCTGCTTCGCTTTTTCGAGTCCGTACGTGAAGATGGCGGCGACGCCAAGCACCTCGCAGCCTGCGTCTTTCAAGGCGCGCACGGCCGTGAGCGAGCTGCCGCCGGTTGAGATTAAGTCTTCGATGACGACGACGCGTTGGCCCGGTTCGGCTTTGCCTTCGATTTGCTTCCCTTTTCCGTGCGCTTTCGCTTGGCTGCGGACGTAGCACATCGGCAAACTAAGCCGCTCGCTCACCCACGCGGCGTGCGGGATGCCGGCGGTCGCTGTGCCGGCGATGAGGTCCGCTTCAGGAAAATGGGTGCGGATGAGGTCAGCGAGACCGTCGGCGACTAGGCGGCGCACGTCCGAATAAGCGAGCGTCAGGCGGTTGTCGCAATAAATCGGCGCTTTTAAGCCCGATGACCAGGTGAACGGGTCGTTCGGCCGCAAAGCGACCGCTCCTATTTCAAGCAGTTGGGCGGCAATGTCGTATTTCATCCTCTCTCTCCTCCGTTCCATTCGTGCTGCAGGCGGGCGTACGCGGCAAGCGGGTCGGCGGCGCGGGTGATGCTGCGGCCGATGACGATGTAGTCAGAACCAAGCGCACGCGCTTCTCTTGGCGTGACGACGCGCACTTGGTCGTGCACTGCATCATCGGCAAAGCGAATGCCCGGGGTGACGGCGAGAAACGCGGCGCCGCACCGTTCCTTGATGAGCGGCGCTTCGTTCGCCGAGCAGACGACGCCGTCAAGGCCGCTTTCTTTCGCCAACGCCGCGTAATGGCTGACCGTGTCGGCAAGCGGGCGGGAAATGCAAAGCTCTTCATGAAGCATGCGCTCGTCCGTGCTTGTCAGCTGGGTGACGGCGATGCAGCGCGGTCGGGCGGCGCCGCTTGGCGTGCCGGCGTCAAGCCCTTCGAGCGCCGCTTCCATCATGCGCCGGCCGCCGGCGGCGTGGACGTTCACCAAATCAGCGCCGACACGGGCGAGCCCTTTCATCGCCTGTTTCACTGTATTCGGGATGTCGTGCAGTTTTAAGTCTAAAAAGACGGCGTGCCCTTGTTCTTTGAGGAACGCGACGATGGACGGCCCTTCCTGATAGTACAGCTCCATGCCGACTTTCACAAACAGCGGCGTGCCGGCAAACGGCCGTAAAAACGATTCAACGTCTTGTTTCGATGGAAAATCAAGGGCGACAATGAACGGCGTGTGCACAGATTTTCCAGCTCCTTCCTGTACATTCGGAGATCTGATCTATCCCCAGCTCGTCAAGCAGCGCCGGCAGTTCGTTGATGATCGTCGGGCAGACGAATGGATCGACGAAGTTGGCTGTTCCGACCGCGACCGCGCTCGCGCCGGCGTAGAAAAATTCGAGCACATCTTCCGCCGTTTGCACGCCGCCCATGCCGATGATCGGAATCGACACCGCTTGGCTCACTTCGTAAATCATGCGGATGGCGATCGGTTTGACCGCCGGGCCGGATAAGCCGCCGGTGCCGTTGGCCAAAATCGGCCGGCCGGTTTTCACGTCGATGCGCATGCCGACGAGCGTGTTGATCATCGTCAGGCCGTCAGCGCCCGCTTGTTCAATGGCTTTCGCCATCGCGACGATGTCCGTCACGTTAGGCGACAGCTTCACATACACCGGGACAGCCGACACTTCCTTGACAAGCCGCGTCAGCTCGGCGGCCACCTCCGGCACGGTGCCGAACGTGATGCCGCCTTTTTTCACGTTCGGGCAAGAAATGTTGAGCTCCAAGGCATGGACGTTCGGCGCTTTGGAAATCGCGGCGGCTACCTCGACGTATTCTTCCATCGTCGAACCGGCGATGTTGGCGATGATCGGCACGTCAAACTGTTCAAGCCATGGCAGTTCCTCCGTCAGCACCTTGTCAAGACCGGGGTTTTGCAGGCCGATGGCGTTTAACATCCCGCCCGGCGTTTCCGCCACCCTTGGCGTCGGGTTGCCAAAGCGCGGCTCTTTGGTCGTCGCTTTGATCATGATGGCGCCTAACACGCTTAAATCGTAAAACCGGGCGTACTCGCGGCCAAACCCGAAACAGCCGGACGCCGGCATGATCGGGTTTTTGAGCGAAAGCCCCGGCAGTTCGACCGCCAGCCGGTTCATAACACCACCTCCCCGGCCCGAAACACCGGACCGTCGCTGCATACTTTTTTATACGCCGTTTCGCTTCCCGGCACATGGCAGACGCAGGCGAAACACGCCCCGACGCCGCAGCCCATCCGCTCTTCCAACGACAAGTACACCGGCCGGCCGCGGAACCGTTCATCGAGCGCCTTTAGCATCGGCTTCGGGCCGCAGGCGTACAACACGTCAAACTCGAGCGCACGCGCTTCGATCACATCGGTGACGCGGCCCGCCGCCCCGTGCGACCCGTCATCGGTGGCGATATACGTCTCGCCGAACGCGGCAAATTTTTCTTCGTAAAAGACCGCCGCTTTCGTTTGGAACCCGAGCACGCTCACGACGTTCACGCCCCGGTTCGCCAGCTGTTTCGCCAGTTCATAGAGCGGCGGAACGCCGATGCCGCCGCCGACCAACAGCGCCCGGCCGCCCGCCGGCGCGGCTTCGAGCGGAAAGCCGTGGCCGAGCGGGCCGAGCACATCGACCGTGTCGCCCGGCTGTTTTTGCGCCAACAGCGCGGTGCCCTTCCCTTCCTGGCGGTAAATGATCGTGCATTGCCCCTGCTCGTGGTCGATTTGGCAAAGGCTGAGCGGGCGGCGCAAGAGCGGATCGGCCGATGCGGCCACTTTCACATGAACGAACTGGCCGGGCTGCTTCATCTCTTGCACGAGGCGGCCTGCCAGCGTCAGTTCATACGTGCGCTCGGCGATCAGCCGCTGGCTTGCGACCGTCATTTGTTCGCGGCCGATCATGACCGCACCAACCCTTCCGTCATCGCCGTTGTCGAGAACGTCATCGATTCGAGCACTTGCAACATCGCCCGTGCGGTATCGAGCGACGTCAAGCACGGAATGCCGTTTTCGACCGCTTCGCGGCGGATGCGGAAGCCGTCGCTTTCCGGCTGTTTCCCTTTCGTCAACGTGTTGATGACGACTTGCGCCTTCCCTTGGCGGATGACATCCAAAATGTTCGGCGACGCCGAATGGATTTTATTGACGACCGTCACCGGGATGCCGGCCGCTTTCAGCGTTTCCGCCGTGCCGTTCGTCGCCAGCAGCTGATAGCCGATGTCCGCAAAGCGGCGGGCCAGCTCGACCGCTTCTTCTTTGTCTTTGTCCGCGACCGTCAACAGCACCGCCCCGTGCGGCTGGATGTGGATGCCAGACGCGACAAGTCCTTTATAGAGCGCTTTTTCAAACGTCACATCCTTGCCGATCACTTCACCGGTCGATTTCATTTCCGGGCCGAGCGAAATGTCGACATTGCGCAATTTCGCAAACGAGAACACCGGCACTTTCACGTACACGCCTGGACGGACCGGGCGGACGCCGGTTTCATAGCCCATCTCGGCCAGCTTCGCCCCTAAAATGGCCTTGGTGGCGAGGTTGGCCATCGGCACGCCGGTGATTTTGCTTAAAAACGGCACGGTGCGGCTTGAACGCGGGTTTACTTCCAACACGTAGACATCGCTTCCCGAGACGACGAACTGGATGTTTAAGAGCCCGACGATGCGCAGCCCGCGCGCCAGCCGGATCGTGTCATCCGCGATCTGATCGATCACTTCGGCACTTAACGTTTGCGGCGGGTAGACGGCGATCGAGTCGCCGGAATGGACGCCGGCCCGTTCGATATGCTCCATAATGCCCGGGATGACGACCGTCTCGCCGTCGGAAATGGCGTCGACTTCGACTTCCTTGCCGGTGATGTAGCGGTCGACGAGCACCGGGTGCTGCGGGTTGACGCGCACGGCGTGCTCCATGTAATGGAGCAGCTCCTCACGATTGTACACAATCTCCATCGCCCGGCCGCCGAGCACGTACGACGGGCGGACGAGCACCGGATAGCCGATCTCTTCGGCGATGGCGACCGCTTCTTCGACCGAAACGGCCGTTTTGCCGGCCGGTTTGGGAATGCCGAGTTCGGAAAGCGCCTGTTCAAATTTGTCGCGGTCTTCGGCGCGGTCCAAATCCTCCAGCGTCGTCCCGAGCAAGCGGACGCCGCGCGCCTCGAGTTCGGCCGCCAAATTGATCGCCGTCTGGCCGCCAAACTGAACGATGACGCCGACCGGCTTCTCAAGGTCGATGACATGCATCACGTCTTCGGCCGTCAGCGGCTCGAAGTACAGTTTGTCCGACGTGCTGAAGTCGGTGGAGACCGTTTCCGGGTTGTTGTTGATGATGATCGCCTCATAGCCGGCCTGCTTAATGGCCCAGACGCAATGGACGGTGGCGTAGTCAAATTCGATCCCTTGGCCGATGCGGATCGGGCCCGAACCGAGCACGATGACGCTCGGTGTTTCCGTCACGATCGACTCGTTTTCTTCCTCATACGTGCTGTAGTAATACGGCGTTTCTGATGTGAACTCGGCCGCGCACGTATCGACCATTTTGTACACCGGCACGATGCCTTCTTGGCGGCGCAGCGCGTAAATGTCGCGCTCCGTTTTGTTCCATAATGCCGCCACGGCGGCGTCCGAGAAGCCGAGCGCTTTCGCCTTCCTCAGCGCGTCAAGGTCGCCCGGACGGTTTTTCAAGACCGTTTCCATCTCAATGATGGTTTCGATTTTATGCAAGAAAAAGCGATCGATTTGGCTCCATTCATGCAACGTGTCGACCGTCACCCCGCGGCGGAGCGCTTCGGCGATGTAAAAGAGCCGTTCATCGCCCGCCTTGCGGATCCGTTTCTCGATGACGTCGTCGGTGGCGGTGTCCGCCTCTTTTAATGCGAGATGGTGGACGCCGATCTCGAGCGAACGGACCGCTTTTAACAGCGATTCTTCAAACGTCCGGCCGATCGCCATCACTTCGCCGGTCGCCTTCATTTGCGTGCCAAGGCGGCGGTTCGCCGATTCGAATTTGTCAAACGGGAAGCGCGGAATTTTCGTCACGACATAATCAAGCGCCGGCTCAAAGCAGGCGTACGTTTTCCCAGTGACCGGGTTGATCATCTCATCGAGCGTCAGCCCGATAGCAATTTTCGCCGCCAGTTTCGCGATCGGGTATCCGGTCGCTTTGGAAGCGAGCGCCGACGAGCGGCTGACGCGCGGGTTCACTTCGATGACGTAATAGCGGAAGCTGTCCGGGTCGAGCGCCAGCTGGACATTGCAGCCGCCTTCGATGCCAAGGGCGCGGATGATGTTCAAGGACGCGTTGCGAAGCAGTTGGTATTCGCGGTCGCTTAACGTCTGGCTCGGGGCGACGACGATCGAGTCACCGGTATGGATGCCGACCGGGTCGATGTTTTCCATGTTGCAGACGACGATGGCGTTGTCGTTGGCATCGCGCATCACTTCATACTCGATTTCTTTGTAGCCGGCGATGCTCCGCTCAAGCAAGCATTGGTGCACCGGGCTCATTTTCAAACCGGTCGAAACGATGTCGATCAGTTCTTGTTCGTTCGTGCAAATGCCGCCGCCCGTGCCGCCGAGCGTAAACGCTGGGCGGACGATGACCGGATAGCCGATCTGTTCGACAAACGCATACGCCTCTTCCAGACTGTGAATAATGGCGCTCTCCGGCACCGGTTCACCAAGCTCGTTCATGAGGGCGCGGAACTGTTCACGGTCTTCCGCCTTTTCGATCGCCTCGAGTTTCGTGCCAAGAATTTCGACGCCGCACTCTTCAAGCACGCCGGCCTTGGCGAGCTCAACCGCCAAGTTGAGGCCCGTTTGGCCGCCGAGCGTCGGCAAAATCGCATCCGGCCGCTCTTTGCGGATGATGCGGGCGACAAACTCAAGCGTCAGCGGTTCCATATACACTTTATCGGCGATTTCCGTATCGGTCATGATCGTCGCCGGGTTCGAGTTGACGAGAATGACTTTATAGCCTTCTTCTTTCAAAGCGAGGCACGCTTGCGTCCCGGCATAGTCAAACTCGGCTGCCTGACCGATGACGATCGGGCCGGAGCCGATGACCAAAATCGTTTCGATGTCGCGGCGTTTAGGCATGGATGACTTCCCCTTTCTTGTTGAACTCGCGGATGAGCGCCAAAAACTCGTCAAACAGCGGATTGGCATCTTCCGGCCCCGGCGACGCTTCCGGGTGGTATTGCACCGTAAACGCCGGGAAATCGAGATGGCGCAGCCCTTCGACTGTGCCGTCGTTCAAGGCGACATGCGTCACTTCCAGGCGGGTGCCGGCGAGCGACTCATGCGTCACAGCGTAGCCGTGGTTTTGCGCTGTGATGGCGACTTTGCCGGTGCGCAAATCTTTCACCGGATGGTTCGAGCCGCGATGGCCGAATTTCAATTTTTCCGTATTCGCCCCGCACGCCAAGGCAAACAGCTGATGGCCGAGGCAAATGCCAAAGAGCGGCACTTTGCCCAAAATCCCGCGAATCATATCGATCGCTTCCGGCACGTCTTTCGGGTCGCCCGGGCCGTTCGAGAGCATCACCCCATCCGGATGCCAGCTTAATACTTCTTCGACGGTGGCGTTGTACGGCAAGACGATGACATCGCAATGGCGCTTGTTCAGCTCGCGCAAAATGCCGTGCTTCATTCCAAAATCGATCAAGACCACGCGCTCGCCGCGCCCCGGGCTCGGATAGGCGCTTTTCGTCGAGACGCGCCGCACTTGGTCGCGCGGCCACTCCATCGCCCGCAGGTGGGCCGCCGCTTCCGCCGGATGGACGTCCAAGCCGCAAATCATCCCTTTTAGCGTTCCGTACTGGCGAATGAGGCGCGTCAGTTTGCGCGTATCGATGCCGGCCAGCCCCGGGATGTCTTTTTCTTTTAAATAGTCATCAAGCGTCATTTCGCCGCGCCAGTTGGATGGCTTCACGCACGCCTCTTTCACGATGAATCCGTGCACGTACGGGCGAATCGCTTCAAAGTCATCGCGGTTGATGCCGTAGTTGCCGATCAACGGATACGTCATCGTCACGATTTGTCCGCAATACGACGGATCGGTCAAAATTTCTTGGTATCCGGTCATGCCGGTGTTAAACACGACTTCCCCGGTCGTGTCTTTCAAGCTGCCAAACGCTTCGCCAACGAAAAACGAACCATCTTCTAAAATTAGCTGCCGCTTCATGTCATGCCCTTCCTTTCTCCCATGCGATTGTTCCGCCGACCAACGTCATCACCGGCCAGCCTTGGCATGCCCAACCGGCAAACGGCGTATTGTTTCCTTTTGAAGCGAACGTCTCTGGATTGATCGTTTCTTCCGTTTCCAAATCAATGATCGTCAGATCGGCCGGCGCCCCGACTTCAAGCCGTCCGGCGTCAAGGCCAAAGCATTGCGCCGGCTTGATCGTCAGCCAATCGATGAGCTGTTTCAACGTAACGAGGCCCGTTTTGACCAAGTGCGTATATAAGAGCGGAAACGCCGTTTCCAATCCGACGATGCCAAACGGCGCCGCCTCGATCCCTTTTGCTTTTTCCGCCGCCGTATGCGGTGCGTGGTCGGTGGCGATCAAATCGATCGTCCCATCGAGCAGGCCCTCGATCAATGCCTCGCGGTCCGCGCGGCTGCGCAGCGGCGGATTCATTTTGTAATTCGCATCCAGCCCCGGAATGTCCTCATCGCACAAGAGAAGATGGTGCGGCGTCACTTCGGCGGTGACGCGGATGCCGGCCCGCTTCGCATCGCGGACGACGCGCACCGATTCTTTCGTGCTGATGTGGCAGACGTGATAATGGCATCCGGCTGCTTCAGCAAGCAGCACATCGCGGGCGATGTGCACCGCCTCGCAGACGGACGGGATGCCAGCAAGCCCATATCGGCGGGCAAAATCGCCTTCATGCACCGCGCCGCCGTTTTTCAATGTATCGTCTTCGCAGTGAGCGACGATCGCCATATCGAGCGCGGCCGCCCGTTTCATCGCTTCGAACATCATCCCAGCCGACTGGACGCCGACGCCGTCATCGGTAAAGGCGAACGCCCCCGCTTCTTTTAACGCCGCAAAATCGGTCAGCTCTTCCCCTTTTTGCCCGATCGTAATCGCCGCATACGGCAGCACATGGACGTGCGCCGTCTCGCGGATGCGGCGCGAAAGCCACTCCATCTGTTCTTTCCGATCCGGCACCGGATTCGTGTTCGGCATCGCCGCCACCGTCGTAAAGCCGCCTTTGGCCGCGGCGAGCGTGCCTGTTTCAATCGTTTCTTTCGCTTCGCCGCCCGGCTCGCGCAAATGGACGTGCACGTCAATCAACCCGGGGGCGATCAGCTTTCCTTGAACGTCCACCACGTTCCCTTCCCCGTCGACCGGCAGTTCCCGGCCGATGGCGGCGATGCGTCCGCCTTCGATTTTCACATCGGTTGGCACGAGCTTCCCTTCTTTATTGAACGACATGCCATGTTTCAACCATACGGCCATGTTCGATTCTCCCTTCTATCGCCCGTTTTAAGACCGCCATCCGCACGTAGACGCCGTTTTCCATTTGTTTAAAAATGCGTGACGATTTCGCTTCGACCAGCTCGCTCGCGATTTCGACCCCGCGGTTGACCGGCGCCGGATGCAAGATGATGGCGCCCGGCTTCATCCGCCGCGCCCGTTCGAGCGTCAGCCCGTACCGCACGTGGTACTCTTCCTTCGTCAGCCCCATGGCTTCGGCGTGGCGCTCGTGTTGAATGCGCAGCAGCATCACGACATCAGCGCGGACGATGGCCTCATCGATTTCCACGTATGTCCCGTACGGATTCGCATCGTCTTTCCATTCCGGCGGACCGGAAAACAACACGTTGGCGCCAAGTCTTGTCAATGCTTCTGCATTGGAGCGGGCGACGCGGCTATGGCGGATGTCGCCGATGATCGCCACCGTCAGCCCGGCAAACGTCCCGAACTCTTGGCGAATCGTGAGCAGATCGAGGAGCGATTGGGTCGGATGGTGCCCGCAGCCGTCGCCGGCGTTGATGATCGGGATGCCAACCGCATGACGGAGCGCTTCGAAATAGGCATCTTCGTGATGGCGGATGACAACGGCGTCAACACCGATCGCTTCCAGCGTTCTTACCGTGTCGTACAGCGTTTCCCCTTTTTGCACGCTCGAGCGTTCCGGGTCAAACGGAATGACGTGAAGCCCTAACTTTCGTTCCGCCATCTCGAAGCTGCATTTCGTGCGCGTGCTCGGCTCGAAAAACAAATTGGCGACATACATCGGCGCCGCCGGACGCCACCGGCGCCCGCGGCGGAACGATTCCGCTTCATCGAGCAAGCGGTTGATGTCGGCAAGCGGCAGTTCGCTTAACGTGAGCAGATGGGTCATCGGTTTCTCTCCCTTTTCGTTTTTGATAAAAAAACACCTTGCCAGCGAGGCAAGGTGTGATGATGGGCACCCGGTGGAGCCGAGGGCAGACTCCGGCCCGGTGCGCTTCGTTTCACACCTTTTTAAGCCTCACGGGACTTAATTAAAAGGTGCTGTTCGATTAAGCGACATGGTCGTTTTTTTCTTCTTCAAACATGTTTTCCACGGCTGACGGCCGCCCCGGCAGCACGAAATTGAGCAGGACGCCGGCAATCGCTGAAAGCGCCATTCCTGTGATTTGGAAGCTCTCGCTGATTTTGAGCACCGCGCCGCCGATGCCGATCACTAAGATGACCGAGGCGATGACTAAATTGCGCGTTTCACCGAAATCCACGCGGCTGTCGACCAACATGCGCAAGCCGGACGAGGCGATGATGCCAAACAGCAGGATCGAGACGCCGCCCATGACCGGCGTCGGAATCGAGCTGATCAGCGCCGTGATTTTGCCGACGAAGCCGAAAGCGATCGCGATGACCGCCGCGCCAGCCAGCACATAGACGCTGTACACCCTTGTGATGGCCAGCACGCCGATGTTTTCCCCGTACGTCGTTTTCGGCGGCCCGCCAAGCAAGGCGGAAATCATCGTCGCCGTGCCGTCGCCTAAAATCGAGCGATGCAACCCCGGCTTTTGGATGAGGTCGCGGCCGACGACTTTGCTTAGCACAAGCTGATGGCCGATGTGCTCCGACAAGGTGACGATCGCCACCGGCACCATGAGCATGACGATCTGCGCCGTGACGTGCACCGGATAGTCGACAAACGGGATGAGGAAATCCGGCCATTCAAACCATTTTGCCGCCGCCACTTTCGACAAGTCAACCAGTCCGACGGCGAGGGCGTAAACATAGCCGACGACAATGCCGACAAGCACCGGAATCAGGCTCAACATGCCGCGCGCCAGCACCGAGCAAATGATCGTGGCGGCAAGCGTCACCAATGCAACGGAAAAGTGGAGCAGACTGTATTTGCCGTCCGGGCCGTTCATCGCCATCCCGACCGCTGTGCCGGCTAAGCCGAGGCCGATGACGATGATGACCGGGCCGACGACAACGGGCGGCAACAGTTTCATCACCCAGCGGTAGCCCGCTTTTTTAATGATGAGAGCGACAATGCCGTACACCAATCCGGCGAGGAAGCTGCCAATCATCGCCGCCCCCGGGCCGCCGGACGTTTTCGCGGCGATGATCGGCGCGATGTAGGCGAACGATGAACCGAGATACGCCGGCACTTGCCATTTCGTGATAAGCAAAAACGCCAATGTCCCAAGCCCGCTCGTGAACAAGGCGATCGACGGATCCAACCCGACCAAATACGGCACCAAAATCGTCGCCCCGAACATCGCGAACAAGTGCTGCAAGCTTAATGTCACCCATTGCCCGACCGTCGGGCGCTCTTGAATATCCAACACCGGTTTGTTCATGTTCTTCGCTCCTTTCGCCTGATCAGCGAATGTATCTTCTCGTGTGCACAAAAAAACCTCTTTGGCCCGCGCAGGCACAAAGAGGGTGCAGAAACAGCCGAAACCATTCCGCCCCTTTGGCAGCCTCGCGGGACTGCGCTTAAAAGGGAGCTTGCGCTATTTTTCATGAATCGATACTTGATCGACGCCATCGACTTCGGACAGTTCGACGACAATCATTTCCGCGCTCGAGGTCGGGATGTTTTTGCCGACGAAATCGGCGCGGATCGGAAGTTCTCGATGCCCGCGGTCAACGAGCACGGCGAGCTGGATGCGCGCCGGGCGACCCAAGTCCATAATGGCATCCATTGCCGCCCGCACCGTCCGACCGGTAAACAGCACGTCATCAACCAAAATGACTTTTTGTTCGCTGACCGGAAACGGGACGTTCGTTCCTTTGACAAGCGGCTCATGGTCATCCGTTTTCACCGTCAAATCGTCGCGGTACAGCGTAATATCGAGTTCGCCGACCGGAATGGGCGCCCCTTCAATTTGCTCGATCCGCTCAGCTAGGCGGCGCGCCAAGTAAATGCCGCGCGTTTTGATGCCGACCAGCACACAGCCGTCAATGCCTTTGTTCCGTTCGATGATTTCATGGGCGATGCGCGTCAACGCGCGGCGAATCGCCTGTTCATCCATTACGACCGCCTTTTGCATTCCGTCCACCTCCTCCAACCGGGCCTGCCGCTCTCATGCATCGGCGCCAGCCCTCGGCTTCGTCCAATGGTCGATGACGTTTTGCTTGCGTTTGCCTGTTTGCACAAAAAAATCCCCCGCCTGCGAAGCGGGGGTGCGGCCCATCCTGTTTCAAAAAACGGGCATACGCTGCCTATCTCTTGTTGATCCGACCCCTTCTCAGCCTCACAGGACTGAACTTAAAGGTTCCTGTTCACCTGTTCTCATTGTAAAGGGAGCGTGTTCGTTTGTCAATCGTTTTTTCGCAGCCATTCGAGCAGCTCGGCAAACTCCGGCGGCAACGGCGCTTCAAATTCCAAATAGTCGCCGCTGCGCGGGTGATGGAAGCCAAGCACCCCGGCATGAAGCGCCTGGCCGTCGATCGGGAGCGTCTTTTTCGGCCCGTATTGCGGGTCGCCGGCGAGCGGGTAGCCGATATATTTCATATGGACGCGAATTTGATGCGTCCGTCCCGTTTCCAGCTGGCATTCGACATACGTATACTGGCGAAACCGCTCGAGCACGCGGAAATGGGTGACGGCTTCTTTGCCGTTTTCTTCGGTGACCGCCATTTTTTTTCGGTCGCGTTTGTCGCGGCCGATAGGAGCGTCGATCGTGCCGTAATCGTGCGGAATGACGCCATGGACGATCGCCTTGTAGCGGCGCGTCACCGTTTTGTTGACGAGCTGCTCAACAAGCGAGCGATGGGCGGCATCATTTTTCGCCACCATCAACAGCCCCGATGTATCTTTGTCAATCCGGTGGACGATGCCGGGGCGCAGCACGCCGTTGATGCCGGATAGGTCGCGGCAATGGGCGAGCAAAGCGTTCACGAGCGTGCCGCGCATATGCCCGGGCGCCGGGTGGACGACCATGCCGCGCGGTTTGTTGACGACAAGGACATCCTCGTCCTCGTAATAAATGTCGAGCGGAATCGGCTCCGGTTCCACATGAATCGGCTCCGGTTCGGGCGGCGAGATGGCGACCGAGTCACCCGCTTCACATTTGTAATTCGCCTTCACCGTGCGGCCGTTGACCGTCACGAGCCCGTTTTTGATCCATTGCTGCACTTGCGAACGCGACCATTCATCATTCAGCGCCGCGATCACTTTATCGATCCGCTCACCGTCATATTCGTCTTCGATGTGAAACGTGATCGTGTCCATCTACTCATTCCCTTTCTCTGGTGTCGCGAAAAAAAATAGATGAATAAACAGCAAGATGACGCCAACCGTCAGCGCCGAGTCGGCGATATTGAACACCGGAAAGCTGTACGTGCCGATGTGCGTATGAATAAAGTCGACCACTTCTTTCCGGAATACGCGGTCGATAAAATTGCCGATCGCCCCGCCGAGCATCAGCCCAAGCCCCACGCCGGCTAGGCGCTCGGAAGGCTTCAGGCGGCGGATGTAAATCACGATCGCCGCCACGACGATCACCGTAATCAAATAAAAGAGCCAAAACTGCCCTTCCAGCATGCCCCATGCCGCTCCGCGATTGCGGTGCGACGTAATGTAGAGCACGTTGTCGATGATCGGGATGCTTTCCCCAAGTCGCATAGAGCGGACGACAAGCCATTTCGTCCATTGATCGAGGATGATGACCGCCGCCGCAAGCCAATAGTATGCCACCGTGCCAAATCCCCCTGTCCTTCTCATTCATCCTTTTTGCATTGTAGCATAATTCGCCATGGCAAACAAATGAAGCGGCAAAAAGGAGTCAGTCAAGACTTTATAGAGAGCTTTTTTCGATTTACGGCGGCCATCTCAATTAGCCATGATAAGGAGAAGCGACTTCTCACTTCCTGACCATGGAAGCGACAAGAGGAGTGTGCGGCCGGGTGCACTAAACGAACCGACATCGTTCCATAGAAGCTCCTCATCCCCACATTCAGCCGATGGCTTCCAATTCGTTTACCAAAACTCCCGTCCAATCAAAATGGCGGCGATCACGATGCCCACCCCCAGCCACATCATGGGGAGAAGGAGAGACAATGAGTCGACCGGCGCTTGAAACAAAAACAGATGTGGCCACGGCATGAATGTTCCCTGCGTTGCGACTTCCATAAAGGTATAGACCGCGATGACCGATAAGGCGATATCTAGGCTGCCAAAGACGCCTAACAAGGCAAGCCCAATCAACTGGTAAAACGAAAACAGCAGAAACAGGTGCACCAACACGGGTGCGGTGAGAAACATCGTTCCATGAATCCATATGACCGCCGCGACAAGAAGAACGATGCATCCCCCGTGCAAAACAGCATAGCGAACCAAGTCGAAGACGACCGTTTTTCGGTAATGCCATAACAGCGCTTCTTTCGCCCCTTCGTCGTACAAATGGCGGTACAAAAAGACGAGATGCCATCCGGCGATCGGCACGGCGATGCCTTGGATGACGGTGTACGGCAAAAACGGTTCGTCGGAGCGGGCGGACAAGATCCCCATCAACCCGACGCACAGCCCGTAGACGAGAAACGGAAACCAGTACAATCGGCCGAGCAAGCGGCGGTCGAAGGAAAAATGATGGGCGATCGTCTTTTTATCCATGCGCTTCCGCCTCTTTCAATAACGCCAAATATCCGTCCATCAGCCGCGGGGCGACAGGCCGACCGATCGGCTCTTCGGACAAGACGCGCACGACGACGTGGGAAGGCTCTTCGCTCATTTGCACGACTTCGTTGGTGGCCATGACCGAGTCAAGCTCCGCAAATGGCACGTCCAACTCATACGTATAAGGAGCGGCTTTTTGCTTGAGCTCGTCCGGGCTGCCTTCAAACAGCACCGTGCCGCGGTCCAAAACTCCGATTTTGGTGCACAGAAATTCAATGTCCTCGACAAGATGCGAAGAGATGACGATCGTATGGTCATGGCCCAGCCGCTTCAACAAATTGCGAAACCGCACGCGCTCGCGGATGTCAAGCCCGGCCGTCGGCTCGTCAAACAGCAGGATGGACGGTTCCCGAAGCAACAGCATGGCGATGCCCACTCGCCGCCGCATGCCGCCGGACAGCTCGCGCATTTTTTTGTTGATGTGCGAAGACAAGTTGACTTGTTCGATGACCTTCTCGATTTTAGGTCGGCAGGCGACGGGATGTTCACCTTGCAAGACAGCGAGATGCTCAAGCACTTCATACATCGTCAGCTCCGGGTACATCATAAACTCTTGCGGCAAATAGCCGATCTCGTTCACCCGCTTCACCCTCGTGCCGGTGCTGATCGGCTCGTCTCCGAGCGACACCCGTCCGGCATTGAACTCCAACAGGCCGGCCACAATGCGCATCAACGTCGTCTTGCCGGCGCCGTTTGGTCCCAGCAAGCCGTACACGCCGGAGAGGGTGAGGGAGACATCCGATAAAATCGCCTTTTTTTTCACGATTTTCGTCAATCCTTCAATGACGACCGCCAACGCCTTTCACCTCCTGCATTATCTCGATGACGCGATCCCATGTCCAAGCATCGTCCATGTTCTCATACCATGTCCGTAATAATTGCTGTTTTTGGTCTACGTCAAGCGACTGAAACTCGCTATACACTGATTCAATCTGCTTCTGCACGGATTGAGGTTGCGACTCGAACCACTCACTTTTGGAGCTCCAGTCGATCACCGGCAGGTCATTTTTTTGCATCAACCAGCGGGTGGCCAGCGAAATCCACTCGTTGTACATGATCCGCGATCCTTTCGGCGGTACGGAAAGCCGAAGTATTTTTTCGTAAAAATTTTGTTCCATAATATATTGATCGATCCCATATAAGTCATCTGTGTTATATACAAGATGATCGTGTGCGAGAAACGAGGACAGTCCGAAACTAGAGAAGACAATCTTGTTCGGCAACGATGAAACCGCCGTTGATGCGATTTGTTGTACATGACGGAATGTTTTTTCCATCTGGCGGATGACCGTCGGCGCCCGTTCCGCCATGTGCGGCCAATCGGCCGGGTAGATGATCTCATATCCTTGATCGACGAGTTGATGCCCTTGCCCTTTGATCAAGGTGACCGCTTGCGCCTTCCCTCGGTAAACCGTCCCCCGCTTTGGCACATTGCAAAACAGCACATCGCCGTCTACGTTTAAGGTAAACGTATATGTTTCGTCCGGAAAGAATTGATCGGTGAACGCCCCATCCCAAACTGTCATCCCCGCCATCCGATATTCATAAGTCCGATACATGTGCGAAGCCCTCCTTTTCGGATACCACGCTCGATCCGCCAACAGGACGATGCGGCCGTTGGTGTACGGGATGAGCGCCGTATCGACGATCTCATACGAAAACGTGAGCGTCGAGGTGCGTTTCGGCAGCCACACGGTCACGAGATCGCCGTTTCTTGTAAACTTGACGGGCTGATGGTCCGCTTCAATCGAGTGGAGCGGATACAAATGGTACAGTTGAAACGTGGGCCGGTTCGTTTCCAACTGGGACAAGGCCACGCGCACGACCGCACGCGATCCATGCAAGGAAAGGTCATACGACTGGATACGGTAGCGCAAATCGGCGTTCGTCTCTTGTTTCATCTGGCGGTATTCCTCGAGTTCGGTCGTCTGATCGGCCCGAGTGAACGCCTTGGTGTTCGTTTGCAAGGAATGGTAGGCAGTTAGGACGATCAGAAACGGGAAGACGAGAAATGCTTTCAAGACGGCGTTTCGCTCCTTTCTCGTCTGCGTAAAGCGGATCGACGACAACAACGCCAACCCGACAAGGGAAAGAAACCATGCGGCCCATTTCCATTCCCCGCCGCGGTCGACCTCAAACCCGATGTAGGAATCATATGCTCGTTGAATCGCGTGTTTTCCGATAAACAGCAACGACGCCCAGTCGCGGGCATGAACAGTTTTGGATAGATCGATGAACAGCTCCGTCGTCATCGGTCCGGTCAGGATCCACACAAGCAAAATAGCGAAAAAACTGACCTTTTTCGTTTCCAACAGCAGTGCGATGATGACGCCGTACAGGACGGTGAGCACGAGCGGTCCAAACTGATAGACGGCGAGAAACCGAAGCAACGACAAATACAGATCCGAAGGCTCCACCCCAACGAAGAGATACACGATTGAAAAAACGCCGCAGCTCATCATCAGCATGATCCCTTGGTACAGCGCATGAACCGCAAGCAAGGCGCTCATTTTCTCCAGCAAAATTCGGTAGCCATCGGCGAACCATGACGAAACGCCGTAACGAAGTTCGTTGGAATAGAGAAGGTAGAACCACACGATGTAAAAGAGCGAAACGATTTGAACAAGCATGAACACTTCATGAGGGATATCCCCATAACTCTCCATATTGTACGGATCGGTAAAAAATAGTGTAAACCGTACGGCCAGCAAAAGAAAAAACGAGAAACTAGCACCAATGTATAACTTGCTTTTCAACAATCGTTTCCAATAAAAAACAAACAGCCATTTCCATCTCATCGCCGATCAACCGCTTTCTTTCCAAGAAGTTGACAAAAGAAGAATGCGGTCAGGGACCGCTTTATTTTTTACGCGTATCCCTGACTCCTTTATCATCCGGATTCGGCATCGTTATTTGACCGTAATGGTCACGTATCCGCTTGAACCAACCGTTTGGCCCACAATTTGGCCATAATATTTATCGCCTTTTCGTTGTGTAAAATTGCGCGTTTCTTCTTGCCTAGGATTGAGCCAGTTGGTGGAGGCGACGACGCTATCGGGCCACCAATTAATCGATTTGTAAGCATAGCCTCTCGCTTTTAGGGGAGAAGAGGTTATTTGCGGCCAAACGTTAGCCTTTATTGGGGTTTCCGATCTCCCTTACTGATCCATACAATGGTGATGAATGCTGCTAGAAAGATGGACAGCGTTAGCATGATGAATTTGCTGATGAGCATCGGTTCCCAAACCGGTGGTTCGAACAAAAAGATATGCGGCCAAGGCATGAACGTTCCTAATGTGGCCACTTCAAGCACCGTATAAAGAAAAATGATTGTCAATGCGATATTCGTGTTTTTTGTAAGAACAAGGGAGGCAGTGCTGAAAAATAGGTAAAAGAAAGTCAATAGAATGAAATGAATGAGATTCAAAAAAGACAAAGAAGTAATGCCATATCTCCACATGAATGCCCCGCTTAGCATGGCGACCCCTAACAAATGGATGAAAGAATAACGTACGATATCAATCCCAAACCATTGCCTATAATAAGGGATAAGCGTCTCTTGCGCCCCGTCTTCATACAGTTCACCGAATCGATAAATCAAGTGCCAGCCGGAAAACGGGATGAACAGCCCTTGGATGATTATCACATTGTCGTAAATACTTGACGGTTTGCGGGCGACAAGCAAAATAAGCAACAGTGATAGGATGAACATCACTGGTGGAACAAAACAGGCTCCGCCCATTGTTTTTCGGTCAAACACAAAAGCGGCTCTTATCCATTCGATGTAAGCTCTCATCTTGATCCCCCTCTTCTGACAACAGCCAAATAGCCATCGATCAATCGTGGTTTGACCCGTCTCCCCCCTGTTTCCTCATTTTGCGAGAACACTCGTGCGTGAATACCATCTTCTTCTTCGAGAAGCTGTACCACTTCTCTCGCTGCGATCAAGTCATCCAATTCTTCGGGATGTATGCAATATTCCCACACGAAGCCTTCTGCGCAGGACTTCAGCTCAGACGGCGTGCCTTCAAACAACACTTGCCCTTGTTTTAAAATTCCGATTTTGGTGCATAAAAACTCAATATCTTCCACAATATGGGAAGAAATAACAATCGTATGTTCGGAACCAAGCTGTTTGAGCAGATGGCGAAACCGGATTCGTTCTTCAATATCTAAGCCGGCGGTCGGCTCATCAAACAGCAAGATGGATGGCTTTCGCGTCAATAAATGAGCAATTCCCACTCGTCGCCGCATTCCGCCGGACAGCTCAGACATCTTTTTTGTCTCGTGTCCGTTCAAGTTCACTTTTTGAATGGCTTCAGCAACGGCTGCGTGCCGTTTGTGTTTGTCCATCATTCCTTGCAATAAGGCGAGATGGTCAAGCGCTTCTTCGACCGTAATGTTAGGATAGACCATGAAATCTTGCGGCAAATAACCGATCCGTTCAGGGGCTTTCACATATTTTCCTTTGGTACAGCTTTGTCCATCAATCGCCACCTGTCCATCATTCATGGGTGTCAAGCCAGCCAAGATTTTCATCAATGTTGTCTTGCCAGCTCCGTTCGGTCCAACTAACCCGTAAATCCCTTCCATACAAAGCGATACATTGGATAAAATGATTTGTTTTTTGATTCGTTTTGTGACGCTGGATATATGGATCATGTCTGTCCCTCCCGAACCATGCGGATAAGTTGGATGGTTTTCTCCCAGCTATCGTCTGCTCCTTCCTTGATTTGTTTATACCATAAAGCCAAAAATTTTTGTTTTTTCCTATCCGATAAGCGTTCATATTCCCCAAACAGCTGCCTGAGCTCTTCCTCCGTTTTCCCATCAGGAGAGTCCACTGACAAAGCTACATCAAACGTCAAATCTCCTCCGGAATAGGGAAGGGCCAATTGTTGCTGGAACCATCTTGTCAGCAATGCTTGAAACACTTCTTTTTGTCTCGATGAATGCGTTTCCTTCCAAAGAAGTCCTTCCGTTAAAATTTCCGGCAAATACATCAATGTTCCTTCTTGGGAGTGAAGGGAATATGGCGTATCAATTTGAAGAAGCAAATGATCGCTTCTATATACGCTCCGTTGTTCACCATGGGGAGCGAGCAACACGATATTTGTCGGCAACTTTACCCCTTTTAAGCCGAACATCTGAACGGTGTCGTGGTGAATGCGTCGCACGTGACGTTCAAAGACGGACCAATCCTGCTCAAGATTGGACCAATCGGCGGGGTACACGATCTGCCATGGTCCGATCCTTTCTTTCAAAAACATTCCCGCTATAGCTGTAATGCCGCTGGACACAACTCCTTCGTACATTCCGTCGCTCCGGAGCGGCAAATTCGTATAAAACGGCACCGTTCCATGAAATGACAACGTATAGTGGATCGGATGGCTCGGTTGCATCGATACAGGCGCCGGACTGGAATGAACGTTCACAAAGGCAAACGGTGCATGGTCGGCTTTTGTCGGCAACCAGCTGAAGTCGCTCGGCAAAAACAAATAGCGCGGTGAAACGGGAATTTGTGCCGAATCGTTCATTTGATACTCAAATGTCCATTCATCGGTCAAGCGATTTGATGATCGTTTGACCGTGATGACATCCCCTTGTTGAATAAACGGCAACTGTTTTCCGGTTTGATCAGTGATTTGTTTCAGAGAAAAATGATGGTAAAGCACAAACGACAGTGTGTTGCCCTGAATTTGTCGCAAGGTCGCTTTCACTTTGGCATGTACACTATTTTTGGCCTCCAGCTGAATGTCGTACCGTTCAATCGAATAGCGCAATGTGCTCGGTGAAATGGTTGGGTTATGAGTTCGATAGAAATCGTTTTCTTGATCCAAATCAGCATAACTAAACACCAGTTTGCTTCCTGTGCAAATATGCGGAAACACCCAAGCATCACCCGCCAAAAGCAAAGTAACGCCTATGATAATGGCCGCTTTCTCCTTTGTAGTGCGGGCTGTTTTCCAAAGAATGGCCCATACCGCCATCATCGAGGTTAGAATCCAAAACAATAGTTTCATATACGTCGGAAGGCTGACGTTGTATCCAATAACATCACGAAATACATCGTCCATATTCAACGGACCGATGTAGAACAAACTACGGACGTCGGAAAAGGGGAGGCGCTGGAAATAACGAGAAAACAATTGGGTATTCACCGGGCCGATTGCCAGCCAAATGATCACCATCCAAGCAAAGCTTAATCGGCTTTTCCCGAACAATAGTGCAGTGAAAATACCAAGAAAAAAGGCAAATACAAGTGGCGATAGCCAATATGCGGCGATATACGATGCCGTTTCAGTATACAACGAAGAAAAGGGAAGGCTCCATGTCCGATAAAACTGCCATACGAGTACAACTTGCAGACTGGTGAAGAATGCAAGAAACAACAGGTGATTGGCGAACAAGGCGGCGATTTTCAACGCTGTGATACGCAATGAACCGGCAAACAAAAGATTGGCGCCAAATCGATATTCATCAGAGAACAACTTGTAAAAAAACACCATAAACAGCAGCATGGCCGCTTGAACGATTAGCGTCATTTCTCCGACAAAATTTCCATAATCCGTCTTACCAAACGAATCGTACTGGCGAATGAGAAAACGCATCATCAACATGATGAACCAAAACGTGTATGTTCCCATATAGAGAATGCTTTTTCCCATCTGTTTGGCATAAAACCACGATAGGCGAGCAAACAAAGCCATAAGCTGTCACTCCATTTTCAACAAGGTCGTATCGATGAACGATAAAAGGGAGCAAGCGAATGTCGGCGAACCGTTTTGACCATTCGCTTGCTTGTTAAACGAAGAGTCTAAACTTAATTCACAGTCACTTTTGCTTCACCATAAATAGAGGTCGCATTGGCTTGTGTATATGCTTCAGCATAGTAGAAAGCCCCATTCTCAGCTGTAAAAGATTTTTTTACTGATTGACGGAACAATGATGCAAAATAAGTTGGCGATGGTGCTTAATGGTCACGTTTTTTAATTCCATCATCTGTCTCCTTTCCCCCTTTCTTGTACTAGATGAATCAGTATGTTTTCTTTTTCTTTCATCGATAATGCCTTGTAATGTTCCCATGCTGTTGAGTTAATGGAGGCTTTTTCTGCTAATCTGTTTTCATATCCGATAGATGGAATATGTAGTTTTTCCATTAAATACAAGCCGACAAAGAGACTGATCTGTTCGTTTTCGAACAATCGGTATGGGATGAAAAACGCAGCCAACTCCTGAATATGTATGGTTGCCGGAGTGCCATTGACGTCCAAGAACGGATCAACATAAAACGTGTAGTTTCCGTCAGCCACCGTGCTGTCGTACAGCGAAAGGTTTGTGGTGTTGATGCTTTTTGGGATGATTGAGACGCTCTTGACTTCTTTTGTGCAATAATCTGTCTTTGCAAGATTCGGAAACAAGTCGCATAGCTCATTGCGGATGGAAACGAGTTGATGCTTCAATTCCATATAATTTCTTGTTGTAGTGAGAAATGGTTTATAAACAAGGAAACGAGTATGTTGCACTTGAATTTGTTTGTAAGGACCATTGATCACGGAGAGACAAGGGAGATGGTCCCCGTGCCAACGGTACTTTTCCTTTCCGACAATCATGTTGACTCGTGTACATGTTTTCGTTTCCACATTGGAATGAAGCGTTCCGGATGAGTCGATATCGTAAAGCGTTGAATCCATGGACTGTGGATACCAGTTGGCTTCAAATGGCAACAACGTGACGCCCGATGTCAACGGATAAAAGGTTGAGCCGAACGTATGCCGATAATAGATCGTCATGGATGGGGCGCCGTTGGTCTGCACCTGAACAACGTTTCCTTGTTGTTGAAAGGGGAAACGCTTCCCTCCGCCTTGGATATGATCGATTTGAAATTGCTCGTTGATCGAAAAACGAACGGTGTGTTCTTTCGGATGCAGAGAGAGTGTGGCTTTGATCGGATACGTGGATTTCGGATTCACCTCGATCTCCTTGATTTTCCAATATCCATGCAACGGGATGTTCTTGGGCTGAGCCTGATGTTTAATTTGTTGATAGAGTTTGACGTCGTTTGCCAACAGAATGTCATCCAACTGGAATTTTGATTGTGCATGTTGAAGGAAAATTGTTACGAAAATAACGAGAGTCACACTAGCCGCAAGCCCCGCGAAGGATCGCCGCATGCTTCGAAAAACGCCATAAACGGCGATGGAAGAAAGAATATACGCCAATTTGATCAGCACGCGTTCTTTTTGGAAGGTTAGGCTGAATAACGGGTCAATGTAAGGCCAACGATGGTTTCCCCACAAGGAGAAGGATGGATTGCGATATTCCAAAGAAAACAGCACGATGATCCACAAAACAAACACGCCAACGAGCAACATTGCTTTTTTCGAAGAATGATAGGCGTAAACAGCGCCTGTGGACAATCCGATCATCCACGCCCATAGAAATGGTAGAAGAAAATGAATCAAATACAATGGAAACAGAAAAGTGAAAAGATCCCAACCCGCTGAATAGTTGGCCGCCACCGCACCGGCGATGATCCCGGCCAAGGCCAGTTGCCAAGCGAAAAAACAAATAAATGCGATCAAAGTTTGGCAGAAGACGATCTTTTGCGGGGTTGGCATGATGTCATTCATCGCGATCCAGTGAATTGGAGTCGAAGTGAACAACGAAACATGCAAACGGAAGCTGAAGAGCAGCCAGACGGCCATTCCAATCGGAACCAAATATTTCGTATATAAGATCCATTCCGCTGGATTGATGGTATGGGGATTGAGGCAAACAAACATCAAAACCCCAGAAAATACGAATATGAAACTAGCTTCTGCTTTTAAGCGGGACGCCATTCTTGAAATGAACACCCATTTCATATGGAATGCCCTCTCTAATCATGAATTTGAAATGTTTGTAAAATTCAATGGCATTATAAAAAAAGAAGAAGAAAATGTCAACCTTTTACATGGGAATTCACAATATATTCACAAATAATAGGAAAATTGAGCTATAAACCTTATAATTTTAAGCAAACGTGTGGTCGAAGATGATGGAGTAAATGCGACGGAGGCTCATGCGACACGGAGTTTGACAGCATTGGTTCAACTACAGAATTGAATTTATACACTGCAACATTCTGCACTTTTTCTTGACAAAAACAACCCCCCTGATCCCTTTGCGTTTTTTACACCATCGTTTTGGTTTTTTTCCTCCACCAAAAGCAAGCGGCAAGGCCGCCCCAAGGCAACCTGCCGCTTTTCGCTACGCGGAATAATGTTCGTTCACAATGTGCGCACAACGCGGGCAAAGCGTTGGATGCGATGGATCGGCGCCGACTTCTTTCGTCACCGTCCAGCACCGCTCGCACGTCTCGCCTTCGGCCGGGCGAACGAGGACCGCCACATGGGTAAGCCGTTCGGCTTCGGCCGGTGCGGCGTCGTACGGCTCATCGGCGATCGAAAAGGCCGAGACGATGAGGAGCTGGCGCAAATCAGCGTCGAGCGACGCCAACAGCTTGCGCGCCTCGTCTTTCGGATAGATCGTGACGCTGGCGGTCAGCGATTTGCCGATCACTTTTTCATTGCGGGCGTTCTCGAGCGCTTTGAAAATATCATCGCGCACATCCATAAACGCATCCCATTTCGCCAACAGCGCTTCTTCGCCATCGATGGCGATCGGCTCCGGCATGTCGGTGAGCTGGACGCTTTCGACGTTTTCTCTCCGGTTCGGGATATGCTCCCACACTTCATCGGCCGTGTGCGGCAAAATCGGGGCGATGAGCTTCGCCAACGCGACAACCGTCTCGTACAGCACCGTCTGCACGGCGCGGCGGGCGCGCGAATCAGCCGCTTCAATGTACAAAATGTCTTTTGCCATATCCAAATAGAACGCGCTCAACTCAACCGTGCAAAAATGGTTCATCTCATGATAGACGGCGGCGAAATCGTAGCTGTCATACGCTTTTTTCACTTTGGCGATCAGCTTGTTCAGCTTTGCCAGCATATAGCGGTCGACTTCGCCAAGCTCCCCAACCGGCACGGCGTTTTGGTTTGGATCGAAGTCGAACAAATTGCCGAGCATAAACCGGAACGTGTTGCGGATTTTCCGGTACACTTCCGACACTTGTTTCAAAATATGGTCAGAAATGCGCACGTCGGCCTGATAGTCAACGGAGGCGACCCAAAGGCGCAAAATGTCGGCGCCAAATTGTTCCATCACTTTCGCCGGCACGACGACGTTGCCGAGCGATTTGCTCATTTTCCGCCCCTCGCCGTCTAAAACGAAGCCATGGCTTAACACCTCTTTATACGGTGCTTTGCCGGTGACGGCGACCGCCGTCGACAACGACGAGTTAAACCAGCCGCGATATTGGTCAGACCCTTCCAAGTACAAATCAGCCGGACGCTGCAAATCATCGCGCTCGACGAGCACCGCTTGATGCGACGAGCCGGAGTCAAACCAGACGTCCATAATGTCCGTTTCTTTCGTAAAGATGCCGTTCGGGCTTGACGGATGGGTGAATCCTTCCGGCAATAAGTCTTTCGCCTCGCGCTCAAACCAAACGTTCGAGCCGTATTGGCGGAACAAGTTTGACACATGCTCGATCGTCTCATCGGTGATGATCGGCTCGCCATTTTCACCGTAAAAGACCGGAATCGGCACCCCCCAGGCGCGCTGGCGGGAAATGCACCAGTCGCCGCGGTCGCGCACCATGTTATGGATGCGGATTTCGCCCCATTCTGGCACCCATTTCGTTTCCTTAATGGCGTCAAGGAGCTGGCCGCGAATTTGATCAATCGAGGCAAACCATTGCGTCGTCGCCCGGAAAATCGTCGGCTGCTTCGTCCGCCAGTCGTGCGGATACGAGTGGGTGATAAAGCCGAGCTTCAGGAGCGCTCCAACTTCTTCGAGCTTTTGCGTAATCGCCTTGTTCGCTTCTTCATAAAACAGACCCGCAAACCCGGGCGCTTCCTCGGTCATGTAGCCGCGCTCATCAACCGGGCAGAGCACCGGAAGCCCGTATTTTTGCCCGACGACAAAGTCGTCTTCCCCGTGGCCCGGCGCCGTATGGACGCAGCCGGTGCCGGCGTCGGTCGTGACGTGCTCGCCGCAGATGACCAACGAATCGCGCTCATAGAACGGATGTTTCGCGACGACGTACTCAAGTTCTTTTCCTTTTACGGTTTTAACGACGGACCACGACGCCCAGCCGACTTCGTTCGCCACTGATTCAGCCAAGGCGGCGGCGACGACGTATTTCTGGCCGTTGGCGTCGATGACATGGTAGTCCAACTCTGGATGAACGGCAATCGCCAAGTTCGCCGGGATCGTCCACGGCGTCGTCGTCCAAATGACGATCCGCACGTCGCCGTCCAGCACGCCTTTGCCGTCTTTGACCGGAAACGCGACATAAATTGACGGCGACCGTTTGTCTTTGTATTCGATTTCCGCTTCGGCGAGCGCCGATTCGCTCGAAGGGGACCAGTACACCGGTTTGAGCCCTTTATAAATAAGCCCTTTTTTCGCCATTTCGCCGAACACTTTCATTTGCTGGGCTTCGTATTCCGGCTTGAGGGTGATATACGGGTTGTCCCAATCGCCGCGCACCCCGAGCCGCTTGAACTGCCGGCGCTGGTTGTCGATTTGTTCATACGCGTACTGCTCACACCGCTTGCGAAACTCAGCGACGCTCATCGATTTGCGATCGACGCCTTGTTTCGTAAGCGCCGTTTCAATCGGCAAGCCATGCGTATCCCAGCCCGGCACGTACGGGGCGCAATAGCCGTTCATCGATTTGTAGCGGACGATGATGTCTTTTAAAATTTTGTTTAACGCATGGCCGATATGAATGTCGCCGTTGGCGTACGGCGGGCCGTCGTGCAGGACAAACAGCGGCCGGCCTTTCGTCCGCTCCTGCACTTTCCGGTAAATGTCCATGTCCTCCCATTTTTTTTGCATTTCCGGTTCCCGCTTCGGCAAATTGCCGCGCATCGGAAACTCGGTTTTCGGCATGAGCAATGTGTCTTTGTAATCCATCGTTGCTCCTCCTTTGAACAATATCAAATAAAAAACCGTTCTCTCCCGGCAAGGGACGAGAACGGTCTCGCGGTACCACCCTTTTTGGCCATGCAAAGGCACAGGCCCACTTTTCATTCGTAACGGGAATGACGCGCCATGTCCTACTCGTTGTTTCGGCATGGAACTCTAGGGTGATGTTCACTCTTGCGCCAGTGCCGGGCTTCCACCATCCCCGGCTCGCTGCGACCGGTCGTGCAAGAGCTACTGTCCCTTTCATCGTCGATAGTTATTCGCAATTCATAACGGAAAAAAGCCAACCGCCTCCCACGGCGGCTGAGGCGGCGATTTCGCCAATCACTTAGAACGGAACCGTCCCATGGGCAATGGTTTGCCCTCCACCCGGGGATGAAAATCCCGCGTCCGTGCGGCATTTTCACGGAAAAGATCCATGGGCAATGGTTTGCCCTCCACCCGGGGATGAAAATCCCACGCCAGTGCGGCATTTTCACGGAAAAGTTCCATGGGCAGCGCGATCTGCCCTCCACCCGGGGATGAAAATCCGCGTCAGCTCGGCATTTTCATGGAAACGTGAAGAGCTGTGCCTCAACGGCGATCAAACGAGCCGCGAGATTTTTTGCCAATTATTATAGCGGAAACGCCTTCGATTCGTCAAGGCTGTGACAGCGGTTCTTTCGCCCCTTCTTCCCAATCCGGCGCTTCATACTCCATCAGCTCGTCCCAATCGCGGCTGTTGATCATATCGAGCTGGGCCTCGACCAACATGCGGAAACGGGCGCGGAACACTTTCGACTGCCGCTTCAGCTCCTCGATCTCGAGGGCGATTTTCCGCGATTTCGCCAATGCATCGCTGATGATGCGCTCGGCGTTTTTTTCCGCCTCCTTAATGATCAGCTTCGCCTCTTTTTGCGCGTTTCGCTTGACTTCCTCAGCCGCTTCTTGGGCGACGAGAATCGACTTGTTTAGCGTTTCCTCAATATTGGAAAAATAGTTCAGCTTCTCTGTCAGCTCCGCTACTTTATCTTCGAGCTGCTTTTTCTCGCGAATGAGCATTTCGTAATCTTTAATGATTTGATCCAAAAACTCGTTCACTTCATCCTCATCATACCCGCGAAACCCGCGGCTGAATTCCTTGTTGTGAATATCTAATGGCGTTAACGGCACAGCGGCCACCTCCGTCTTCATCGTTCCTTTTCTTCTTTCTTCGACAAGGTTTGCCGATTTCCTGCTGCCATTTGATTATTTTTGCCAACCGATGCGCACGAGCCAGCGCTCTTTCTTTGTCGGCCCTTCCACAGCCATTAGCTTGCAGCGGCCAAACCCGCGCGCCGACAATACATCGCCTGGGCCGCAGAGAAAATCGGGCTTGTCCACCACTTTCCAGTTGACTTTGACAAGCCCGTTTTCCACCAACGCCCGCGCTTTCTCGCGCGCGAGACGGAACGCCTGGGCAAGCAGCGCATCCAGTCGAAGCGAAGAGACGGTCACCGTCCCTTCTTGCCATCGCTCTTCAACCGGCAAGACAGCGGAAAGCGGCAGCGGCTCCAACGCCACCGGAGCTTTGCCGATCGCTTCGATGTGCAGACGGACGTAGTCGGCGACTTCGGCAGCGGCAAAAAATTGAATGTCCGAACCTTGAACAAGGACGTCGCCAAATTTGCCCCGCCGCAATCCGAGCGACATGAGCGCGCCGAGGACATCGCGATGCCCGAGGGAGACGAATTTCGCCGGATAACGAACGGCAAAAAGCGCGATCTCATAATCGTTTTCCTCCGGGGCAAAATAAGGCGGATAAAGCAGCCCGCGCTTGCGTTCGGCAAACGAAGCCCCGCCAAAAAAGGAAACGCGCACGTCCCCGCCGCTGCCGATGAGGCTTTGCACGATCTGCTGCTCGCGCGGATCGAGAAAATCGGTCAGCTTCGGAGCGTATTGGCGGCTCACCATCTCCTTCCACTCGAGCACTTGATCGATGAACGGGCGCTCCTCTTGGCGAAAATGCTGATACCATTCCATCAAAATTCACCTTGCTTTCCTCAACGAAAGACAGACATTGTCCGTTCCGCTTCCAACACCGACGCAAGAACGGAGCGTCGTCCGGCCCATGCAACGAGCGGGCGATGCCCCTCCCCGCCAACCCGATCGGTTCAGCCGCCAACGCTGCCCCTAAATTTGCGCTTGCAGAATGTCAAACAAGGCATAAAGCCCCCTCGTGGCGAACTCAAGGACAAGAAAGGCGATGATCGGTGAAATGTCGATGATACCAAGCGGCGGAATGACGCGTCGAAACGGCTCTAAATACGGCTCGCAAATGGTAGCGAGCAGCTGACCGAACCGGGAGTCGCGCGCATTCGGAAACCACGACATCAAAATGTAAATGATCAAGGCGTACGAATACACTTGAATCAACGTCGTCAAAAATGTAAGCACATAATCCAAGCGCTACCACCTCTTCATCGGTCTGTCATCCTCACTGTCAAGCGAAATCGAACCGCTGACATCGACATTTTCCGGCGTGCATAAAAAAATTTTCGCGCCGACTTGCTGAATGTCGCCGCCAATGGCGTACACGGTGCCGCTTAAAAAGTCGACGATCCGCTTCGCCTGTTCGTGCTGAATACGCTGCAAATTCACGATGACGGCGCGCCGGCTTTTCAAATGGTCGGCAATCTCCTGCGCCTCGGCATACACGCGCGGCTCGACAAGCACGACTTTCGCCGATTTTTGCACGCTTTGCAAGCTGACAACGTTCGATTTGCTCGCCGCTTTCGGCGCCGGCGCTTCCTCTTCCGGCTGCGACGCTTCGTACTCTTCTTCATAGTCTTCGTAATCTTCTTCTAAAAAATAATCACGAAATTTTTTCATCAATCCCACCGAATCCACCTCCTACAGTGATCCAACTAGCGCGCTGCCGATGCGGATCCATGTCGCTCCTTCCTCAACCGCGATCACGTAATCGTTCGACATGCCCATCGACAGCTCGGTGCATGGCGCATGAGCCCAGCCGAACTCCTGAACGCGCTCCTTCAGCGCCCGCAAACGGCGGAAGCAGGAGCGCAGCACCGCCTCGTCATCGGTGTGCGGCGCCATCGTCATCAATCCGACTACCTCGATGCGGGAAAACGAGCGAAGCTGCTCGATAAACGGGATCGTCTCCTCGGGAGCGAGTCCGTGTTTTGTCGCCTCGCCGGATACGTTCACCTGCACAAAACATTTCACCGGTCGCGCCGCCCGCTTCTCGATCTCTTTGGCGAGCGACAGGCGATCGAGCGAATGAATGTAATCGACTTTGTCGATGACCTCTTTCACCTTGCGCGATTGAAGCGTTCCGATAAAATGCCATGTCGCCCGATTGCCGAGCGCTTCGTATTTCTCGAGCAGCTGCTCGGAACGGTTTTCACCCAAGTCGCCGATGCCAGCATGGAGCACTTCTTGCGCCCTTGCCGCATCCACATATTTCGTGACGGCGATGATGCGTACGTCGGCCGGGTTGCGGCCAACGCGCGCGCAAGCCGCTTCCACTTGTCGGCGGATGAGAGCCAAGTTGTCGCGCACCGTCATGATCATTCCTCCCTTCGGCCGATGAACGCCACCATTCTTCCGGTCGTCCCACGGTCGCGGCGGTGGGAAAAAAACAGCGTTTCCTCACAGCTTGTACAGCGCTCGGACACCCAAATTTGGCTGTTCGGAACACCGGCGGCGAGCAACTGAAGCCGATTGGCTTCCTTGAGATCGAGGGCATATTGCCCAGGGCTTGTTTCCCGCCATGGCAGCGGGCAATCCTTCGGAAGAGTCGCGCGCAAACCGGCGATCACCCGATCATCGACCGTGTAACAGCACGGACCGATAGCGGGGCCAATGGCGACATACATGGCGTCTGGCTCCACCCGTTCTTGGTACCGCCAATGCTGCACCATCTTTGGGGCAATCCCGCGCGCCGTTCCCCGCCAGCCGGCATGAACAAGGCCGACCAGTCCCGCCGACGGCGCCGCCAAGTAAACGGGCACGCAATCAGCGAAACAAAGAGCCAACAACACCCCCGGTTCCGCTGTGTACAGCCCGTCAACGCCCGGGATGGCGGTGCCCCAATCATCGGTCCCTTTCCCGCGGTCGTGTTTGGTGACTTTCTGAATCTCGGCACCGTGCACCTGCTCGCAACACACCCAATGCTCAAGCGGAAAAGCGAGCCATTCTCCGAGGCGGCGGCGATTGTTGACGACAGCTGCGCGCTCGTCGCCGACATGCAGCCCCATATTGAGCGAGGCAAACGCCCCTTTGCTTTCTCCTCCTTGTTTTGTCGTCATCCCAACGACCGCCCCAGCAAACGGGGGTGCCGTACAGCGGAGCCAGCCGTGGGAGTCGTGTTGAAACACATCCGGCATTCGCGTCAACTCCACGCCTGTTTGTCGTTTTTTCATCACTTTTTTTCCTATTTTATCATAGTTTGTTGACGGATGATAACCTTTATTTGTGATTTTGTCGAAATCTTGCCGGTGATGTCGCGAAACGTAGCGCTGCGGCAGCCGAGTGCCGATCCCTCCGCCCTATCAACATTGCACCCCAAAACGCCGGGCGAAGCGGGGACAACGGGCCGGCACGCGGACGCGTCCCCCATGCCTGCGGGCGTGTTGTTCATCCCCCATCGGCATCGTGAAGGCGAACTAAAATGACATCAGCACCAATTTTGACAATGTTTTGCCACGGAATGACGATCGCTTCCTCGCGCCCGAACAGCCCAAGCATTTTTCCGGCGCCTAGAATGATGAGCGAACGAATTTTGCCCGTATCTAAATCGATGTCAATATCGCCAATATTGCCAAGCTTTTTTCCGTTGGCCACATTGACGACATCTTTCGTCTGAAACTCGGAAATTCTCATCATCGATTCTTCCCCGCCTTTCCTCTTCCCTCTCTTTCATCTATATGACGGGCGCGGAACGGTTATGTACCAAAGAAAAAAGGCTGCCTAGGCAGCCGTTACACTTGAATGTTTTTGTTCATTTGCCGGATCGCCGCTTTTTCTAGCCTTGACACTTGCGCTTGGGAAATACCGATTTCCTCGGCTACTTCCATTTGCGTTTTTCCTTGGAAAAACCGTTTCCGAATGATCATTTTTTCCCGCTCATTCAGCCGCCGCAACCCTTCCTTGAGGGCGATCTCTTCAATCCATTGGCTGTCACGGTGGCGCTCGTCGCTCAGCTGATCCATCACGTAAATCGGGTCGCCGCCATCATTGTAAATCGGCTCAAACAATGAAACCGGATCTTGAATGGCATCAAGGGCGAAAACGACTTCTTCATGGGCAACGCCAAGCTCTTTCGCGATCTCTTCTGTCGAAGGCTCTTTCGCCGTCTCGCTCATGAGCCGCTCCCGCACTTGCAACGCTTTGTAGGCGATGTCGCGCAGCGAGCGGGAGACGCGGATCGGGTTGTTGTCGCGCAAATAGCGGCGAATCTCGCCAATAATCATGGGAACCGCATAGGTGGAAAATTTCACGTTTTGATTGAGGTCAAAATTATCGATCGATTTCATAAGTCCGATGCAGCCGACTTGGAATAAATCATCTACAAACTCGCCGCGGTTGTTGAAGCGCTGAATGACGCTCAACACGAGGCGTAAATTGCCGTTGACTAGTTTTTCCCTCGCTTCTAAATCCCCTTCGTGCATCCGCCGAAACAGTTCACGCATTTCCTCGTTTTTGAGGACGGGAAGCTTCGAAGTATCTACGCCGCAAATCTCGACTTTGTTCCTTGTCAAGTTGTTCCCTCCCATCAGGAGATGCTAAGTCGTCAGTTTTCAGTATCTCCTCGGGAGGGAAAAATATGCACAGCCTGTCCAACATGGAAAAAGCGGCGAAGCCTCGCCCCGCCGCCTGTCTACATCATTTTATTAAATTCTTTGCGCAACCGCTTAATGATCCGCTTCTCCAACCGCGATATGTACGATTGCGAGATGCCGAGCAAATCAGCGACATCTTTTTGCGTTTTTTCTTCACCGCCTGACAGGCCAAAACGCAGCTCCATAATTTGCTTCTCACGATCGCTCAGCTGGCGCAAGGCGTTGAGCAGCAGGCGCCGGTCGACGTCCGCTTCCAAGTCTTTCGTAATGACGTCGTCTTCTGTGCCAAGCACATCGGACAGCAGCAGTTCATTGCCGTCCCAATCGATATTCAACGGCTCATCAAACGATACTTCGGCCCGCACTTTATTGTTGCGGCGCAAATACATTAAAATTTCGTTTTCAATGCAGCGGGAGGCGTATGTGGCCAGCTTGATCTTTTTCTCCGGGTTGAACGTGTTGACCGCTTTGATGAGGCCGATCGTTCCGATGCTGATCAAATCTTCAATGTGAATGCCGGTGTTCTCAAACTTGCGCGCGATGTAAACGACGAGGCGCAAGTTGCGCTCAATAAGCAGCGATCTGGCCGTCTCATCGCCAGCGGCAAGCCGCGCGATCAGCTGCTCTTCCTCCTCTTTTGTCAGCGGCGGGGGAAGCGCCTCACTGCCGCCGATATAATAAATTTCATCCGCCTTCAGGCCGATTTTCGCCAGCAGCTTATACAGCCAGTACATGAAACGAAATTTCCATCTTTTCATGAAAATCCCCCTTCTAAACGCATCAAAAGCGAGTATGATATAGTAACGAGCTACGAAACCGACTGTTTTTTCCCATTAAGCACGGCCTACCGCTCCGGCAGGCCAAGAAGCGCCTACGAAGCCGTTACGTTCCTTCCCGTCTGCACCATTTTCGGATGGACGATGCAGTCATACTCCCCATCGGCTGACAACGGTTCCGTGCTGAGCGCGACGAGCCCGTGCGCCACCTCCAGCCACTCGTTTTCATACCGCAGCATTACGCCATCCGGCTTAATGGCCATCATCCATTGCGGGCCGCTGCCAACGGAGCGATACGGGATGAGGCGAAGACGGTCCATCCATCGTTCTGGAAGAGCGTCTAAGGACGCATGGCTGCCGAGGCAAACGAGCAAGTCTTCCGGCAGCACCCCTTTCGCTTTTTCCCGCTCCACCACCATCACCGGCGTTTTCGTCAGGGGATCGACGAGCTGATTTCCGCTGTCGATCAAGCCGCGGAGCGCGAGCGTTCGCCCGTCCCAGATGACGGTGACGTCGATGATATGCTCAAACCGAAGTTTTTTTTCGCGAATCGCTTCCACACGGCGGCGCGAAAACAGCCATAAAACTGGAAACCCGACGATCACAAACAGCCAGCTGATCGGGTCGCCCGCTCCGGGCTGGCGCATGAAAAGAAGCCCTTGCCGAACCGACCAATGCTGGGCGAAAAAGTAATGGACCGCCAGCATGCCGCCGCCGACAGCGAAGGTAGCAAAATAAAACGCTAGCATGTTTTCAAGCAAATAACGCGGCCGCTTAAAACCGAAAGCGGCGAGCACAATCAGCACCGACACGCCGATTTTGCTCAGCGGATGTTGGGCGATGGCGGCAGCAGGGGTGAATAACAGCACCACGAGCATGGAGCCGATGAGCGCTCCGGCCAACAATCGCCACCAGACGATCGGCCGCTTGAGCATAAGCGCCGTCAGCCACAGAAGCAGCGCGTCAAAGCAAACGTTTAGCAGCCAAATGACATCGAGATAGACGACCAAAACAAAAGCCCTCCCCCGCCCCCAGCGGCTTTGTCTGAAACAAGTATATAGCACCTGCCAGCAGGAAGTCTGTCAATCGGTGGCCGTGAAAAAAAGGATGTTTTGTCAAAGCGAAGGGAATCGCGGCAGATCAACGGCAAGCGCCAAGGAGCCGTTTCGTTTCGTGTCGCATCATGCCAAGGGGAACGAAAAGAGAAGCCGAAAAACCCAAGAGCGCGGCCGCCTGACCGTGTTTGCTAAAACAAGCGGCAGCCAAATGAAAAGAAGCGCCCGCCGCACGCCCCCTTGCGGTCCGTTCCCCACCGATGCCAAGAGGCGGCAAGCACACGTCAACACCTAAGCAAAAAAAACGAGGGTGTCCCGAAAGGATCGAGACACCCTCTTTCGTTGCTATATATACGGGCTGACTGCTTCTGCCGCACGATACGTTGCGCCAATCTTGAAGAGAGATAACCTTTTGGGTCAGCCTCTCTTTCATCGCTATAGGCGGTTGCTGTCGTCCGTTGCCGTCCGCAGCTGCTACTATCTGCGGCCGCTGCTAGCGGCGACGGTTGCGGTTTCGCAAGAAGGCGGGAATATCGAGCGGGTCTTCCGCTTGCCCCGAACGGAGCGCCGCGTAATCTTGCGCCGGTTCGTCGCGCTTTTCCCGTTTCGGTGCTGGCGCGGCCTTCGTTGCCGTGCCGATGCGCGGCGGACGCGACTGCGAAGCGACGTTTTCGTTGAATCCGGTCGCGATGACCGTCACGATGATTTCATCCTTTAAGTTCTCGTTAATCACGGAACCGAAGATCATGTTCACTTCCTGATCGGCCGCCGAAGCGACGATATCGGCCGCTTCCTGCACCTCATACAAACTCAAGTTCATCCCGCCGGTGATGTTCATGAGCACCCCTTGCGCGCCATCGATGGACGTTTCGAGCAACGGGCTGGAGATGGCCTTTTTCGCCGCCTCCGCCGCCCGGTTTTCCCCGCTGGCGATGCCAATCCCCATCAATGCCGAGCCTTTATTGGACATGATCGTTTTCACATCGGCGAAGTCAAGGTTGATGAGCCCCGGCACGGCGATCAAGTCGGATATGCCTTGCACCCCTTGGCGCAATACGTTGTCCGCTTCGCGGAACGCCTCGAGCATCGGCGTGTTTTTGTCCACAATTTCGAGCAGCCGATCGTTAGGGATGACGATGAGCGTGTCGACCGCTTCCTTCATGGCGGCGATGCCGCTGGCCGCTTGAGTTGCGCGTTTCCGCCCTTCAAAGGTGAACGGACG
This sequence comes from Geobacillus icigianus, assembly GCF_000750005.1. Classification (GTDB taxonomy): domain Bacteria; phylum Bacillota; class Bacilli; order Bacillales; family Anoxybacillaceae; genus Geobacillus; species Geobacillus icigianus. The sequence continues at coordinate 95,360 of NZ_JPYA01000162.1, read as the reverse complement.
GGTCACGACACCGACCGTCAGCGCCCCTAATTCACGGGCGATTTGGGCGATGACCGGCGCTGCTCCCGTTCCCGTGCCGCCGCCCATGCCGGCGGTGACAAACACCATGTCGGCGCCGCGCAGCGCCTCTTCGATTTGCTCCTTGCTCTCCTCAGCCGCTTTTTTTCCCACTTCCGGGTTCGCCCCCGCACCTAAGCCGCGTGTCAGCTTTGCCCCGATTTGCAGCTTGATCGGCGCTTTTGACAAGTTGAGCGCCTGCGCATCGGTATTGACTGCGATAAATTCGACACCTTGCACCCCGTGCTCAATCATTCGATTCACGGCGTTGTTGCCGCCGCCCCCGACCCCAATCACCTTGATCGTTGCCAACTGATCAACCGTTGTCTCAAACTCCAACATTGCCGAATCCTCCTACATTTCAATCTCTATTCGAAGAAAGAACCGAAAAATCGTTTGACTTTCCTTCCGAAATGGTCCTCTTTCTTTTTGGGCTTCATCTGCTGTTTCGGCGCGGGGCGGTCCGCCGGCTCCGCGGCAGCAGCGGCCGGGACCGCTTTCCCTTGCAGCTGCGCCTGCCGATAGGCGAACTTGAGCAGCCCGACGCCAACCGTATATTGCGGGTCACGCACGCCGATATAGTCTGGCATGGCAACGCGAACGCTTGTCCCGAGCACCATATGGGCCAATTCAAGCAGCCCCGGCAGATTGGCCACGCCGCCGGTCAGCACATAGCCGCCGGGAAGATCGCGAAACCCGAGCCGGCGCACTTCCTGCTGGACCATTTGCAGCATTTCTTCCGCTCGCGCTTCAATAATGTCAGCAATCTCGAGCTGACTGAACTGTTGGTGCTGATCCGTGCCCATGATCGGGACGCTGAACACTTCCTCTTCAGAAGCGTAATCGTAGCACGCATGCCCGTGCTTCAGTTTGATTTTTTCCGCGTCATCCGTTGTCGTTCGCAACCCGATCGCCAAATCTTTCGTAATATGCTCGCCGCCGACCGGCAGCGAGGAAACGGCTTGAAGCGCCCCTTGTTCAAAGACGGCTACCGTTGTCGAGCCGCCCCCAAGATCGACCAACGCCGCTCCCAAATGCCGCTCGTCATCGGACAGCGCAAGCGAGCCGGCGGCTAGCGGCTGAAGGCAAATGTCGCTGATCTCCAAGCCGGCTCGCTCCACGCAGCGAAGAAGATTATGTAACACGGTCTTCGCGCCAGTGATCATAGTCCCTTCCATTTCCAGACGGACGCCGAGCATGCCGCGCGGGTCATGAATACCGTCCAGTCCATCGACGATAAACTGGCGCGGAACGACGCCAATAATCTCCCGATCGGGGGGAATCGAGACGACTTGAGCCGCATCGATGACGCGCGCGACATCTTCATCGCTGATTTCACGGTTTTCGCTTGCCACCGCCACGATGCCATGGCAATCATGAAGCTGAATATGGCTTCCTGCCACCCCGACGATAACGCGGCGAATCGACAATCCGACCATCCGTTCCGCTTGTTCGACCGCGCGCTTGATGGAATGCACCGTTTTATCTATATCAACAATCGCACCTTTTTTCAGCCCTTCTGATTTGACATTGCCAATTCCCATAATATTGATGGAGCTTCCTAGCATTTCTCCGATGATGACTTTGACGCTCGATGTTCCCACATCTAAGCTCACGACGATCTCATTGCTGCTCATCTTTTGGCATCTGCCTACTAAAAACGCGCCGGTGCCGGCCGGCGTTTCAGTAAGCAGCGACACCTCCTTTTTCGGCTGAAATTTCCCCACTCTTTTCATCTATGAACGGTTGTTTCGTTTGCTCGTTTTCTTTCATAAATAATTCAACACGCGAAAAGACTTTCCCTGTCGTTCGCTTAACTTTTTTCACGATTTTGCCGCCGCTTCGCCCACTCGGCAAGCCAAAGGCGGCGGATGATGGCCATGTTCTGAAAAAGGCGAACGCCGAAAGCAAACACGGCTGCTAAGTACAAGTCTACACCAAGATGCACCCCAAGAAAAGTTAAAGTTGCAGCAAGAACAATGTTGAAAAAAAATCCCGTTATAAATACCATTTCGTCATACGTTTGCTGCAAATGGGCGCGCCACCCTCCTATTAATGTATCAAAGGCAGCCAAAATGGCAATCGATAAATAACTGGAATAGGCATCGGGAACTTCCCAGCCGGCAAGAACGCCGATGGCAAACCCAAGCAGCAAGCCAAGAAGCGGCAGCCACATCCTATTTCCCCTCCTTGCCGGCGTTGACCGTTTCCATATACTTGACATTTGGCCGCGCGGAAGCAGGCGGAAGGACAACGGTTGGTTGAGGGGGAGAGATCGCCAAGTCCAGATTTTCAACGGCAAAGTCATCGCGAATCGGGGAAACAGACAATCCGCTGTACAGCTTATCGACATCATCGGCCATCACTTTGACGGTGGTGGGCAGCCCCACGGGGCGGAGCCCGACTTTGGTGATGCCGTTGACGTCGCGAATCGCCGTCCCATTCGTCAGCCGCTCCCCACCGATGGCGATTTCTTTCGCTCCGTACTTATTCAACTCGTTGACCAGCCGTTGCAGCAGCTCCGGCGACACGGTTGCCGCGACCGGCCCAACATAGCCGGCAAGCGGCGCGATCGTCAGCACAACACCGGGGCCTTTTGCTTCCGTCAGCCCGGCCTCTTCGCGAAGTTCGGCGACGGTCGTCTCGAGCGCCTCTGCCCCGCCTGTCGCCTCTTTTTGTCGATAGTAGCGCAGCCGCTCCTCATACTTTTCAAGCTCGTCAAGCAGCTGCTGTTCTAGTTTCTGCTCTTTCGTCAAATCGGCGCGCAGCTGCCAAATGTCGCGCGTGTCGCGTCCTTCTGCAGGCAGCGTCGTGCGCAGCCCCACCGCGATCATCATGCCAAACACGGCGGCGACTCCGGCAAAATACCGCTGTCTTTTTGGGTGCAATGCGCTTCACCACCCTTCCTTATGGCTTGGGGGCAAAAATCGGATCAAGAACGATCGCCTCTTGCTTTTCCACTTTCACATCGACATGGTCTTCAACGAGCTGATCGACAACGCCGCCAGGGAGTCCGAGCGCGGAGGCGAGCACATCCGGATTGCCGATCGCCGAAATGACAAACGGGGCCGCATGCGGCGTCCCATCCACTTCAATGACGGGGCCGTTGCAAACGATGTACGAACGATGGGAAATGCGCTGCCCGTTAATGGCAACGGCTTCAGCACCGGAGATGAACAGCTCATGAACGACGCTCCAGACGTGCTGTTCGTGAACGATGTAATCGGTAGCGCTCGCTTCAGAGGGGATATAAGAGGAATCGGAAAGCGTGACTGCAACGCCTTTCCCTTTCACCCTCGCTTTTCCGATATACATGCGCAGCTGTTTCGCTTCCTCTGCCAACCCAGCTTCGCTTTCCTGCTTCTTGGAAAGCTTTTTCTCCCATGCGGCCAGCTCCTCTTGTTTTTGAACAAGCTGTTGCTTGAGCGACCGGTTTTCCTTTTGCAAAGAAAGAAGCGCCGAACGATATTCATACTCTTTGCTCCACTCGCCGTCCTTCCATCCGCGGCGGGACGCTTCTTTGCTGGCGTGCTGATACGAAAACCCGAGCATGGCACCGAAAATAAAGCAAATGATCGTCAGAAGGATGCGGCTACGAGCTTGGCGCTTCATCGTCATCCTCCTTTTTCGGCGGATCGTAAGGAACAAAGTAGCTGCCGACTTCCAAATGAATAACTCCTTTGACATTTCGGTCCAGCGCGGCGACAATCGCTGGATAATGCGCCAGCTTGTCGGCAAAGCGCCGAATCGTCGCGCTCACCTCATAGCCATCGTTCATATAGACGATGACGCGGTCTTCATACTCCTTCGTCGGCTTGTAATGAATTTCCGACATGGCGCCAAGCACGGCGGCCGGCAGTTCGGCCAGTTGTCCCGTCATCTCGGCAATGGCGTCGCCGTTTTTCCAGCCGACCAAAACAGGCGCATCGGTCGGCGCCGTTTTGACGCCTTCCTTCTTCAGCAGCCGCCCGTTTTCGAGCAGGGGGAAAAACGTTTGCTGATCGTATACATAGGCGATCCGCCGCCATTCGCGGACATGAATGACAAGCGTATGCGGCAGCCGCTTTTTGACCGTTACCTCTTTCACTTCCGGATGGCGGGCGATGTTCGCTTCCACCTGTTGTTCCTTCACTTTCCAAAAGCTTGTCCGCTTCGTCACACCGCTTAGGCTGATGATGCGCTCATCTGACAAATGGCGGTTGCCGCTCACTTCAATGTGCCTGACCGCGCTAAACGGCGATTGGAAATAAAGAACGCACAAGATGGCCAGAAAAAAGAAGAACAAATACGCAATCAGCCGGCGGTTCGCTTTTTGACGACGCCGCTCTTTCAACTTTGGCACGCGATCCTCTAGGACGACGACCTTTCCTTTTTCCATCGCATTCCCCGCTTTCTTTCTCCAACGCCCTGCTTTCCGCCGTTGGTCTGTTGGCCCACCCCATGAGGCCGATGCCGTTTTTTTGCATTTGTTTTCATTATATCACAAACAAAAAGCGAGCGAGAGCCTGTTTTTGCCGCATTTGCCGGCACTGTTCGACGCGCGGGCGAACAAAAAAGGCGGCGGATCTTCGCCGCCTGCCTAATAGCGGGCATGCCGGCTGATGTTCAGCAGCACGCCGATGGCCATAAGCATGAGCGTCAGCGATGATCCGCCGTAGCTCAAAAACGGAAGGGTGATGCCGGTGACGGGCATTAATCCGGTCACAACGCCAATGTTGATCATCACTTGAATGGCGATCATCGAAACGATGCCAAGCGCCAAAAAGCTGCCGTACAAATCGGGTGCACCAAGAGCGATGCGCACCCCGCGCCAGAGGAGAAGGGCAAAAAGCAATAGAACGAGCGAGCCGCCGATAAAGCCGAGCTCCTCGGCCAAAATGGCGAAAATAAAATCCGTTTGCGGCTCCGGCAAGTAAAAAAACTTTTGCCGGCTTTGCCCGAGCCCGAGACCAAACAAACCGCCCGGCCCGATGGCATACAGCGACTGAATGATCTGAAACCCGCTTCCGAGCGGGTCCTCCCACGGGTTTAAAAAGGACGTAATTCGTTTGATCCGGTACGGCGCGGATAAAATAAGGGCGGCAAACCCGGCGAGCCCCAAGATGCCGAGCCCGGCAAAATGGCTGAGGCGGGCGCCGGCGACGAAAATCATCGTCACACAAGTGCCGACCATGACCGTTCCCGTCCCCAAGTCCGGCTGCAGCATAATCATGCCGAACGCGGCAAACACGAGCAACAGCGCCGGCAGCAGTCCCTGTTTGAACGAAGGAATCTTTTTTTGGTTTTCCGATAAATATTTGGCCAAAAAGGCGATCATGGCGAGCTTCGTAAACTCAGACGGCTGAATGGAAAACGCCCCGACGCCGATCCAGCTGCGCGATCCGTTGCGCACCATGCCGATGCCGGGAATGAGCACCAAAACGAGCAGCACAAAACAAACGCCAAGCAGCACTTTCGACCAGTCGCGCCATACCCAATAATCGATGTTCATGACAAAAAACATCGCGATGACGCCAATACCTGCGAACAACAGCTGGCGCTTGGCAAAGAAAAACGAATCATTGAACTTGTATTCCGCCCAAATGGCGCTCGCGCTGTACACCATGATCAGCCCGATGGCCAGAAGCGAAAACGTTAAAAGAATGAGCAAAATATCCGGCGCAGACCTTTTCCGCGGCAATGCCCAACACCTCTATTTTTGTAAACTAGAGGGAAAGGGCTGTCCCTTTCCCTCTATTTCAACTTATGCACGGCGTTGATAAAAATGTCCCCTCTCTCCTCGAAAGTTTTGTATTGATCCCAGCTGGCGCAGGCCGGAGAGAGCAAAATGACGTCGCCCGGTTCGGAAAGCTCGAAAGCAACCGGGACGGCTTTTTCCACATTATCGACATATCGGATCGTTTCTATTCCCGCTTGTTGGGCGATGCGACCGATTTTGGCCGCCGTCTGGCCGAACAGTACAACGGCCTTCACCCGTTGCAAATATGGGAGAAGATCATCAAACTCATTGCCGCGGTCAAGCCCGCCAGCGAGCAAAACGACCGGCTCGCCAGCGAACGCCGAGAGCGCCTTTTGCGTCGCCAAGATGTTCGTCGCCTTCGAGTCGTTGTAAAACCGTCGGCCGGCGACTTCGGCCACATACTGAAGGCGGTGTTTGACGCCGGAAAACGTCGCCAGCACCCGGCGGATCGCCTCATGGCTGGCGCCGGCCAACTTGGCGGCCGCCACCGCCGCGGTGATATTCTCCAAATTGTGCTGACCTGGAAGGACGATGTCGGCGATCGGAATGACGGGCTCGCCATTCCAATAGACGGCGCCGTCTTGAACGTACGCTCCTTCGCCGAGAGGTTTCGTCGCCGAAAACAGCACTTTTTGCGCCCGAATCGACGAAGCGGCGGCCATCACAATCGGATCATCGGCATTGACGACGGCGTAATCGCGCTCCGTCTGGTTGCGGAAAATGTTGGCCTTCGCCGCCACGTACGCCTCTTTCGTTCCATGATAATCCAAATGCGCGTCAAAAATGTTGAGCAATACCGCAATGGCCGGCCGGAACTGATCAATGCCGGCGAGCTGAAACGAAGACAGCTCGGTGACGAGCCATTGTCCCGGCTTTGCCTCTCTCGCCACTTCACAGGCGACAAGGCCGATGTTGCCAGCAAGCAGCGGATCTTTTCCGTCCGCTTTTAACATTTCATAAATGAGCGTCGTCGTCGTCGTTTTTCCATTCGAGCCGGTGATGCCGATCAACGGCCCTTCGGAAATGTGGTAGGCAAGCTCCACTTCGGTGACAACCGGCAGCCCTTTTTCCAACGCCCGTTTCACCATCGGGTTCGTGTACGGAATGCCCGGGTTTTTCACGACAAGATCAAACGGCTCATCGAGCAGCTCGAGCGGGTGTCCGCCGCAAACGACGCGGACGCCAAGCTCTTTCAACTTTTGAGCCTCGGCATTTTCGGAAAGCGACTTTTGGTCATTGACAACCACATCGGCGCCCAGCTCCACAAGCAGCCGCGCCGCCGCCACTCCGCTTTTCGCTAATCCAATGACCAGCACACGACGATGTTGATAAGACAGAGTCGGTTTCAATTACATCCACACCTCGATATAAATTCCTAACATGGCGAATAACAGCCCGACCGTCCAAAATGTGACGACAATGCGCCATTCCGACCAACCGACAAGCTCATAATGGTGATGAAGCGGGCTCATGCGGAACACGCGCTTGCCGGTCATTTTGAACGAAGCGACTTGAATGATGACCGACAGCGTCTCAATGACAAACACCCCGCCGATGACGACAAGCAATAGCTCCAGTTTCGTCAAAGCGGCAACGGCCGCAATCGCGCCGCCAAGCGCCAGCGAACCGGTATCGCCCATGAACACTTTCGCGGGATGGGCATTAAACACCAAAAAGCCGAGCACCGCCCCGACAACGGCCACGCAAAAGACAGCGATGTCGTACTGCCCCTGATTCCAAGCCAGCACCGCGTAAGCTCCGAAAGCGATCGCCGCCGTCCCTGCGAGCAGTCCGTCAAGCCCGTCCGTCAAATTGACGGCGTTGGAGCTGCCGACAAGCATGAACAACAGCAGCACCCCATAAGCCACACCTAGCTCGACCGACCGATCGGTGCCAGGAATATGTAGCGCGGTGGAAAATCCGCTTTGACGGTAAACGGCAAAAAAGACCGCCGCAATGACGAGCTGGCCGATAAATTTTTGCCGGCTCGTCAAGCCAAGGTTCCGCTTCATCACCACTTTGATCAAATCATCGAGCAAACCGAGCGCCCCATAGCCGATGGTGACGAACAACAATAAGTACGTCCCTGTGGATACGGAGGTGAAATGGGGCGCCACCCATACGGTCGTCACCGCAATCGCCGCCAAAATCATGATTCCCCCCATCGTTGGGGTACCTGATTTTTTTTGATGCGACTTCGGCCCTTCTTCGCGAATGCTTTGTCCAAACTTCAACCGGCGCAAAAACGGGATTACGAGCGGCGACAAAATGACGGTGACGAAAAAGGAAACCGCCATGGCCATGATGATCATTGGCTCTCGCATACGTCTTCACATCCTTTAGCCGGCCGCACGTTCAGCCACCGCTTCTGCAAGTCGGCGAGCCGGCGGCGAACGTCCTCATCCACTGAGGCGCCATCGGGAAGGGTGAAGAAAAACTCCGCTTCCCCGGCGGCGCCGGACTGCTCCACATAGCGCGCAAACAGGGCGGCCGCCGCTTCCAGCGGCGATGGGACGAAAAAGAGCGGAAACTGGTTCGGAATGTAGCGCGGCAGCGGGTCGCCAAGCCGCCAAAACGCGCCGATCGCGCCATGTTCAATCGCCAGTTTCAACGTTTCCGCCCCGTTTTCGAGCGGCACAAACAATCCTTTTTTCACTCGTCTTGTCGGATCGACAAATACGGCATGGAAGCGAATCGTTTCATCGGCAATTCCGCGTGCCTCCGTTGCCACCGATTTCACCATCGTATACGCGATCATCGTCATCCTCTCTCCTTCAGCGCCATTCGGGCGACGGCGCGATCGTCAAACTCAATCACGTCATCGCCGATGATTTGGTACGTTTCATGCCCTTTGCCGGCGATCAGGACAACGTCCCCTTCCTGGGCGTTGTGCACCGCATAGCGAATCGCCTCTTTCCGGTCGGAGATCGTCACATACGCTCCCATGCTAGGCTCGACTCCCGCTTCCATGTCGCGCAAAATTTGCTTCGGGTCTTCCGAACGCGGATTGTCGGAAGTGAAAATGGCTAGATCGGCGAATTGCACCGCCGCCCGCGCCATCAGCGGCCGCTTCGACCGGTCACGATCACCGCCGCAGCCGATGACGACATAGACGTTCCGCTTCGCAAACTGGCGCACCGTTTTCAAGGCGTTTTCTAGACTGTCCGGCGTATGGGCGTAATCGACGATGACCGTAAAGGGTTGCCCTTCATCAACCGTTTCAAAGCGTCCCGGTACCGGCTCGACAGCAGCGAGCGCAGCGGCGATCGCTTCCAGCGGAAAACCGGAAGCGAGGCAAGCGGAAGCGGCGGCAAGAATATTATATACATTGAACGCCCCGACGAGCTTCGTTTCGACCGCGGCCGCCCCATGCGGCGTGCAAAGCCGAAACACCATTCCGCTTGGGGTCATGCGAATGTCTTCCGCCGTCACATCGCTTTTTTCGTTTATCCCGTAAGTGATGATCGGCGCTGCCGTCATATGTTTATAATATTGCGAAACCGGATCGTCATGATTCAAAACGGCAAATTTGGGGCGCTGTTCGTCATAGCGGTTGCCGAGCTGGGCAAACAACAGCCCTTTGGCATTTCGATACTCTTCCATCGTCCCATGATAATCGAGATGGTCTTGCGTCAAATTCGTAAAGACGGCCACATCATAGTCGCAGCCGTGCACCCGTCCTTGGTGCAGCGCGTGCGACGATACTTCCATCGCGGCGAACTCGACCCCTTCATCCACCATTTGTTTGAACGTGCGCTGCAGCATAAGCGACTCCGGCGTCGTATTCACCGACGGATAAGAGCGGTCGCCGATTTTGATCTGCACCGTGCCGATCAGCCCCGTCTTTTTGCCGTTGTATCTGGCAATCTGTTCAATGATCGAAGTCGTCGTCGTTTTGCCGTTTGTGCCCGTCACGCCCACCAAATGAAGGCGATGGGTCGGCTGTCCATAAAACGCATCCGCCAATATGGCCATCGCCCGCCGGCTATCCGGCACGACCACGACCGGAACGTCAACCGGAAGCGGCCGCTCAGCGACCATAGCCGCCGCGCCGCGCGCCGCCGCCTCAGCGGCAAAATCGTGGCCGTCAACCGTAAATCCCTTCAGGCAAAAAAAGAGAGAGCCAGGCTGGACGCGGCGCGAATCCATTTCGAGCGCAACGATATCCGGGTTTCCCCCGCAATGCGTCCAAAAACTAGGCAAACGGGACAATAATGTCAGCAGCTTCATGTTGGTCCATTCCTTTCCCATCGAAATCGTCTGCCGAACGATGCGGACAGCGGAAAAAGGGGCACAGCCAACCCGACGTGTCATCGCATCGGCCGCCCCTTGCCCGATCCCTTTACCGTTCTTTTGCGAAATAAATGCGGATGGTCGAGCCTTCTTTTACTCTCGCTCCCGGCTCTGGAGATTGTTCGACCACGACATCCCCTTCGCCACTAACATCTAATTTTAAGTCAAAAAGCTGTTCTTGCAAATCTTTTTTTGTCAACCCGATCAAGTTCGGCACTTCAATCACTTTCGGCTCGTTCCAATCACGCTCTTTTTCCAATTGATCCGGACGCGGCTTCACTCCGATCGTGCGCAAGCTATCTTCCATGATTTTCCCTACGATCGGCGCCGCCACCGTGCCGCCAAACTGAACGGTCCCTTTCGGATTGTCAACCGCCACGTAGACGACGAGCTGCGGATCGTCCGCCGGAGCAAAGCCGATGAACGATACGATATGATTGTTTTGCAAATAGCGGCCGCCTTGCGCCTTCTGCGCCGTTCCGGTTTTCCCGCCGACGCGGTAGCCTTCGACATACGCCTTTTTCCCTGTTCCTTGCGCGACGACGCTCTCAAGCGCGTACCGGACTTGTTTGGATGTTTCCTCGGAAATGACGCGCCGTTTTGCCTTCGGGGTATTGCGGCGCACGATTTCCCCCGTCTCCGGGTCAACCCATTGCTTGGCGACGTATGGCGTGTACAAAATGCCGCCGTTGATCGCCGCCGATACAGCGGCCACCTGCTGAATCGGCGTCACCGACACCCCTTGGCCGAACGCCGTCGTCGCCAGCTCCACCGGCCCGACTCGTTTTAAATCAAATAAAATGCCCGTTCCTTCCCCTTGCAAATCAATGCCGGTTTTCTCGCCAAACCCGAATTGCTTAATATACTTAAACAACGTCTCTTTCCCTAACCGTTCCCCCAACTCGACAAATCCTGGGTTGCACGAATTTTGCACGACTTCCAAAAACGTCTGCTCTCCGTGGCCGCCTTTTTTCCAACAACGGAGCGTAGCGCCGGCGACTTTCGCATACCCCGGATCAAAGAAATGGTCTTTCAGCAAGTTCACTTTGTGCTCTTCCAGCGCCGCGGCCAGCGTAATGATTTTGAACGTGGATCCCGGTTCATATGTACTCCAAATCGGCAAGTTGCGGTTGTAAATTTCCGGCGGAACGTTGCGGTAGTTGGACGGGTCGAAAGTCGGGCGGCTCGCCATCGCCAAAACTTCGCCGGTGTTCGGGTTCATGGCAATAGCAATGATGCCATCGGGATTGTATTTCGCCTCCGCAATGTCGAGCTCCCGTTCGACGATCGTCTGAATGCGCGAATCGATCGTCAACACCAAATTCAAGCCGTCGGTCGGCGGCGTATAATCATCCGCCATGTCGGGCATGCGCCGGCCTTTGGCATCGGAGTAAAACTGCACCGATCCACGCTCGCCGCTCAGCTCCTTATCATAATACAGCTCAAGCCCGGTGAGCCCTTGATTGTCGATGCCGGTGAAGCCGAGCACATGTGACAAATAGCTGCCAAACGGGTAATAGCGCTTCGTGTCTTCGGCAATATACACGCCGTCGAGATCGAGAGCGCGCACATCCGCCGCCTTTTCATTGGAAATTTTCCGCCCTTCTTTGAGACGGACGATCGATGTTGGTTGCGTGATTTGTTTATAGATCGATTCGACGGAGCCCCCCAATGCCTGCGCCAATTTTTCCGCTGCCTGCGCTGGGTTTTTCACTTGTCGGGGAATGACGTACACCGTCGGCGCGCTCATGTTGGTCGCCAACGGGACGCCATTGCGATCCAAAATTTCGCCGCGCTTCGGCTCAAACGGAATGTTCCTGCCCCACAGCCCTTTCGCCCGTTCCGCTAACAGATCGCCGAGCCAAAATTGGACGTAGCCAAGACGAAGATCGATAATCGCAAAAATCAAAATTCCGGTCAAAAAGACGATCGTCAACCGCTTGCGCACGGTCACGTACGATACGCGCATATGGCGGAACCTCCTTTATCGTGGGCTCGTTCCACTATATGCTTGTACGCCCCGTTGTAGAACGGCAAAAAATCATTCATGCGGGCCGTCGTCTTTTCGTTCCGCTGCCTCCTTCGCCTTTCTCGCCGCCGCTTCCTCCCACTGGCGCGGCGGAGCGAGCTCGACGATCAAGTAATCTCCTTTGCGCACTTCCGCCCCCGGGCGAATACTTTGGCTGATGACGTAGCCGCTTCCTTTGGTGCTCGGCCGCAATCCGAGAACGCGGGCCACTTTCATGGCGTCGCGAAGCGAAAAGCCGCGCAAATCCGGCATCGCGGCGGTCCCATCCGTCTTGAGCACAACTCGCTCGCCCACGAGCACGTCCTCGCCGGCTTGTGGCAGCTGGTCTTCAACGGAGCGGCCGCGACCGATCACGACCGGGACATAGCCGCTTTCTTTCACCTGTTTGGCGGCCAGTTCCGCCGGCTGGCCGATGAAGGAATCGAGCGGCCGCTGCGCCGCCTTTTCTTCGGTGCGCTTCTCTTCGACCGGTTGAATGTGCAAATATTGCAGGCTGCTTTTCATCACCGTTGTAAAAATTTGCGACACCGGCGCCGCCCCGGTTTCGGTCACATCGAGGTGCGGCTGTTGAACGGCGACATACATGAGCAGCTTCGGGTCATCGGCCGGCGCCATGCCTAAAAAGGAAAAAATGTAGTTTTCCCGTCCGGTCAAATAGCCGCCGGCGGCGGACGGAATTTGCGCCGTCCCGGTTTTGCCGGCGACGCGGTAGCCTTCGATTTGATAAGGACGGCCGGTGCCGTGTTCCGACGTGACGACCGTCTCTAAAATGTCCCGCACTTTTCGCGCCGTTTCCGCCGTGATCGGTTCGCCGACCACCGTCGGCTCATGATCAAGGAGGACTTTGCCGCTGTCCGGATCGACGACTTTTTCAATGACGTACGGCTTCATCATTTTCCCGTCGTTCGCGATCGCTGTTGCCGCCTGGATTTGCTGAATCGGCGTCACCGATGTCCCTTGGCCGAATCCCGTCGTGATCCGTTCGATCGGATAGCGGTAGCGAATTTGTCCGACTGCCTCGTTCGGCAAGTCAATGCCGGTTTTCTGATCGAAATGGAAGCGGTGCAAGTATTGCAAAAACCGGTCTTCTCCCAGCTTCTCTTTCACCAAAATCGAGAAAGCGACGTTCGAGGAACGCTGCACTCCTTCATTGAACGTAATCGTTCCCCAACCGACATCGTTATGGTCACGAACGATATTCGGCCCGACTCGATAAGAACCTGAATGAAACGTTTCATTGCCGTTGTACACCCCTTCGTTAATCGCTGCGGCGAGCGTGAACACTTTCATCGTCGAGCCCGGTTCGTACGGATAGGAGATGGCGTCATTGAAAAAGTTGGTGATGTTGCGCTTGTTAGGATCAAAGCTCGGGCGAGTCGCCATAGCCAAAATTTTCCCCGTTTTCGGATCGGCGACAATGGCGATCATCTTTTTCGGCCTATATTGTTTTTCAACGCCGTTCATAGCGTCTTCCAAAAACGTTTGAATTTTTTCATCGATCGTTAAATACACATTCGCGCCGTTGTTCGGCTTGACGATATGCTCCTTTCCCCCCGGAAGGCGAAACCCGTTCGCATCGCCGTCGAAAGATACATAGCCGTCTTTTTCCCGCAAATAGCGGTCAAGCTGTTTTTCGATGCCCATTTGGCCGACCGTGTCGTTATGCTCGTTTTTTTGCGCGTAGCCGACCACATACGAAGCGAACGTGCCGTTCGGATAAAACCGGGTCGTATCGCGGATGAAAGCGATGCCCGGCAGGTCGAGCGCTTCAATTTTCCGCTTCAGCTCAAAGCTGATGTTGCGGCCATACGATCCGAACTCTACCTGCTTCGCCTTTTTCGTTAAAATGCGCTTCACCTTTTCGACGTCCATGCCGAGCAATGGAGCGAGCTTTTTCGCCGTTTTTTCCGGATCAACGACATGGCGCGGATGGTTCGGGTCGGTCGTCATGTTCGGATCCAACACCGCGACAAGCGTGTAGGAAGGCACGTCTTGGGCCAAAATGCCGCCGTTGTGGTCGAAAATCGTGCCGCGCTTCGCCTCAAGCGTCCGCGTTTGCTTGCGCTGCTGTTCGGCGATTTCCGCCACCGGGTGCCCTTCCGCTTTTCCGGTCCATCCGAGCTGGATAAAGCGGGCAAACAAGAGCGAGAAAGCCAAGCCGAACAGGCAAAACAACAGCCATGCCCCCCGATGGGTGTTGCGATGCTTCTTTGTTTCCATCGGCCATCATTCCTGCACAACTTTCACGCGGTTTTCGTCAAGCGACAAACCGAGCTCTTTCGCCTTTTGCAAAATGCGCTCGTACGCGCTCAGCCGCTGCACCTCGACGTACAAGTCGTTGTTCGCTTTTTTCTGCTCGCCAATCGTCGCTTCAAGCTGCTGGACATGCCGGTTCAGCTCATAAAGGCGCACTTGGTTGGCCACGATGTGAACAGCCACATAAACGACAAACAAGCAAAACGAAACAAACAACAGCTTTTCAGCAAGCGACAGGCGAAAGCGCCGCTTCCGCCGCGGCGCCCGGCTCGGCGACGCGGCCGGACGTCCTTGTTCACGCACGACTTTGACAGCTGCATCGTTCACCATTGTTCCCCTCCTGTTTCTCCACTCGTTTTGTTCGGTATGGCCAACCGCCATGCGGTCATGGCCGTTCGATGTGATGTCCCTTCTTTTGCCCTTGCCGGCCGTTGCCCTACTGGGCGCTGCGCCTTTGCATCGGTCATCGTTTTTCAGCGATGCGAAGCTTGGCCGAGCGGGCGCGATGGTTTTGCTCCAACTCGTTTTCCGAAGGAACGATCGGCTTTTTCGTAATGATTTTCAGCACGGGCCGCCCTTCCTCGGGAAGAACCGGAAGCCCCGGGGGAAGCGGCGGACGCTCGCTCGCCTTTTTGAACGTTTCTTTGCAAATGCGGTCTTCAAGGGAATGAAACGTAATGACGCTCACGCGGCCGCCCGGCGCTAGCAATTCAATCGCCTGCTCGAGCGCCTCGCGAAACGCTTCGAGTTCATCGTTGACCGCGATGCGAAGCGCCTGGAAAATGCGCTTGGCGGGATGCCCGCCGCTGCGGCGCGCCGGTGCTGGGATGGCCGCCTTGATCACCTCGACGAGTTCACCGGTTGTTTCAATCGGCTTTTGGCGGCGCACCTCTTCAATTTTGCGCGCCACTTGCTTTGAAAACTTTTCCTCGCCGTAGCGAAAAAAAATGCGCACGAGTTCCTCATATGGCCAACGATTGACAATTTCCGCCGCCGTCAGCGACTGCGTACGATCCATCCGCATATCCAGCGGCGCATCATGCTGATAGCTGAAGCCGCGCTCCGGTTCGTCGAGCTGCGGCGAAGAAACCCCTAAATCAAAAAGGACGCCGTCAACACAGTGAACGCCAAACGCTGAAAGCTCTTCCCGCAAAAATCGGAAATTGCGGTGCACGAACTGCACTCGCTCGCCGTAGCGGGCCAGCCGTTTCCGCGCATGAGCAATGGCGGCTTCGTCTTGGTCAAACGCAAACAGTTTGCCGCGTTCTGAAAGAAGAGAGAGCAAATATTCGCTATGGCCGCCGCCGCCCAACGTACAATCGACATAAACGCCGTCCGGGCGAACGTTCAGCCCATCCACCGCCTCTTTTAGCAACACTGTTGTATGTCGAAACACATGTCCACCACCTTTGCTGCTTGCCGGCTCCTTGGCGTCACCAAGGGCCGCTCCCTTATTATATCGCAAACAGAAGCAAAATTTTAGCTTTTTTTGTAAAAAACCGTCCCTTTTTGTTTCTTTTTGTCGGATGGGGAAACGAGCAGTGCGCTATCCGTTCTGACAGACTTTACTTTTATTTCCAAAACACAAACGTTGTTTTTTTACAATTCCTTTTACAAAAAAAAAATCCTGCTTGAAACAGGATTTTTCTTTTCGACTTTTTCTTTGAAAAAGCCTTATATATATACAATTTTATGCATTCCGTTTTCCGGAGCAGGAATGGACAAAAGTTTTTCTACAAAATCAAATCCGTAACGGTTCACATAGTAAAACACGTTCCAAATCCGCTCCTGCGGCGCGCCGTGCGGCCGAAGCGCGGTTTCCACGCGCCAAAATTTCCGCCATTGGGTTTCGTGTTTACGCAAAAGCGCCCGCTCTAGCGCCTGTTGAAGAAACTCGATTTGCGCCTGGATGATGGCAGCATTTTTCGCCATCAATCCCTCCAATCCGCGATCAATGGCCATCCCGAGCTCCCGCAACGGCCGATGCGCCGCCTCCACTTCCGCTTTCGCTTTGGCAAACGCGCTCGAAAGCGGGGCTTCCGCCGTTCGTTTCAACCACTGTTGCTTCACCACATCAAGCTGCCCGCGCAATACGTCAGCCGCTTCCAAGCCGAGATCGGCCAAGTCCGTTTGCAGCGAACGGCTGACGATCGTCGCTTGCAGCCGGGGCACAACCGGCGGCATTTCCATCCCGAACAGCGGAAACGCCTCCTTCAATTCCGCCCAATAAGCGATCTCGCCGGGCCCGGCGACAAACGCGAGCGTCGGCAACAAATATTCTTGCATTAGCGGGCGGGTGACGACGTTGTTGCTGAAACAGGCCGGCTTCGTTTCAGCGAGCACGAGCAGCTCTTCCTTCGTCCAGACGACATTCCCCGCTTTAGTGCGAAACCGTCCGGTTTGTTCATCGTAGTGCAACAGCGAGCGCTCATGGCCGTCGTAATAAAACAAATTGGCCGCATCAGGCCCTATTTCAATGAGCGGCGCATACCCGAGCGTGCGCAGCGCTTCTTGCTGAGCCAACACAGCGGACGTTACGTCCCGGTGACGGTTGATAAGCTCGGCGAAAAAACGGCGTTCGAGCGGACGCACGGCGGCATCGCCGGCGTTCAAAACGACCAGTCCCTCATCGGCGAACAAACGCAGCACGATGGCGGCAAAAAAGTCGACAAACGTAGCCGCCCCATCGAGACAGAAAAAAAGGAAGGAGAGCAGTTCATTCGTGACGTCTGTTTCCCCGTACGTTTTGACGACGCGCTCCACCCACTCTTCGGCCAGCCGCCGATCAAGCGGGAGATCGGCCGCCATCCGCCTATCATTGACCTTGTGCGGATAAACGGCTTTTTTCACTTCTCCCCCTTCCACCACGTAAACGTGATTGATCTCGGCGATATCGTGGTCTTCGCCGGCGATCCAAAACAGCGGGACGACCGGCACACCTAGTTTTTCCTCTTGCTCTTTGGCCAAACGGATGATCGTGATGATTTTATAAATCGTATAAAGCGGACCGGTCAACAGCCCGGCTTGCTGCCCGCCGACGACGACAACGCTCCGCTCGTCGCTCAATCGTTCAATGTTGCCCATCGTCTTGGCTCCCGCCCCAAGCCGGCGATGGTAGGCGCGCAAATAATCGGCGAGCGGGCGTCGAGCATACGTTTTTTCTTGCAAATAAGACAACCGCCGGCGGAACGCCTCATCGTCCACCCGCGCATAGGCGAATCCCCGCTCAGCTGGAAACGCACCTGTTATGTAATCAGCGGCCAACTTCGTCGCTGCCGGCAGCGAAATATCGCGAACTTCCATGGCCCAAAACTCCCTTTCTATGTATTCTTTCCTGAGTATAGCACGTTTGGCGCCAAGAGAAAAAAGCCATGCTCAGCCGTTCGGATATCGCGCATCTCCTGATCGATCGGGGGAAACAGCGACGTTCACCCGTTCCATCGCCAATCAGGGCAAACAGCGGTTTTTCACCAATCCACTAGAAGGCTGGTGATTTAAGGGAGCAAGCCGCTGATCAAGCCCGTTTCTCAAACAGATAAGCCTTGTCGCGTCAAGAGCGCCTTTCAAACGTTTCCCCATTGCTCAAGAGAAACGACCGTTTTTCACCGCCCTCCTAGAGGGGCGGTGATTTAGTACAAAATAGTGCTATTCCATCTGTTTCTCAGTTAGAAAAACTTAGCGAAATCAGCCTTCTTTTTTGGCGAGATGCCGCTGATTTGCTCGTGGCAGTCGTTTTTCACCGCCCTCCTAGAAGACGGAAAGAGACGTCTATATCCGCCTGCGTCGCCATTCTAGTTTTTCACCAACCCGCTGAACGACGGAAACCGCCTCTTCGCTAGCCGGCCACCGGAGATCCGGATCGAGCTGCGCGCCGCCCCTTCCTCTTTTAAAGGCTGGCCGCAATGCGCACGACAATGCCATAAACCATTAGCCCCGCGTAAAGAGAGGCAAAAATAAGAAAGCTCGCCCGCCAAAATAAGCGAAACACCGCGCGCAGGCGGAAGTCCCCTTGTTTCCGCCAATAGCCGAGCGCGATCAATCCATGCAAAACGAACAAAAAGAGAAGAAGGGGAACGAGGTACGACCGATGAAACACGACCGCCAGCAAAAAATAAACAGCGGCGATGAAAAACACCGTTGCCGCGTTGACGGCGGCGTAAAACGATGACCGCTTGCGCCGGCCAAACAGGCGCGCGCCAACGTAGACGAGCAAAAACAACAAAAGCGGCGCGGTAATAAACGTTGCCAACGCTGAAGCAAGCCACTCATCCATCCTCCTCCCTCCCTTCCTTCCCTTTGATGGCGCAAAACAAAAAGCGAATAAGCGGCAGCGCCACCCCGCGCGCTTCACCTTGTTGAAGCACATAGCCTAAAATGGCGTCAATTTCCGTTCGACGTCCATGCGCCAAATCCATATACATCGACGAATAGTTGTCCGCCGTTTTTCGGCAGATGTGAACGATGCGTTCCCACGCCCGCTGCTCATCGGCAAGCGCCAGCGCCTGCCGCACTTCATCAAACAGCTGCACCATCATTTCGCGATACGGAGCCACCTCCAGGAGCGCACCGTTGTTCACTTGCAAAAGCGCCGTGAGCGGGTTGATAACCGCATTGACGACAAGCTTGTCGACAAGCATGCGCTTCCAATCATCGGCCCACTCGATCGGAAAATGAGGATCATCGCTCTGAAGTTCGCGAACATCGCCAATCGAGCCGAAGCGGACTGCCAACGTCAACTTGCCGACGCCTGTATGTACGACTGTGCGATCATCCCGTTTCCACGCCCCGTGTTCAACGACGCCAGCCAGAATCGTTTGGCCGGCCAACAACGGAAGCGAATCAAGATGGCCCATGCCGTTTTGCACGAACACGAGGGTGCGCACGCGGCGAAACGCGTCGACTCGTGCCCAGATGGCATCAAGGTCATACTGTTTGACCGCTACGAACACGAGCGGCTCGTTCAGCTCCGCGTCGGCAAACGGCCGCGCCCTGACCGCCACCGTTGTCGTTTCCCCGTCTTTTTCGAGCGCCACTCCTTGCTCAGCCAACTGTTTGGCCTGCGCCAAGCGTCTTGTGTATATCGTCACTTCATGGTGGCGTCCAAGGTAAGCCGCGAGCAGCAGACCGACCGCTCCACCGCCGACAATCCCGATTTTCAAGCTTCCTCTCCCCCGCTTTCTTGGCATATGACGTTAGCCTTATTGTAGCAAACATCTGTTGGTTCCGTTAAGAAAAAAAAGCCGGCTAACAGCCAGCTTTTCAGCTTTCACCGGCGCCATCCGCCTCGTTCGGCCCCGGCTTCTCATGATCGGCCACCATTTGACGCGCCCGTTCCATAATCGCCAGCAACGTCTTATACTCTTCTTGAACAGCGGCCAACTGTTTTTCGAGCGCCTCTTTCTCCATTTGCAGCTTGGTTACCATTTGCTGGAGCTGCTCCATATCATTTTTCAGCGCCCGATTTTCGTCCGCTGCCCGCCGGGCCTCGCGCGCCTTTTGTTCCTCCGCCTGCAAAAACGCCAGCACGTCCGGCCATGACAAGTGCTGTTTCCCTTCCGCTTCCACCTTCGCCCATCCCCCGCTTTCCTTGATCGCCGCCACCTCTTTTTTTCGCCTTTTCCGCTCTTGCTTCGCTAGTTCAATATCCTCTTTATACTGCTTGCGGACGCACGAGTTCCACCGAAATCCGCACGCCGCCGCCGTCCGCGACAAACGTCGTCCCACTTCAGCAAACGCTTCCAGCTGGGTGTTGCCTTCGCGAATATACTGAAGAACGACCTTGGCCAACAGCTCATCTTCTTCCTTTGTCCATGCGTCTTGGCGGATGCCTGTCATCTCCTTCCCCCTCCCCCTGATCACCGCTTTGTCATTATATGTATGCGGCTGCTAGAAACGGTAGAAGGAAAAATTACTTCTTGTGCAAAAAAGCGCGCAGCGCCTGTTCATGTTCGCGAGATCCCCACAGTTCGGCACAGCGGTCGATCTCGGCGAAAAACTGCTCACGAAACCAAGCCGTTCGCCATTTTTCGTTAGCCGTCGCTTTGTACGCCTGTAAAACAGCAAGCGGCCGCTCCGTGTAGACCGCGAGCCGCTGACGCCATTGTTCGCGCCACGACTCGGCCGGCACAATGGCATCTGTCCAACCGCGCGCTTTCATCTCCTCAGCCGTCATCAGCTCCGCGCGCAGCAATACATCGAGCGTCTGTCCGTACGGAAGCTTGGCGAACAACATCGACGCCCCTCCCCAGCCGGTAGTGATGCCAAGCCGCCCTTGCACAAATCCAATCCGGCTCCCTTCCTTGACCAAACGGATATCGCAAGCGGTCGCCAGCTCGCAGCCGCCGCCGATCGCCGTTCCGTTGACGAGGGCGACCGTCGGTTTCGGAAACGTCAACAACTTGTACAGCAGCTCCCCCATGCGCGTAAGCATTTGTTTTGCTTCCGCGCCACGCAAATGCCCAAACTCGTGTAAATCGCCGCCGGAGCAAAACGCCTCGCCGCCGGCGCCCGTTATGGCGAACACTTTGACGTGTTCATCGGCCGCCGCCCGTTTCATCGCTTCTTCCAACGCCTCCATCACCGCAAAGTTGATGGCATTGCGCTTTTCCGGCCGGCAAATCGTAAACAGGCCAACGCCAGCCTCATATTCCATTTTCGCTTCCATCGGTGCTTCTCTCCTTTCGCTTGCATCCCTCGCTGCTTTTCTTCCTTTTCGCTTGATGAATTGGGCAGCCATCGACCGATTTCCTGCTTGGCGGAAATAAAAAAAGCTGTCCGATAATCGGACAGCTTGTCGTCAGATGTCGGCCATTATTTGTTAACGACATCTCTTCCTTTGTACGTTCCGCATGCTTTGCAGACGCGGTGCGCCAATTTCCACTCACCGCAGTTTGGGCATTGCACCATGCCCGGCACTTGCAGCTTGAAGTGTGTACGGCGCAGCCGTTTTCTCGTTTTCGATGTTCTTCGAAAAGGTACTGCCATCGTTCCCACCTCCTTGTCGAGCGCATTCAGCATATCGATGCCAGCGGGCGGCCGCCCTTTCCGGACACCGCCTGCCGGCAAACAAGGCAGCTGCCGGACCGAAGCGCTCGCTTCCGGCGCCTTCAGCCGGCAAGGCCGCTCCTAATCATTTCTCCCGTTTTTCCTCAAAAAATTTCGCCAGCCCCGCCAAGCGGGGATCCACTTTGTTCGCCTCGCGCTCTTGCACGACTTTCTCCCATTCGTCCTCTGTGAGGACATCCCAGCCCTCTCCGTGCTGCGGCGCTCCATCAGCCGCCGGGCTGTCGGCGATGAGCTGCAATGGGATTTCCAGTAAAATGAGTTCACGGATAATCGGATGTAAGTCCACCGTATCTCCGGTCAACACATGGGTATCGTCATCCGTTTCCGCCAAACCGGCACCCTCGGCAAAAAACGTCTCCGTCGTCTCAATGGAAAACGGATAATGGACATCAACAAGCGTCCGCGAGCACGGCAGCACCATCGTCCCGGACAGCGTCAAATGAAACGTAAACTTTGTCGAAGCAACATCCGCTTTCCCTTGGACGCGCACCGGCGAAATGTCGCGAATCAATGTGTCGATTTGTTTCAAATCAGACACATCGATCGTCTCATCAACCACCATTTCCTTATGTTGGAAACGGCGAAGTTGTTGGACCGTCCATTTCATCAACTATCACCTCAAGGCAACGAATAAAATTATACGTTTCGTTTCTATTTTTGTCAATGTTTTTTCTTTACAACCATCGGTGTTGAAAGCCGATGGCGAAGGCAACAGCGGACGCGAACTCTCTCCGCTCGACACCTCTTGACCATCCTGCCCTTTTCGTTCGTCAACGAACATCGGCGGCGGAACCGGGACGCTTCCCTCCTCTTTCTTGACGCCCGCCAATCAGAGGCGCATAGTTCCATCATTTCCAAACGGCGCCCTCCCCATGCGCCCTAAAAGCCCGGCGAAAAAACGGCTGTTTTTCCACGGAGGCAAAAGGACAAAACCGTTGAACCGATGCCCTTGCATGCTTCATACTAAATGCATGGAGCGCCTCTTGCGAAAGGGGAGGACGGGCGTTGGAAGTCGCTTGCATGCTTTATACTAAATGCATGGAACCCCATGATGCGGTCTGACCGGACACGTCCGGCCTCGCATTTGTTTTATGTTCGCGACAGAAAAAAGGGGACAAATGAATACAGATGGCTCGCATTTGTTTCATGTTCGCGAAAGAAACTATCGCCTTGACGAAAAGGAGCGAAAACCGTGAAAGCCGTTGGCGTGATTGTGGAATACAACCCCTTTCATAACGGTCATCTTCACCATTTGCAAGAAACGAGACGAAAAACGAACGCGGATTGCTTGATCGCGGTCATGAGCGGAAATTTCCTGCAGCGAGGCGAACCGGCCATCGTCTCCAAATGGGCGCGGACGAAAATGGCGCTCGCTTCCGGCATCGATATCGTCATTGAGCTGCCGTACGCCTTCGCTGTCCAAGCGGCGGAACGGTTCGCCTCAGGCGCCGTTCGACTGCTCGCCGCCATCGGCTGCCGGGAACTTTGCTTCGGCAGCGAATCCGGGGACATTGCCGCGTTTTTATCGGCGGCCGACACATGGAGCGAGCAGCAGGAGCCATTCGATTCCCTCGTCCGCGCCGAGCTGGCGCGCGGACAAAGCTTTCCGAGAGCCGCGGCCGCGGCGTGGCAAGCGCTTGGCGCCGCTCCGCTCGATTTATCGAAGCCGAACAACGTGCTTGGCTTTGCCTACGTGAAAGCCATCCGGCAACACGCATTGCCGATGACGCCTCACACGATCCCAAGGCGCGCGGCCGGCTACCATGATGAATCGGTTTCCCACCCGTCGATCGCCAGCGCCACTAGCGTGCGAAAAATTTTGCGGCAAACCGGGCAGCTCGAAGCGGTCGCTGCGTACGTACCGGCCGCCGCGCTCGACCAGCTTCGCCAATATCAAGAGACGTACGGCCGCTTGCATGATTGGGAAATGTACTTTCCGCTGTTAAAATACCGGCTGCTGACGGCCACAGAAGCCGACTTGCGCCGCATCGCCGGAGTCGAAGAAGGAATTGAACATCGGCTGAAACAGCGCATCGCCGCGGCGGAAACGTTTGCCGCTTTCATCGCTGCGGTGAAAACGAAGCGCTACACGTGGACAAGGTTGCAGCGTCTGTGCACCCATGTGCTGACCCACTTCACCAAAGAAGCGCAAAGCGAGGCGGCCGACCCGACGTACATTCGGCTGCTAGGCATGAGCGAAACCGGTCGCCGCTACTTGCAGCAGGTGAAAAAACAGCTGGCGCTGCCGCTCGTTGCCAAAGCCGCGAAGCTCAACGGCGATCCGCTTTACGAGCAGGAAAAACGAGCGGCGGCCGCGTACGCCGCCGCTTTTCCCGAGCCGCTTGCGAGCCGTGCTTTTCGGGAAGAATACGCCACAGCGCCCATTTATTTTTCCGGCATGGAGCGCAAATAACGAATCGCATCATCAAACGTATCGACCGGGACGATTTTCATTTTCGTCCCGATTTGCTTCGCCGTCCGCAGCGCCTCGCGGTAATTGGATGCCGGTGCCCCATGTTCGTTGGGCGCGAAAAACACTTCAGCCCCTTCGCGGTCAGCGGCCACCACTTTTTGCGAAACACCGCCGATCGGGCCGACGTTTCCGTTCAGATCGATCGTTCCGGTGCCGGCGATTTTATGACCTTTCGTGATGTCTTCGGAAACGAGCTGATTGTAAATTTCCAACGAAAACATGAGCCCGGCCGACGGGCCGCCGATTTGTTCCGAATCGATCTGAACGGGCGGATCGGTACGGATGTCATACTCGGTCACCGGCATCACCCCAAGGCCGGCTTGATCGGGATGATCTGGAAACGGCCGCAAAGCAATCTCGGCTTCCCGCCGCTTCCCGCCGCGGATGAACGCGACACGAACGCGGTCGCCCGCCTTCTTTCCGCGGAGATAGCTGACCATTTGCTCCGATGTGGCGAGCGGTTTTCCGTCCAAAGCAACGATGAGGTCGCCGGTTTTCAAGCGCCCGGCGGCCGGCATATCGGAAAGAACGCTCATGACATAAGCGCCGCGCGGTTGATACGACACCGGTTTCCCAGCCTGCCGATAGGCGACGATGATCGCCGCTTCTTTCGCCTGTTCCATGAGCTCAAGCTGGCGCAGCGTATAGTCTTTGTCGCTCTCCCCTTCCTGCTTGATTTCCTCCGCCGGATACAGCTCATAAAACGGGCGGATATGGGCGAGCAAATACGATGCCACATTCGCCCGCCCCATCCGCACCGTCGTCAACATCAACGTGCCGGCATCGCGGTCACCGTGCTCAACGTGCACGAGCGGCCGTAAACTTTGCGCGCTTCCCGGCATCGTCACATAGTACGGCAATTTGATAAAAATGAGGAGAAAAGTAAGGACGACGCCAAGAACAAAAGCAACGATATACGTTCGTCTTTTCATCGTGACGATGGCTCCTTCCACTGTTCCATCGCTCGGCGGATCGCAGCGATTTGCTTGCGCGCTTCCTCTTCTCCGCGGGCGATGATTTCTTTGATGTCCGTAAACGCTTGGGAACTGTACGATTCAACACGCGGACGAATCATCACGTCCGAGGCAAGCTGGCGATGGATGACGAGTTCCGCTTGTAAAATATCTAAACTTTGCCAAATCACATCCGCGATCGACGTGATTTCGGCGTTCGTGTTCAGCGGAGCGACATCAACGGCGATCACAAGGTCGGCGCCCATCGCGCGGACGACCGACACCGGCACGCGGTCGACAACGCCGCCATCGACCAGCAGCCGACCGTTCATTTCCGCCGGCACAAAAATGCCGGGGATCGAAATGCTCGCCCGCACCGCACGCGCCGCTTCCCCTTCCCGAAACACGACCTTTTCCCCCGTCCGCAAGTCGGTGGCGACCACCGCCACAGGCGGCGAGAGCTCCTCAAGCCGCTTCCCTTTCGTCAGCAACCGAATGAACTGCGTAATTCGTTCCCCGGCGATCAACCCCATTTTCGGCACTGTCCAATCAAGAAAATCGTTGCGCCGAAACGATTGGGCGAGCCGATAAAGGCGATGAAGGCCGTGGCCGCTCGCGTACAACACAGCGACAAGCGCCCCGATGCTGCTGCCGGCCAGATAGGAAATCGGAATTTGTTCATCTTCCAACACGTTCAAAACCCCAAGGTGCGCAAACCCGCGCGCTCCCCCTGACCCAAGCGCTACGCCTATTTTCGGCGGCATACCTCCTCCCCCCTTTGCTGCCGCAGCATTCTCCGCTCCCATCTTATGGTCTAAAACGTCCCCCTATGCTCGTATATTAGGGTATATGAGGTTGTACCGCGCCAAGCTGCACGGCAAAAAAGGGGGGAGACCATTGAAACGAAACTGGGGAACAAAAGGGAAAACGGCGCTGCTCGCTTCCGCTGCCACCTTGTTCGCGTTTGCGCTCATTAGCTACCCGAAACAGTCGCTTGAGGCGTCCATCCGCGGCCTCACGATGTGGTGGGAAGTCGTGTTTCCATCGCTTTTGCCGTTTTTTATCGTCTCAGAGCTGCTCATCAGCTTTGGCGTCGTCAACTTTCTCGGCGTCTTGCTGGAGCCGCTCATGCGCCCGCTGTTCCGCGTCCCGGGAGTCGGCGGATTCGCTTGGGCGATGGGCATGGCGTCCGGTTACCCATCGGGGGCCAAGCTGACGGCGCGGTTATACCAAGAAAAGCAGCTGTCCACCATTGAGGCGGAGCGGCTCTCTTCGTTTACCAATTCATCGAATCCGCTGTTCATTTTCGGCGCAGTGTCAGCCGGATTTTTCCACAACCCGCAGCTTGGCTTCGTGCTGGCCGCCTCGCATTACTTAGGAAACATCACCGTCGGGCTGATCATGCGTTTTCACGGCATCCGAAAGGAGCGGGGGCAGCCAAAAAGCAGACGCCGGCCGTTCTCGCTGCCGTATGCCTTGCGGACGCTGCACCGCACGCGGGTGAAAAACGAACAGCCGCTTGGCAAACTGCTTGGTGATGCGGTGCGCTCGTCTGTGCAAACGCTGTTGATGATCGGCGGTTTTATTATTCTCTTTTCCGTTGTCAATCAACTGTTGAACGTTATGCATTTCACCGAGCAGCTCGCTCCGCTCGTCCGCCGTCTGCTTCACCTCGTCCAGCTGCCGGAAAAGCTCGATATTCCGGTGTTTTCCGGCCTGTTTGAAATTACGCTCGGCAGCCAGATGATCAGCGAAACCGACGGGGCGACATTGTTGGAAAAAGCGGTGGCGGTCAGCTTCATTCTCGCGTTCGGCGGATTTTCCGTTCAAGCGCAGGTCGCGAGCATTTTAGCCGAAGCGAACATTCGCTTTCAGCCGTTTTTGGTCGCCCGCCTGCTGCACGGGTTCTTTGCTGCTATCTTTACATATGCGCTTTGGCAGCCGCTGTATGTCGAGACAGCGACTGGCGAGTCGGGCCACATTCCAGCGTTTTTCCATATGTTAGCCTCCGCTCGTCCAGAGGAACACTTAGGGCTGATGCCATACGGGCCGCTGATCACCATGCTGTTCCTTTGCCTGTATATATGGCTGACGGCCAAAGCGGCCAGCGAACGGCCCCGCCGTTCCTAAATCCGCGAGACGCCCGCGCTGCTCTTGACCGCCTCCCTCGCCCGCTGCCGGCCCGGCCGGGCGAGGGGCGGGGTTGTCCGTCATCGCTGTGGCCCGTCGGCAAGAAAACAGGCTGTGTTGATTGGGGGCGTGATCGCTGGCCGTCATCGCTATGGCCCGTCGGCAAGAAAACAAGCTGTGTTGATTTAGGACGTGATCGCTGGCCGTCATCGCTATGGCCCGTCGGCAAGAAAACAAGCTGTGTTGATTTAGGACGTGATCGCTGGCCGTCATCGCTATAGCCCGTCGGCAAGAAAACAAGCTGTGTTGATTTAGGACGTGATCGCTGGCCGTCATCGCTATGGCCCGTCGGCAGCCAGCGAAGCAAATTTCTTTTTGAGCGCCTGCTCGACAACCGGCGGCACCAGTTCGGAAATATCGCCGTTGTATTTGGCCACTTCCTTGACGATGCTGGAACTTAAAAACGCGTACTGGCTGTTGGTCATCATAAAAAACGTTTCAATGTTTTCGTCAAGAACGCGGTTCATGGACGTGATCTGCATTTCGTACTCAAAATCAGATACCGCGCGCAAACCGCGCAAGATGGCATTCGCTTTTTTGCTGCGGGCGTAATCAATCAGCAAGCCATGAAACGATTCGACATGGACGTTTGGGAGCGACTGCGTCACCGCGCGCAACAGTTCGATCCGCTCCTCAACGGTAAACAGCGGCTTTTTCGCCGAGTTGTTCAGCACCGCGACGTACACTTGGTCAAACACTCTCGCCCCGCGTTTAATAATATCCAAATGTCCGTAAGTCACCGGATCAAAACTCCCTGGACAAACGGCAATGCTCGCCATCGGTTTCGTCTCCTTTCCACCTGTAAATCGTCACACCGGTGATGCCGTATGTTTCCTGCTTCCATTGCACCAAGCCGTCGGCTGTTTCCGGCAAGCGCGCTTTTGCCGAATGCTCAGCAACGACGACGCCGCCAGGCTCCAACAACCGGCAACCGGCAAGCGCGGACAGAAGCGCTGGCCACTGGTTCTCTTTATACGGCGGGTCGAGAAAAATGACGGAAAACCGGAGGCCGCGTTTCGCCACCGCCTTCAGCGCTCGCTCGGCATCGTTGCAGTAAATTTCCGCCTGCTTCTCAAGCCCGCAGGCCGCGACGTTTTTTCGCACCGTCTGCACCGCTTTCCGATCGTGATCAACGAAAATGACGCGATCGAGCCCGCGGCTGAGCGCCTCGATGCCCAAACCGCCGCTGCCAGCGAACAAATCGAGACCGATGCCGCCGGAAAAATACGGGCCGATGATGTTAAAGATGGCCTCTTTCACTTTATCTGTCGTCGGCCGTGTCGACATTCCTGGAACCGCTTGCAGTTTCCTTCCTTTGCACGTTCCGGAAATGACTCTCATCGCCTTCACCCATTCTTGGTCGTTTCCATCTCATCGCACGCAAAATCGATTCGTTGTAATCTTACCATAAAGTTGAGAAACGTCAAACTGAAGAATTTTTTCGCCCGCGAATGTATAGAAACGAGCGAACGGGCCATAATGAGTAATGGCAACATCATCGTTGCCAGTGACGGAGAAGACTTACGTTTCCCCATAAGTTCTTCCTCCGGTTTCTCCTCTCCCTTTTCTTTATTCTTTCCGTTTCTTGTTCCGCCCTGCGCGGAGGCAAGAAACTGGAAAGGACCTTGCGGAACGGTTCCGCAAGGTTTTTTTTATTGCAATCGCGGCCAAGAGCCGGTAAAGTTAAGAATGGACGATGGTTGCAAGGGGGAACAAGCAATGATCCAACGATTCATTGAACTTGGTGAAGGGTATTCCGATATATATGAACTGATCGAGCTGGCGCGCGCGAACCGTCATCGCGTCTCCGGCTTTTTCGCTTTCCATACGGTGAAACAAGGACGGGCCGTCGTTTCCTTGGCCGTTGTCCTGCATCCGACCGACCCCGGCGACTTCCAGCCGCTTTACATTTGCCGCGAAGGCATTCCCGACCCGGCTGTCAAGCCAAACAAACGGTATGAGCTGTTTGCCGAAACGGCCCAAGCGCTCGGTATGAACGTGATTCATCTCGACGTCAAGCCATCGACATGGTTTGCCGAACGCGATTTGTATTATCAACATTTGATCGGCATCATGCGCCTAAACCGCTTTATTCCCCCGCTTCAATAACGGGAACGAACGAGAGCGAAAACGAGCGGTTCCGCTTGCTCGATCAGTGAACGTGTGGCGAGCAGCACCGGTGCGACCAATTTTTTGATTGGAGAAATAGTGCTGGCAAACAGCCGGTTTCTTTCCATCGTCAGCGCTTGAGGGGAAACAAGCTTTCCGCCCCCGCCGCAGCGCGATCGGCCATGGCAAAAAAGAGGAGGGAGTTCCCCAAAAAAAGCCGGAACTCCCTCTTTTCGATACGTACTGGCATTCGACCGCCTGTAATCGAAGTGATTGAAAACCGGCGGCTTTTCCCGCTGTCGTCCTCATTTTGCAAGTCAGCGAACATTTCGACCGTTTTCGTCCTCATTCCGCCGCGATTTCCCCACCCGGGCGCGTTACGTGCCCTCTTTTCGTTCAGCCAAGCGGATAGGGGGAATCTTTCTCTTTCTCTCCTTTTGATTCGAATTCTAGCTTTAAAAACGGGCGGTACGATGGCTCCACCCGTTTGACAAACGGAAGCGCGGCGAGCTTTTTCATGACATAGTCCGCTTGCTCCATGTCGCAGTATAAGACGGCATACTTCAGCCGCTTGGAGATGTAATGAATGTTACCAAACTTGCGCAGCTGTTTTCCGTGTTTCAGCGAATGAAGCCAAACAATAATGCCTTGCCGTTGTGGAAACATAGTCCCTTCCCCTTTTTTCTATGTGCGGCAGCCGCAGCCTCCACCGCTTCGGCAGCCGCCGGAACAACCTGCCGACAAAAAGTACGGATTTCCGGTCGGCACTTTCACATGCTCCGATACCGCTTTGCCGATCAGCACGCTGATTTCATCAAGCAGCTGTTGCAGCGCCTTCTCCGCCTGTTTAAAAGCGGCGACGGTTTCGTGCAAATCCAGCTCCCGTTTCGCTTCGCGCACTGCTTTCATGATTGGGCGATAATCAGGGTGGTATTTGCCGAAGCGCTGCACGTCCTCATACTGCTCTTTGAGCTGAACAAATCGGGAAATCAGCTCTTGGGCGCGGCGGTCCTGCTTCAACCGCCAAAATGCGCGGCGGTATTCCTCGGCCAGTTCGGACTCGACAATCATTTTCGCTAACCCTTCTGCTTTATCTAGAATCTCGATGCGCTCGAGAGTCGCAATTCTCACCAACATGGCACCTCCATACGTTCATCATACCATGAATAAAACGAAAAGGAAAAGGAAAGAGAAGGAGGGAAAACGAAAAAGGGCGTCCCGCGCTGTGGAACGCCCTTTTCACTAGGAGGCTGGTGATTTCGTGCAAAATGCTGCTGATTCCATCCATTTCCCAATGAGAGAAACTTTGCAGAACCAGCTTTCTTTTTTGAATGAACATGACACCGATTGGTGTGCGACAACGGTTTTTCACCGGCCTTCTAGGTGATCATGCGCGCATGGCAGAAGCGGCTCAGCCGGCGCTCGACCGTAACAGCCGGTTTCTTCAATCCTTACTACGGAATCGAAACGTCAAATTCGTGCCCCACGCCGGCCGTTCTCCCATCGTTATAGACAAACTCCAGACGAATATGATGGGTTCCGCTCGGCAAGCCGCGTACAACAAAGGCGGCTGTATACACTTGGGTTACTTTTTGCCCATTGACATACACATCGACATGCCCGCCGCCGCTCCCTTGGCGAAACGGAAAGCGGGGAGCGAAACATTCGATGAACACGTCGCTTCCTTTCACCTCATGGTTGACGTGCAGCGGCGCATCCGCCCGTTCGGCATGAGCAGGCACCAGCGCCCAGAAGGCGAAGACAACGAACAGCATGGCTCCAGCCAACGATTTGAGCCGTTTCGGCAAAGATATCACTCCCTTTCTGACTCATAGTCTTTGCCGCCGACGGCCCAATTAGTCGCGTATGGCATCCAACCTGTTTCTCATTATGTTGGCTGTGAGTCGGAAGAAGCCATTAGTCGCGCATAGCTTTAAACACTTGCCACATCAGCGAAGCCATTTGCAGCGACTGGGAAAATTTTTTCACCTTGTCCGGGATCGTCAATTCATAATGACGCAACGCCGCCAGCTGGAACGCGGCCAGCTCATGCGGACGGCGGGCAAGAATCCGGTACCAGCGCGGCTGTTCACGCAAAAATGCTCGCAACATCGGCTGTCCTTGCACATATTGCCATACGTCTTTTCTCATCGCCACCATCCTTCAATCCTTCCGAAAGGAAAACGGATGTTCATCTTTGTTTGGGCGCTGCTGGCTGGCCCCTTGGAATTCGGAAAGAATGCTTTGAATGGCCCCAATCGCCTGCTGGACGTTCGCCAAATGTTTCTGCACTTCAGCGGCGTCCATCTGTCCAAGCATGGCAGCCAGCTTGTCGAGCCACTTGCTCGCCCCTTTTTCCCCTTCGTGCCGTTTGCCGTCCCTTTCCCGGTAAGGCTCCCATATCTCATCGTCCTCGCCGAACAAGTACCAGTCCTCATACACTTGCTTCCACGTTTTTTTGCCGCTGCGCACCTCTTGGATGAGTTTCGGATGTTTTTTTACAAACTGCTTAAACTGTTCAACGGATGGGTGCAAAGGCTTGGCCATGGTCGCTCTCATCCCTTTCCTCCACTCTTGCCTATCTGCCATATCATATCGTGCCTCACAGGCGAGGGTGCGCCCAATTTTCAACGCGGCGTAAAGAAATTTTGCGTGTAATAATCGCCGTAAACGCCGACGCCGAGATGCGTAAACTCCCGATTCATCATTATTTCCCGATGTTTTTCGCTATTCAACCAACCGATGGCCACCTCAACGCCGTCCACTTGGTGAGCGGCGATGTTTTCTCCAGCCACCCGAAACGGAATGTGAAGCGCCTGCAACCGCTCCGATAAATCACCGTACCGCGGCGATTTATGGGAAAAAAACTGATGATCATGCATATCGCGGCTGTGCTTCGCTGCGGCCGCCGCCGCGTCGTCATCCCAAGCGAGAACAGACAGCTGATGGCGGCGGCGAAAGAGATTCGTCCAGTCAAAAATTTGCTTCGCATTGCCGGCATCAACCATCCGCTGCTGTTCTTCCGAAAGGGTAGGAACATCAGGTAGATGCCCGCGATAAACGAGCTCGTACGGCCGCAACTTGACAAACGTTTCCGCGTCCATTAAACGCACGGCCGCCACTTGGTCAGTGAAGCGGTCTACGTACAGCTGGGCATAGACGGCACCGACTTTCACCACCGGCCTTGTCGAATAATCTTGCTCCGACAGTTCGAATCGATACGTTCCGCTCGGGAGCTGAATTTTAATATTGGATAGAACCGGCATCGTTTGAAAAATCGTCTGCAGGCGCTGGCCGACCGCAAACGGCTCAACGTTCACTCGTTCCCCACCGGCCAAGATGGTGACGACTTTTCCGCGAGCAACACCGACCTGTACATAGGAGTCGAGATGACGCCTGTACACCCACCATTCATATCCATAGGCGGATGGATCGACGCGATCAGGCCGACCGAGCTGTTGGTTCACCGCCTGTACTGGCTGGCCGATCAATGTCACTAAGCCGGCTGTCGCCTTCGGTTCTTTCAACATATGCCCATTGATTTCCGGCTGCCCCGGGGGGCTTGGGGGCGGCGGACTCGGCGTGAAAAAGTACAATCCGATGAACAAGAGCAAAAAAAGGAACATCCATTTCACCCAGCAACTCCCGCTTTCTGCACAGTTTTCTTACTGTCATTATAGCGGTTTTGCGAAAGCAAAAAAAAGAGGGCGGCCCAAAACGCCCCTTTCTTTGCGAAAAAAGCGGCACAAGCTCCGTCGTCCTACGGATGGCGGGCCGGTTCGGAAATGTCGCTTAACGCGCGGCCAGCCCGTTCATCGGAATAACGATTCACCGCCAAATCGCCGAGGGAAACCATCCCGACCAACCGGCCATTCTCAACGACCGGGAGGCGGCGAATTTGATGGTGCGCCATCAGATCGGCCGCCGCCTGCACGGAATCATCGGGAGAAACCGCCGTAATATCGCGGCTCATCACTTCCGTCACCGCTGTCGAGCCCGGATGCTTTTCCGCGATGCCGCGCACGACGAGGTCGCGGTCCGTAATCATTCCGACAAGCCGCCCCTCATCAACGATCGGAATGGCCCCGATATCGAAATCGCGCATCTTTACCGCCGCTTCATACATATTGTCAAGCGGGGTGCAATACTGCACATCCGTCGACATAATATCCCGCACCGTTTGCATGATTTTCCTCCTTTCTGTGAAAATGCCGCACTGACGCGGATGTTCATCCTCGGGTAGAGGGCAAAACGTTGCCCATGGATCTTTTCCGTAAAAACGCCGCACTAGCGCGTAATTTTTATCCACGGGTCGAGGGCAGGGTTCGCTGCCCATGGAACTTCTCTGCGAAAATCCCGTCAGCAAACGGTCACTTTCATCCCCGAGTCGATGTTACATCGCTCCCCATGAAAATTCCGAACTGAGCCGGATGTTCATCCCCAGTGGAGGGCAAACCATTGCCCATGGAACTTTTCCGTTCTATATTGTGCGCTTCGGCGCGGGAAAAAATGCAAGACGAAACGGCAACGGCGGCAAACAATTCGTTGAAAAACAAACCGTTTTCGTACTATTATAAATGAGAGGATCATTTCTTTTTGGCGCTTTCCATACTGCGTTGTTAGGAGGAAGAAGCATGAAATTTGAAAATAGCGGACTGGAAAATCAGACGGTTGAACTGTCCCGCCTTGATGACATTATGGAGCGCCTCGGCTTTGTGCGCGCGGGGCAATGGGACTACGAGCGGGTTACATACGACCGCAAATACGTTGTGAAAGAAGGGACGTACTATTTGCGCGTCCAAGGGTACGCCATCGAAGGCGACGTTGATTCGCGTTATGCGCTCATCAAATTGCTCACACCGATTTTAGGCAAACATTATTATCCGCACGGCGTCGAGTATGGCGAAGATGAACATTTTCCGTCTTCCCTCGTCAACCAGTGTCAAAAGGCATTGGCCCAAGTCAAAAGCGAAATCGAGAAGATCAAAGAGTAAGGAAAAAACGCATGAGACGTTTGCGCTCATGCGTTTTTTCACGGCATGGCGAGCCGTTTGACCACCACATCAACCGCCTCCGCTACATACGGGGTCATCGCCGCGATTTCCTCGGCAATTTGTCGCTGCAACTGGCGGCAAACGGCCATCACCGGCGCTCCGTAGTGCAAAGACAGCTTCACAAGCACGCGGCACCGTCCATCTTGTCCTGCTATGACAAGCGCTTCACAGTCGTCAAGAACGACATCGCGTTGCTCCTGCACACACATCATCACAATCATCAGCAACGTCGCCTCCACGGCGCTCCGCCTCCGGTATCGGAACGTATTCACCGCTCTCCCCCCGCTCTGCATTCTCTGTTTATGTTATGCTATGCAGCGCGGCCGGCCGGCGTCATTCGGCCGGCTAAAAACCTAAAATCGCCTTGAGGAGCGACGTCGTCTGTCCGCCCGGGTAAAGCACGTAAAGAAGCCAATAAACGACGACCCCGGTCGAGGCGCTGCCGAACCAAATGATGCTCGTAACCGGCCCTAAGCGGCGGTGGCGACCCCGTTGATCCTTCAGCCCTGTCCAAATGGTCACAAGGCCAAACACCGCCCCTACGGTCGCTAAAACGATGTGAAAAACGAGAAATACCGTGTAATACACTTTCACCGTTTCCGGTCCGCCAAAACTCGTATTGCCAATAAACAACGTCCGCGACATGTAGATCGTGAAAAACAGGAGGGCGAACACCGCCGCGGTCAGCATCACTTTTTTATGCGCCTCGACCCGCCGGCGGCTGATTAAATACCAGCCGTAAGCAACAAGAAGGGCGCTGATCACAATGCAGCTTGTACTGATCGTCGGTAAAACAGCCATCGTTTCTCTCCCTTTCCTCTGATCATTGGGTCGGTTTAAGCTCCATATCCAAGTTCGGCTCTTTCTCCCGCTCCTTCCGATACCAGTCACTGAAGATGAAAAATAGCATCGTTCCGTACACAATCTCTTGAATGATTTTCATCAGCACACCGCCAAGCTGCTGATCATGAAGCGGCGACATCGATAAAAACATTTGCGGTCCAGTCAAATCAAGCGAAGCCAACGTCCCTTGAGGAACGCATAGAGCCAGTGCCGCCATCCATGCTTTCGGATCGGTATACGTCGCATAAAGCGGCGCATCGGCAAAAATAATGAGCGCACAAGCCGGCGTCAGCAGCATGCCGTCAGCGAAAATGTAGCCCATTTTTTTTAATCCGGACAGCGTCTGCCAATCGGGCAGCTTGTTGACGAGCGGCCACCACATGCAAAACGCGGCAATGAAAATCACGGAGGTCACCAACGCGTGCAACCACATATTCGTTTTCACCCCGTCAAAAATGAACGGAACGTGATAAAGAGAAAACAAGCCGTTAAACAGCAGCAGCGCTACAATCGGCTTTGTCAACAGCCGAAATACGCGGCGCACGGCCGCAACGCGGAAAACTCGCTCATACAGCGGCCCCGGAATGCCTAAGATGAAGCATTGCGGCACGATCAAATACAACACGGCCATTTGCACCATGTGGGCGGTGAACGTCAAATGACCGAGCAAATCGAGCGGAGAGCCTTTGCATACGTAAAGGAGAGCGATCCCTGTAAAAAAATACACTTTTTGCTTACGAGGGACAGGAACGTCAAAGCCCAACCGCTTCCGCCACCGTCCGGTCATTCCGGCATACAACAGCGCGACCACCGCCAAGCTAAGGAAAAAGAACGGGCTCCAAAGAGCAACGGGGCCAAACATTTGCAGCGATGAAAACATACAAATCCCCTCCTCACTGTCCTTCCCCATTATACTACACGGAGCGGTGACAGTGTTATTGCAAAAAAAGGGGAAATCGGCAATCCCCGATCCCCCTTTGCTTTTTACCACCAAATCACAGTTGTAAACGCCCAAACAAGTAAAAGCATCACCGCTACACCGCCGTAAATAAACATGGCCGGAAACTCGTGGCCTTTATGGCTCATATGCATGAAATAATACAGCTGGAAAGCGACTTGCACGGCGGCCAAAAGCAAAATAAACGGAACGACAAACCAATGGGAAAACTCTTCGTACCCAACGGCAGCGAAAGCGACCAGCGTCAGCAAAATCATCAACACAAAGGCGATCATTTGATGACGCATCTCTTCCGCGTTTTTCCGGCGACGGTACGCGAGATCGACGCGTTCATTTCCAGAGTTCGTTTGGTTCGCCATACGTTCACCCCACCATTCCCATCAAGTATACAACGGTAAAAATGAACACCCAGACGACGTCGATAAAGTGCCAGTACAAGCTCGCGACGTAAAACTTCGGGGCGTTGTATAAATCAAGCCCACGCTTGGCATTGCGAATCATGAGCGTCAAAATCCAAAGCAGCCCGAACGCGACGTGGCTTCCGTGCGTGCCGACGAGCGTGTAAAACGAGGACGCGAAGGCGCTCGTCGTAAATTTATGGCCTTCATGTACGTATTCCGTAAACTCATAAATCTCTAAGCCCAAAAACCCGGCGCCAAGCAGCACGGTAATGCCAAACCAAAGCTGCATTTTTTTAAAGTCAAAATTTTTCATATGATAGATGGCATACACGCTCGTCAAGCTGCTCGTTAACAGAAGCATCGTCGCCATAAAGACGACCGGCATTTGAAACAGCTCTTCCGCCGAAGGGCCGCCGTTCGTTTTGTCTTTGAGCGCCAAATAGGTGGCGAAGAGAGAGGCGAACAGCACCGTCTCCCCGCCTAAAAAGAGCCAAAAGCCGAGAAATTTATTTTTCCCTTCAAGCGTGGCGCGCTCCGGCGCGGCCGGGAACGTCTCGGCCGTCAGTTTTTCTTCCACGTGCATCAGGCGTTCGCCTCCTTCTTCTCAAGTTCGAGCACTTCCTCTTTATGAATGTGGAAGCCGTGATCATCGATCACTGAGCGCAAGAACATCGAACCGAACGTAATGAGCAAGCCGAGAATGCCGACCGGCAATCCCCATTGGGCATCGTTATGATACGTGAAGCCAAAGGCGGCGACAAACAAACCGAACGCCGTGACAAACGGCAAAAACGACGAATTCGGCATATGGATATCGCCAAGCGGTTCAGCTGGCGTCAGCTCTTTTTTGCCTTCCATTTTTTCGATCCAGAAGGCATCCAACCCGCGGACGAGCGGGGTTTGCGCGAAGTTGTACACCGGCGGCGGCGAAGCGATCGCCCATTCGAGCGTGCGGCCGTCGCCCCACGCGTCGCCCGCCACTTTTTCCCCTTTTGCCGTCGTGATCACGATGTTAATGAGCAAGATGACCGTAGCGGCCGCCATAAAGAACGCCCCGATCGTGCTGACAAGGTTGCCTGTCTCCCAGCCTTGGTTCGGCAAGTACGTGAACACGCGGCGCGGCATCCCCGTCAGCCCGAGGAAATGCTGGATGAAAAACGTCAGATGGAACCCGATAAAGAACAACCAGAACGAGATTTTACCGAGCGTTTCATTGAGCATGCGGCCAAACATTTTCGGCCACCAATAATGCGCACCCGCGAGCAAAGCAAACACAACCCCGCCAACGATGACGTAATGGAAGTGGGCGACGACGAAATAGCTGTCATGATACTGATAGTCGGCCGCCGCCGCCGATAACATGACCCCTGTCACTCCGCCCATAACGAATGATGGAATGAAAGCAACCGCATAATACATCGGCGTTGTGAATTTGATACTTCCGCCCCACATCGTAAACAGCCAGTTGAAAATTTTCACCCCTGTCGGCACGGCGATCGCCATCGTCGCGACGGCAAAGATGGCGTTCGCGACCGGCCCCATCCCGACGGTGAACATGTGGTGCGCCCATACCATAAACCCGAAAAAGGCGATCAGTACAGTGGCAAACACCATCGATGAATAGCCGAACAGCCGCTTGCGTGAAAACGTCGCAAAAATCTCTGAAAAAATACCAAAACTAGGCAATATCAAAATATATACTTCAGGATGTCCAAAAATCCAGAACAAATGCTCCCAAATGATCGTATTGCCGCCAGCGGCCGGATTGAAAAAGTTGCCGCCAAACAGCCGATCCATCATCATGAAAATCAAGCCGACCGTCAACGGTGGAAACGCAAACAAGATGAGCGCCGACGTCACAAACGTCGCCCATGTGAACATCGGCATGCGCATAAACGTCATGCCTGGGGCGCGCATATTGATGATCGTCACCAAAAAGTTTACCGCCCCCATAATCGTTCCAAACCCAGAAATTTGCAGACCAAGCGTATAAAAATCAATGCCGTGGTGCGCCTTCGAAGCAAGCGACAGCGACGCGTACGACGTCCAGCCGGCATCAGGCGCCCCGCCTAAAAACCACGAACAGTTTAGGAACAACCCGCCGAAAAAGAACATCCAAAAGCCAAGCGCGTTCAAATACGGGAACGCCACATCGCGCGCGCCGATTTGCAGCGGCACGACCGCGTTCATAAAGGCGAACAGAAGCGGCATGGCAGCCAAGAAAATCATCGTCGTTCCATGCATCGTCAGCACTTCGTTATACAGCCCACCGACGAGGAAATCGTTGTTTGGCTTCGCGAGCTGAATGCGGATGAACAACGCCTCAAGGCCGCCGAGCAGGAAGAACAGACCGCCAGCAATTAAATATAGATGGGCGATTTTCTTATGATCCACCGTCGTCAGGTAATCCCATAAAACGGCGCCAAC
The DNA here is from genome assembly GCF_000750005.1 of Geobacillus icigianus. Classification (GTDB taxonomy): domain Bacteria; phylum Bacillota; class Bacilli; order Bacillales; family Anoxybacillaceae; genus Geobacillus; species Geobacillus icigianus. Next base: position 56,512 of record NZ_JPYA01000162.1, on the reverse strand, counting down.
ACCCTTTTTGCGAGTGATCGTGCTCACAGTGAAACCTCCCTTTACCCCTTTATTCGACTTTTAAGCTCATCAAATATTTTGCCAATGCGTCAATTTGCTCTTCCGTCAAGTGTCCGTATGTACCTGACATTTTGTTTCCTGGCTTGACGCGTGCAGGATTTCGCAGCCATTTTTTCAAGTTTTCTTCGTTGTGTTCCAAAATGCCGGCAATCCGTTCGCGATCGCCGAAGTTCGCCAAGTTGGGCGCTGTGCGAGCTTGCGCAGGACGTTTATCCAAAGGCGTCACCGCATGGCAGCCGATACAGCTTTTGTTGAAAATCGCTTCCCCTTGTTTGGCGACCGGATCAGTCACAACCGGCTTTTTCGCGTTTTGCATTTTCTTCACCCAAGCGTCAAACTGATCGCGCGGCAGCGGACGCACTTTAAAATCCATCAACGCATGGGACGGACCGCAAAGTTCCGCGCATTTGCCGTAAAAGATGCCGCCCGCTTTGTCTGTCGCTTTTTGGTCAAAAACGAGCCAAAATTGGTTTTTGTTGTCGGTGTTTGTGTCCATTTTGCCGCCGACCGCTGGAATCCAGAACGAGTGCTTGACATCCGACGCACTCAAGTTAAAATACACTTTTTCATTCGTCGGCACGACTAAGTCTTGGCTTGTAATGATGCCATAATCCGGGTATTCAAATTCCCACCAATACAAATTGGCACGCACGTTGACAACAACGGCATCTTTATCGCGTTTTTTCACATTCATCGCTTTGACATCAGCCAGCTTAAAAGTTGCCAACACTGTAGGCACTGCTAAAATTAGCAAGAGAATAATCGGAATGACAGTCCAAATAATTTCTAACTTATGGCTTCCTTCCACTTGCTTCGGAATTTTATTTTCTTCCCCTTTGCGACGCCGGAAACGGATGACGACATAAACGAAGATAATCGCTACAACGATAATGACGAGCACCATAATCGACGTGCTCAACAGCATGAGCGAATACTGCATGTCCGCCACTTCACCGGCAGGCTGAAGCGTCGATAAAAACGGCTTGCCACAGCCGGCGAGCAACAGCGCCATCATCCCGAACAAGGAAAATAAGCGCCAGTTACGCAGCCCCTTCTTCATAGCTTCACCAAACCCCTCTTTCATTGATCTTTGATGTGGAGAAATGTATATCAATTCTTTCATTAGAGAAAGAATTTGACCCTGTTCACCAAAGCGTGGCGATCACCATGGCCACAAACAAAATCGTCAAATAGTTGAGCGAATAGACGAACATCCACTTCGCCCATTTCAAATCGTCTTCCATCTTAAAGCCGGCAAGCCCAAGCAGCAGCCAACCGATGTTTAACAGCGTCGCCACGGTTAAAAACGGGACGCCTAGCGAAAACAAATAGAACGGAAGCGGCAGCAAACACGCTACCCAAACGACAATTTGCCGCTTCGTGATGGCAAAGCCGTGGACGACCGGCAGCATCGGAATGCCAGCAGCGCGGTATTCCTCGCACCGCTTCATCGCCAGCGCCAAAAAGTGAGGCGGCTGCCATAAAAACATGATGAAAAATAAGACGAGCGGAACGACATGAAAATTCGGATCGACCGCCGTCCAGCCAATCACTGGAGGAACGGCGCCGGAAATGCTGCCGACGATCGTGTTGACCGTGTAATGGCGCTTTGTCCAAAGCGTGTACAAAAACACGTACGTCACCATACCGATCAATCCCACGATCGCCGCCGTAACCGTTGTCATCAGCAAACTCATTTCGCCGATGAAAACGAGCGCGATCCCCGCCCAAAGCACGCGCCGTGCATCCATCGTCCCGGTCACGGTCGGCCTCGTTTTCGTCCGCTCCATATAGCGGTCGATATCGCGATCAATATAGTTGTTGATGGCGCATGAACCGGCGATGACAAGCGCCGCCCCAAACAGCGCAAAAAAGACAAGATGCAAGTTTTCCAAAAAATGCTCTCCCGTAAAATAAAACGCCAGCCACATCCCGGCGAACGTTGTAATCAAATTGGAATTCACGATCCCGATTTTGACAACCGACGACAACTCTCTCCAAACGGCCTTCACACTTGCCTCTGAACGATGCCCGACATCGTTCACTGTCTGATGTACCGCTTTCAAATCAGCCATGTTCCTAGTTCCTCCTCGCCGCGCCGCCTCGTCCCTACGGCGCCGTTATCCTGCTTGGCCGGCGATGCCTCCGAACAGCCAAAGCACGCGATTAGCACATACTGCTTCTCTTTATATTAAATCACATTTTCTTTTCATCATGTGAACTTTTTTTAAATAATTTGTGTCAAATTTTTGAATCAGCGGACACCAAGCGGCGCTTTCGCTTGTCCCATTAATATTTCTAGCAAACTTATTCAACTTATTCAATACGAAAACGTCATTTTGTGTTTCTTGGCGCCATCGTGTAAAATAGATTTGGCTTCGCAGCCCGGTTGGCTGTGGTAAAATCCATTACTTTACTAATATGGACAAAATCCCAATTTCTCAATACAAGAAGGTGAAGATTTTGCAACGTTCACTAAAATGGTTTGCCTCGGCAACGACGTTGGCGATGCTGTTTGTCCTGATCGGCGGCGCGCTTGTGACCAAAACGGGATCCGGGATGGGCTGCGGCCGGTCGTGGCCGCTGTGCAACGGCCAATGGGTGCCGGACCGCGTGACGCCTGAACTCATCATTGAGCTGAGCCATCGGCTCGTCTCCGGACTGGCCGGCATCATGGTGCTCATCCTTTCCATCTGGACGTGGAGAGCCATTGGCCATGTGCGGGAGACGAAGTTTTTGGCCGTCCTATCGTTCGCCTTTCTCGTTTTGCAAGGGCTGATCGGCGCCGCCGCGGTCGTGTGGGGGCAGTCCGATTTCGTCCTCGCCTTGCATTTCGGCATTTCGCTCATTTCGTTCGCCGCTGTGCTGTTGCTGACATTGCTGATTTTTGAAATCGACAACATGTTTTCTGCCACTTCGCTTTCCCTTGACGGCCAAATGCGGTTTCATATTTACGGCATCATCATTTATTCGTATATCGTCGTCTACACCGGGGCGCTGGTGCGTCATACGAACGCCAGCCTCGCCTGTCCGAGCTGGCCGCTGTGCACGAAAACGCGCATCCTTCCGGTTCAATTTCATGAATGGGTGCAGATGGGTCATCGGTTGGCCGCCGCCGTCATCATTATTTGGATCGCCGCGGCCGCGATCCATGCTGTGCGCCATTATCGCGGGCAGCCGGTCATCTACTACGGGTGGCTGATCGCCCTCTGTCTCGTGCTTGCGCAAATGACGACTGGCGCGCTTGTCGTGTTTACGCAGCTGAATTTATACGTTGCCTTGGCGCATGCCTTTTTCATTTCCTGCCTGTTCGGCGTGCTCAGCTATTTATTGCTTTTGGCGCTCCGCACTCGCCGCAAGCCGGCAAAAGCCGCCGACCATTCAGCGCGGGAAGCGGCGCCGGTGACGTTGAAATGACGTTCGTCCGTCCGCAAACCAAAAGGGGCTGACCGAAAAGGTATCTGCCTTCAAGATCGGCACAACCGATCGTGCGGCAGAAGCAGTCAGCACGTATAGAGAGCAACGAAAGAGGGTGTCCCGATCCGTTTGGGACACCCTCTTTTTGCGCGCGATGAACAGTTTCATTTGGACAGCTCGATCAGCAAATCCCCCGCTTGAATGGCGTCGCCGCTTTTGACGTAAATGTCTTTGACAACGCCGGCAAACGGCGCCTGCACCGTCGTTTCCATCTTCATCGCTTCCGTGACCATTAAATGGTCGCCTTTATCCACTTTTTCACCTTTTTCCACGAGCACCTTCACGACCGTGCCCGGCATGGTGGCGGCGATGTGGTTCGGATTCGTCCGATCGGCCTTGATGCGCTCAGCGACGGCCGCCTTGATGCTTTCATCGCGGATGATGACTTCGCGCGGCTGGCCGTTCAGCTCAAAGTAAACGACGCGCGTCCCGTCCGCCTGCGGCTGGCCGATCGACACGAGCTTGACGATGAGCGTTTTGCCGCGCTCGATCTCCACTTCGATCTCCTCGCCAAGGCGCATGCCATACAGGAACGTTGGCGTATCGAGCACCGAAATGTCGCCGTATTTTTCCACCGTTTCGGCATATTCCAAAAACACTTTCGGATACAGCGCGTAGGCGATGGCGTCAAAGTCGGTCACTTCGCGGCCGAGTTTGTCGTACAGCTCCCGCTTGATTTGCTCGAAATCCACCGGCTCGAGCAGCTCGCCCGGACGAACGGTGATCGGCTCCCGCCCTTTCAAAATAATGCGCTGCAGCTCTTTCGGGAATCCGCCGTGCGGCTGGCCTAAATAGCCTTCGAAAAACTCGACGACCGAGTCCGGGAAATTGAGCGTTTCGCCGCGTTCAAAAATGTCTTGCTCCGTCAAGTTGTTTTGCACCATGTAAAGCGCCATGTCGCCGACGACTTTCGATGACGGCGTCACTTTGACGATATCGCCGAACAAGTCGTTGACGCGGCGGTACATTTCTCTCACTTCATCCCAGCGATCGCCGAGGCCGACCGCTTTTGCCTGCTGCTGCAGGTTGCTGTACTGGCCGCCTGGCATCTCATGCATGTATACTTCCGTATGCGGGGCGTTCATGCCGCTTTCAAACTCTTGGTAAAACTTGCGCACGTCTTCCCAATAGCGGGCCAACTGCTCCAAGCCGTAACTATCGACCTCCGGCGCCCGCTCCGTTCCTTCAAGCGCATAGTAGAGCGTATTGGCGCTCGGCTGTGACGTCAAGCCGGCCATCGAGCTGACGGCGACATCGACGATATCGACGCCGGCTTCGATCGCTTTCGCGTACGTATATATGCCGTTGCCGCTCGTGTCATGCGTATGCAAATGGATCGGAATGTCGACCGTTTCCTTGAGCGCGGAAATGAGCACGTACGCCGCCTGCGGCTTCAAGAGCCCGGCCATATCTTTAATGCCTAACATGTGCGCGCCGGCTTGCTCGAGCTCTTTCGCCAACGCTTTGTAATACTCCAAATTGTACTTCGGCCGGTTCGGGTCCAAAATATCGCCCGTATAGCAAATCGTCGCCTCAGCGATTTTGCCGCTTTGCCGGACGGCATCGATCGCCACCGTCATGCCTTTCACCCAGTTTAAGCTGTCGAAAATGCGGAACACATCGATGCCGGCCTGCGCCGATTTTTCCACAAACTCGCGGATGACGTTGTCCGGATAGTTTTTATACCCGACGGCGTTGGCCGAGCGGAGCAGCATTTGGAACAGCACGTTCGGGATGCGCTCGCGCAGCTTGAGCAGCCGATCCCATGGATCCTCTTTCAAAAAGCGGTACGCCACGTCGAACGTCGCCCCGCCCCACATTTCAAGCGAAAACAAGTTCGGCAACAGTCGGGCAGTCGGTTCGGCAATTCGGACTAAATCGATCGTGCGGACGCGCGTCGCGAGCAGCGACTGATGCGCATCGCGGAACGTCGTATCGGTGAGCAATACGCGCGGCTGCTCTTGAATCCAGCGAACAAGCCCTTCAGGTCCGCGCTCATCCAAAATTTGCTTCGTCCCAGCTGGGATCGGCTCCGTTTGGCTCACCTTCGGCACGCGCGGCTTGTCAAACACCGGCTTTTTCTTTTTGCCGATGCCCGGGAAGCCGTTGACCGTCACCGTGCCGATGTACGTCAGCATTTTCGTCCCGCGGTCTTTTCGGCGCGGGAATACAAACAATTCCGGCGTCGTATCGATAAATGACGTATCGTATTCCCCGGACAAAAACTTCGGATGCTGCACGACGTTTTCCAAAAACGGAATGTTCGTTTTAATGCCGCGAATGCGGAATTCGCGCAAGTTGCGCAGCATTTTTCTCGCCGCCTGCTCAAACGTCAACGCCCATGTCGACACTTTGACGAGCAGCGAATCGTAATACGGCGTAATGACCGCCCCTTGGAAGCCGTTGCCGGCGTCCAAGCGCACGCCGAAGCCCCCGCCGGAACGATACGCCATAATTTTTCCCGTATCCGGCATAAAGTTGTTGAGCGGATCTTCGGTCGTTACCCGCGATTGAATGGCATAACCGTTGACGCGGATGTCTTCCTGCTTTGGAATGCCGACGTCCGGGCTGTGAAGCGAAAAGCCGTCGGCGATTAAAAGTTGCGACTGTACGATGTCAATCCCGGTGATCATTTCGGTGATCGTATGCTCAACTTGAATGCGCGGATTGACTTCGATGAAATAAAATTCATCGCCGGAGACGAGAAACTCGACCGTGCCGGCGTTGACGTAGCCGACGCTTTTCATCAGCTGCACCGCCGCCTCGCAAATGCGCTCGCGCAGCTCGTCCGACAACGAGACGCTCGGCGCGACCTCGACGACTTTTTGATGGCGGCGCTGCACCGAGCAGTCGCGTTCATAAAGGTGGACGATGTTTCCTTCGTGGTCGCCCAAAATTTGCACTTCAATGTGCTTCGGCTTTTCGATCAGCTTTTCAACGTAGACGTCATCGCTGCCAAACGCTGCTCTCGCCTCTGATTTGGCGCGATCGAACGCTTCCTTCAACTCCGCCTTCGAGCGAACGATGCGCATGCCGCGCCCGCCACCGCCAAGCGCTGCTTTAATGATGATCGGGTATCCATGCGTCTCGGCAAAGCGAACGACATCCTCAAGGCTGCCGACCGGTCCGTCGCTGCCCGGGATGACGGGAATGCCCGCCTTCATGGCGGCATGGCGCGCCTTCACTTTATCGCCGAACATATCTAAATGCTCTTCGTTCGGACCGATGAAAATGAGCCCTTCCTCGCGGCATCGTTTGGCAAATTGAATGTTTTCCGACAAAAACCCGTATCCCGGGTGGATGGCGTCGACATCGTGAGCTTTGGCGATCTCGATGATGCCTTCGATGTCCAAGTACGCTTCGATCGGCTTTTTCCCCTCGCCGACCAAATACGCTTCATCCGCTTTGTAGCGATGATACGATCCCGCGTCTTCTTTCGAATAAATCGCCACCGTGCGAATATCGAGCTCCGTGCAAGCGCGAAACACGCGAATGGCGATCTCGCCGCGGTTGGCCACCAGCACTTTACGAATTCGTCTCGTTCTCATTTTGCCCCTCCTCTCCTTTATTTAATAAAAGTATAAAAGTTTTGCCGATTTGTAAATACACTTTCTAAAAAGTCAGACCTCTTTTCTGCTCGCTGTGAATCGTCCGTTTGTTGTTTCGGTATCGTTGTTCATAGTTGACAAACATAGAAATATTGACAAGCAAGCCAAGCGAGGCCATCGTGAGAACGAGCGATGTCCCTCCGTAACTGACAAGCGGCAGCGGCACGCCGGTGATCGGGATGAGCCCAGTGACCCCGCCGATGTTAATGAACGTTTGAAAGCCGATCATGACCGAGATGCCAATGGCTAATAAACTTCCAAACGCATCGCTCGAACGGCGGGCGATCCAAAGTCCGCGCAGCACGATAAACGCCAATAATCCGAGCGTAAACGTGACGCCAATCAACCCGAGCTCCTCAGCCACCACCGCCATGATGAAGTCGGTGTGCGCTTCCGGCAAATAGCCGTATTTTTGCACCCCTTCGCCCAGCCCGACCCCTTTCAGACCGCCGAGCCCGATCGCCACGTATGAATTGATGAGCTGATAGCCGTCCGTCTCCGCGTACTGAAACGGATCTAAATAGCTATATAGCCGCGCCATCCGCTCAGGAGAAAAAATTTTTTTGCCGACGGCCGGCAGCCAAAACGGCGAAACGGCGAAAGCGAGCAAAGAAAAAAACAGCATTTGCTTCAGCAGCAAACCGAGGCGCAATCCTGAGGAAACGATAACGCACAAGGCGATGACGAACACGATCGCCGCCGTACCGAAGTCAGGCTGTATGGCGATCAGAAAACAGATCAACAACGTATAGTAAATGGGAAATAAGTTGCTTTTCACTGGTTCAGCCAACCGTTTCCGCTTGTTGGCGAACGCGGCCGACAAATACAAAATCAAGCCAAGCTTTGCCAGTTCGGCTGGCTGGAAAGACATCCCGCCGATGCGAAACCAGCTTGTCGCATTGTTTGACGTGTGGCCAAAAATCGCAACGGCGACAAGCAGCAGCGGGGAAGCAAAAAACACCAATTTCACCAGCCGGTCGTTCCGCCACACTTTGTACGGAATCATCATCATAACCGCAAAAGCAACCAAACCGACGATCACCCACAATTTTTGCCGCTCATAAAAGTAATCGCTCGACACTCCAAAAACGGTGACCGCTGTCACCATGCTTGCGCTATACACCATGATCAGCCCGAACAGCGAAAGCATCACGACGGCGGCAATAAGCGGATAGTCATAGCACTTGATGATTTTTTTCCATAATCGCTGTTCCATTGTCCCTCTTCCTCGCAAACGAGTATGTACATAAATCATTCGCAGCAGCATGGCATTTTCCTGCCGAAAAACAGAAAAACTCAAACGATGGACGCGCCAACCGTTTGAGTGGTCATGTATCCTTATCGCACGCGCTTTTTCGCTACCGCCTCATGCAAGGCGGAAAGTTCCCGCTCCAACCGATCAAGAAGCGCCTTTCCGTCCTTCGCCTCCACCAGCCCAAGGCGCACCGCAAAATCGATTTCCCGCGACAAACCGAACATTTGCGTATCAAGCACTTCTTCATAGACGGGACATTGCGGCATCGTCAAATGGTCCATTTGCACGCGGATGAGCTGGATAATTTTTTCGGCATCTGCCTGCAAAAGCGCGTACGCTTTTTCACGATGGCTCATCGCTTCGTTCGTCACATCCATCCCTCCGTTCTCTCCCCTATCCTTCTTTAAATCTTAACGTGAAACAACCCATTTTGCAAGTTGAAACCGTTGACAGCGGTTTCGCTTCGAACATGACAAACGCTCGGTTTTATTTTATGATAAGAAACAGTCGGGACATGCAGAGGAGAGGATGCTTGATGAGTGAGATTATCGTGCTGACAGGAAACGTGCGCTTTACGATCACGCTCGACCCGGGCGTTTGGATTTTCGACGACCGGAAAATTGACTTGGACACCTATTTTTCAGAGCCAAAGCCAAAGGTCGATCAAGCGGAGCAGGACGAAGAGGAAATGAAAAAGCTGTCCGCGTTTTGGGATCGGGAAATTCAGGAGGGCGCCGTCTTTCCTCCGACGTTGAAAACGGAGCGGCGCTTTTTGAAAGAGAAAATCGTCACCGGTTCGTTCGGCATGCCGTTCGCTCCGTTTTTGCGCAACGCCGAGCCGCATGAGGACGCGTCGGAGTTAGTCATCATAACGGAAACCGAGGAGATCGCGATCCCGCTGGAACAGGCGTACGAGTTGATTTTTGCGTTTTCGCAAAACGGGAAGCCGCTGCGCGATGACGGGCCGGTGCACATTTATTTCGAAGACGGCTCCAACCGCCAAGCGCCCATCACCCACGTGCGTCGGCTTGTCGTCCGTTGACGGGAACAGCGGCTGTCAAGGGGCGCCGCCGCGGCCGTCTGCGGTCGGCGCTCCCTACGCCGCTAGGAGGCTGGTGATTTGATCGCAGATACGGCTTTGCGGTGTCATTTTTTGAAAAAAAACCTTGTTGCATCGATCTTTCACTCATTCTTCCATATGATGAACAGAATCAGCGGTTTTTCACCAACCTTCTACAGCAAATCAGCAGCCAGCTGGGCGAGCGCTGAGCGCTCTCCTTTGATAAGGCGGATATGGCCGGCGATTTTTTGATCTTTAAACGTTTCGACGACGTACGTCAACCCGTTATTATATTCATCCAAATATGGATGGTCGATCTGTTCCGGATCGCCCATTAAAATGATTTTGCTTTTCTCGCCAACCCGTGTCAAAATCGTCTTCACTTCATGCTTCGTTAAATTTTGCGCTTCATCGATGATAATAAACTGCTCGGGCAGGCTCCGACCGCGAATATAGGTGAGGGCTTCCACCTCGATCGAGCTCATGCCGGCCAAAATCGCGTCCAGTTCCCCCGGCTTTTTCGTGTTAAACAAATATTCGAGATTGTCAAAAATCGGCTGCATCCACGGGCGCAGCTTTTCTTCCTTTTCCCCTGGCAGGAAGCCGAGATCTTTCCCCATCGGCACAATCGGCCGGGCGACGAGCAATTTTTTGTACGTGCGCAAATCTTCGGTTTGCATCAATCCAGCCGCAAGAGCAAGCAACGTTTTTCCCGTCCCCGCTTTGCCGATTAATGTCACCAACGGAATGTCATCGCGCATGAGCAGCTCGAACGCCATCGTCTGCTGCACATTGCGAGGCCTAATTCCCCATACGTGCTCGTTTTGAAACACGAGTTTTTTCACCTTTTTTCCGTTTGGGTCGACGATGCCAAGCGCCGATGCCGAACTGCCAAACGCATCTTTCATGATGATGAACTGGTGCGGATAAAACGGGTGGTCGGCGAGGTCGGCGAGCACAAGCTCCCCTTTCTCGTAAAACCGCTGCAAGTGATCCTTTCCTATGTACAGCTCCAAAAAGCCGGTGTAAATGTGATCGACATCAACGACGCGGTCGCTCAAAAAGTCTTCCGCCTGCAGCCCGATCGCATCAGCCTTGACGCGCACGAGCGCATCTTTGCTTACCAAAATGACGGAGCGCCCGTCTTCTTTCGCCTGCTCTTCCAGCGATAAATTTTTCGCCACCGCCAAGATGCGGTTGTCGTTTGTTTTTTCAACAAAAATTTCCTGTAACTGTTGAAACGAGCGATGGTTCAATTCGATACGCAGCGTTCCTCCATTTTCCAGCGGAATTTTTTCGTGCAGCTTCCCGTTTTCGCGCAGGCGATCGATCAGCTTTGACACTTGGCGAGCATTTCTGCCGATCTCATCCATGTACCGTTTTTTCGAATCGACTTCCTCTAAGACGACGGCGGGAATGACGACCTCATTATCCTCAAACGCGAAAATCGAATACGGGTCTTGCAAAAGAACGTTTGTATCCAGCACATAAATTTTCTTTCCCAAATTTCTTTTCCCCCTATATCCGTTTTTCACCTTCGGCGCCGGATGGGAATAGCTGTAGTATAACATTATGAACAAATGTATAAGGATAGAAGGACATTTGCAAACTAAAGAAAAAAAGTCGAGGTGGCAAATGATGAAGCGAAACGGATGGCTGCTCATGTTGGTGGGCTGTTTGCTTTTAGGCGCCTGCAACGGAGGAAACGACAAGGCGGCGGACGATTCTAGGCTGGTGCGCGTGAAAAATACAGTGGACGAGCGGGTAGAAACGAAATCGGGACAAGCGATCGCTCGCCGGCTTGCAGAAATCGCCAACCGCGTTCCGAATGTCCATGACGCTGCCGCGCTCGTCGTCGGCAAATACGCCATTGTCGGCATCGATGTCGGCGCCAATGTCGATGCCTCGCGCGTCGGTACGATCAAATACTCGGTTGCCGAGGCGCTGCAAAAAGACCCGTACGGTGCCAACGCCATCATTGTCGCCGATCCGGACCTTTACACCCGCGTGCGCAACATCGGCCGGCAAATCGACGATGGCCGTCCGGTGCAAGCGTTCATGAACGAAATCGCCGACATTGTCGGACGGGTGATGCCGGAAGTGCCGAGCGACTTGTTTGAAACGACGCCAACGCCAACCGAAGAAAACGATGGACAGCTGAACGAACGGCAGGAGCGGCAGCTCAATGAACAGCAAAACAAGCAATCGAACCAATATTTAAATCGCTAACCGATTCCGGTGCGGTTATGGTATAATGGGACGGGAAATTAGCCCTTTCCTGAGGTGAACGATGAGAGTCAAATGCGTGCTTTGCGATCAAATCGAGACGATTGACGATGAATCGCCGCTCGCCAAACGGCTGCGCAACCGTCCGATCCATACGTACATGTGTCACAAATGCCATGACCGCATCAGTGAAAAAACGAAGCGGCGGCTTTCGACAGGAAAATTTCGTTTTTACCGCGGCCACCGGGCGGGGGACGACTGGTGACCGAGCTAACAACACGGCGCTGAAAAGCGAATGCTTTCAGCGCCGCGTTGTTACCATCCGTATTTTTCCGGCTCGACCTCCATTTGCCTCCACATCGCTTCCGCCAGCTCAATTGAAAACCGGGCGACACGTTTCTCCCCGCCGCGCTCGTATTCGACAATATAGTGTCCGCTTTGTTCATCTTTGCCGGCCGCGACCGCGGTGACGCCAAAATCGCTCGCAAGCAGCGAGCGGAAAAAGGAAGCGGTTTCGCGCGCCGCGGCATCGTGCGGACGAGCGGTGGAGACAATATGGATGGTCAGCCAATGGCCAAGAACATCTTCCACGGATCTCACCCGTCTTCTCCCTCTTTCGCCTGCCTCAGCCGAATTTTATATATGATTAATACGAGTGCGGCGACAGCCAATCCTTCCGCCACCGGCAAAAAAACAGCAAAAAAAGTTAAAATCGTGCAGCCGAGCGCCAGCAATCCATAGATGATGACGTTTTTCAACAGCGGCAGGCGACGGGCAAACCCGAGCCGATACACCAACGCCGCGAGCAACAGTACGGTGATATAAAGCAACCACATGCCCCGCTCGGGATGATCATGCACGTCATACAGCGAGGCAAAAAAGCTCAACCGTTCGAGCACGTTCATTCGCTTCCCCCCATTTCATCCAGATGATCCGCTCCGCTCAAAGACGCGCAGGCGCCAAGCGGCGCCCGGCTTCCCTCTTTTTTGGCAGAACAAGGAACGATGTCGGCTATTTCGCCTGTTCGGCCGCTTTTTTCTTCTTCTCCGCCTTTTCGCGCTCGCTCTTTCTTAAGATTTTTTTGCGCAAGCGAATCGAAGCGGGCGTCACCTCGCAATACTCATCGTCGCTCAAATATTCGAGCGCCTCTTCAAGCGTCAACAGACGCGGTTTTTTCATCGTCACTGTCTGCTCTTTCGTCGAAGAGCGCACATTCGTGACATGTTTTTCCCGGCAAATGTTGACGACGAGGTCGTTTTCGCGATTATGCTCGCCAACGATCATTCCTTCATACACTTCTGTGCCTGGTTCAACGAAAATCGTCCCGCGGTCTTCCAGCTGCATGATGCTGTAGGCCGTCGCTTTTCCCGTTTCCATTGAAACGAGCACGCCTTGACGGCGGCCGCCAATCGCACCAGGGTGCAGCGGGGCATAATGATCGAACGAATGGTTCAAAATGCCGTAGCCGCGCGTCAATGACAAAAACTCGCTCCGATAACCGATCAATCCGCGCGATGGCACATGAAACACAAGACGCACTTGTCCGTTGTCGCCGTGCACCATGTCGACGAGCTCGCCTTTGCGGCTGCCGAGCGATTCCATAATCGCCCCCGTATATTCTTCCGGAATATCAATGACGACTCGCTCGATCGGTTCACAGCGAACGCCATCGATGTCTTTGACAATCACTTCCGGCTTCGACACTTGCAATTCATACCCTTCGCGGCGCATGCTTTCAATCAAAATCGCCAAATGAAGCTCGCCGCGCCCCGAAACGATCCACGCATCCGGCGACTCGGTCGGCTCCACGCGCAGGCTGACGTCGGTTTCGAGCTGTGTGCGCAGCCGCTCCTCGAGCTTTCTCGCCGTCACGTATTTGCCTTCACGGCCAGCGAACGGGCTGTTGTTGACAAGAAACGTCATTTTCAATGTCGGTTCATCAATGTGCAGCGGCGGCAGCGGCTCTTGGTGATCCGGAGGGCACACCGTTTCGCCGACGTTAATGTCTTCCATGCCAGCGATCGCAACGATGTCACCGGCCTGCGCTTGTTCGATTTCGATTCGTTTCAAACCGATGAACCCGAACAGTTTCGTGACGCGGAACAGCTTCACGGACCCGTCGCGCTTGATGAGCGCCACTTGCTGGCCGGTTTTCATCGCGCCGCGAAACACGCGGCCGATCCCGATGCGCCCGACGTATTCATTGTAATCAAGCAGCGCCACTTGAAACTGCAACGGCTCCTCGCGGTTATCGACCGGCGCCGGAATATGATCGATGATCGTTTCAAACAGGGCGGTCATATCGCCGTCTTGCCGCTCCGGATCAAGGCTTGATGTCCCGCGCAGCGCCGATGTATACACAACCGGAAAGTCGAGCTGCTCTTCGGTGGCGCCCAGTTCGATCAACAAATCGATGACTTCATCGACAACTTCCGTCGGGCGGGCAAACTCGCGGTCGATTTTATTGACGACGACGATAGGCACAAGCTGCTGCTCCAACGCCTTTTTCAAGACGAACCGCGTTTGCGGCATGCAGCCTTCATAGGCGTCGACAACGAGCAGCACCCCGTCGACAAGGCGCATAATCCGCTCTACCTCTCCGCCGAAATCGGCGTGCCCGGGCGTATCCAAAATGTTGATGCGCGTTCCTTTATACAAAACGGCCGTATTTTTCGCTAAAATCGTAATGCCGCGCTCCCGCTCCAAATCGTTGCGGTCCAACACCCGCTCGGCGACTTGCTCGTTCTCGCGGAACGTTCCTGACTGCCGAAGCAGTTGGTCGACAAGCGTTGTTTTTCCGTGGTCGACATGGGCGATGATCGCGATATTGCGGATATCCATTCGTCTGTTTGTCAATGTCGGTCACTCCTGTTTGGCAAACTGCTTGTCTATTATATCACAACGATAGAAAATCAGCATATTTTCCGGTAAACTAAAAAAGACGCGTCAATGCACGAGGCTGAAACGGCCGCTGAACGCCGGCCTGTTTGGGCCGCTTGCGGTTCGGCCGAAAGAGGACGGAGCGAAAGGAGGAAGGGGGATTCTAGGCGGTTGCTTCCGCTGCTAAGCCGAGGAATCGCCCGCGCGAGATGAAACGAATCGAGCTTGTGCCGCTGCTGCTTTCGATTGTCGCGGTGGCCGCCTTGATGGCGGTCGGCGTCTCCATTGCCGAGCAAAGCGCCATCGGCATCGCCGCTTCTACACTGATCTTTATCGCTGTCATGGGCGTTGGGTTCGCCCATAAAAAACGAACGCGCCGCTGAACGAGGAGGGTGTCCCAAAGGGGTGGGGCACCCTCACTCATCATAATATAGACACTAACCGTCCCTCTCCACACGATATGCTATGTCTTTCTTGAGGGGAGATCGCCTTTTGAGTCAGCCCCTCTTTCGTTGCATTATACGTTCTGACTGTTTCTGCCGCACGATACGTTGTGCCGATCTTGTTCGATGATGGCCACCGGCGTATTCGCCGGCTTTCCGGCCGCCAGCAGCCAGCCGCAAATATCCGGCAAAAAAGCAGACAACCTTTTAGGTCAATGAGCGCCACCATGGCGGCTGTCAACGCGAAAGATAGCGCCGCAAAATCTCTTCGTGCACTCCCGGTTTGGCGGCCAGCACTGAATTAGGGCCGAGCAAATCAAGCGGCGCGCCGTTCAAGTTTGTCACAACTCCGCCCGCTTCCTCAATCAAAATCATCCCGCCGGCGAAGTCCCACGGCGACAACCGCGGCGAAAGATAGGCGTCCAAACGCCCGGCGGCGACATACGCGAGCTCGAGAGCCGCCGACCCGTATGAGCGCGTGCCGCGCGCCTCTTTCGCCAGCCGCACAAGCGGGCGATGGTCAAGGCGGCGATTTTCCATCAGCCATGTCGCATTGACAGCGATGACCGATTCCGCGATCGGCACCGGCCGCAGGCGGCTAAGCGGCGCGCCGTTCAGCCACACCCCTTGTCCCTTTCGCGCCCAATACAATTCGTCAGCGACGACGTCATACACATAGCCGAGCTGGCCGACGCCGTCGGCAAAAACGCCAATCGAAACGGCGAAATGACGCTGTTGATGGACAAAGTTCATCGTTCCGTCAATCGGGTCGATGATCCAAACGATTCCATCAAGCGCCTCGAGCGGATCGCCGAAGCCTTCTTCGCCCAACAGATGATGGTCCGGAAACCGGCGCCGGATTTGCGCGGCGAAAAACTGCTCAATGCCGCGGTCAACGTTGGTCACCAAATCGTTTGCATTCGCTTTCGTCTCGATCGTCAGCTTTTCGGCAAACGAGGCGCGGATGCGCTCCCCCGCTTCGCGAATCCATTGCTGGGCCCATTGGTCGATTTCATCCCATTTTGCTGTCATGTCCATTCCTCCTCGCTTTCGTATGTACATCACCGCTGTCAAGAAAAAAACGAACCGCATGGTTCGCCTTGAATGATGATCATACTTGAAGGCGCATCAGTTCTTGGCGCAGTTTTTCCAGCCGCCGTTTGCATTCTTTTTTCTTTTCCTCATCATTTTCCATCATGGCTTCGTACAGCGTCGCAAGTTCGTAATCGAGCTCGAGCCGCAGCACCGCCATGCGTTTATCCCCGTCTGGGCGTTTCAGCGAATTGGCGGTTTTTTTCATGTTCATCCGCACCCCTTTCCCTGTCATCCGCGAAACCTCCGGCGCCCTTTGCCTGCTTCGTTTTGTTTTATATTATATTATGTGGAAAAAGAGGTGTATGCAACTAATTTGTGTGTTTACCTACCGCGCTGCGGCCCGTTCGGGGCGGGGTGAATCCAATCGCCGTCTTTCGCCTCTTTCGCCTGCTTCATCACCGCATAGGATGAATAGCCGCTTTCTTGCTCGAATTCGGCGTACAACCGGTTCTCCTCGCTTTTCGACGGGACGATCTCCTTAAAACGGCGATACCGGCTCATCAGTTCTTCGCGCCGAATTCCCTGTTCATAGGCCGTTTCAATCGCCGTGAAAAATTTGATGACATCGATGATTTCTTGCGTCGACCACTCATAGGAAAACGGATACGAATAGCTCATTCTCCCACCTCCGCTGTTAGTTTGCCCAGCGGCTCCGAATTTGTTCCGCCTCTTCGATCATGCGGGCAAACAATTCAGCGACAGACGGAATGTCGCGAATGAGGCCGATCGCCTGTCCGGCCCAAGCGAACCCTTCATCGACCTTTCCTTCATAAATGAAGCGCCGGTTTGCTTCTCCGCTAATATACTCCTTCAAGTCATCGTACGTGCCGCCTTGACGTTCGATTTCCACGATTTTTTCCGCCCAAGCGTTGGCGAGCACCCGCCCCGGCGCTCCGAGCGATCGCTTAATGATGATCGTATCCTGTTCTGTCGCGTTCACAATCATTTCCTTGTAAACTGGATGGGCATGGACGCATTCTTTCGTGGCGATAAACCGCGTTCCCATTTCGATCCCCTCTGCGCCGAGCGCCAACGCCGCCATCAGCCCGCGGCCATCGGCGATGCCGCCGGAGGCGATGACCGGAATCGAGACCGAATCGACGACTTTCGGGATCAAAACGAACGTGCCGGTGTCATGTTTGCCGAGATGCCCGCCCCCTTCTTGACCGACAACCATCACCGCATCCGCCCCGAGCTCTTCCGCTTTTACCGCTTGGCGGACAGCGGCCACTAGAACAAGCTTTTTCACCTTCGTCCCTTTCAATTGCTCAAAAAACGGGGCCGGGTTGCCCCCGGTGACTGAAACGACCGGCACTCCCTCTTCAAGCGCAGCCTCGAGCATATGGGCGAACGGACGGCCGTGCTGGCCGATGGCGAAATTGACGCCAAACGGGCGATCGGTGTTCGCTTTCACCTTGCGAATCTCCTCGCGCAGCCGGGCCGGGCTTTCAAGCGACATGGCCGTGATTTGCCCGAGGCCGCCGGCATTCGAGACAGCGGCGGCCAGATCGGCGTACGCCAAATAGGCGAGCCCGCCTTGAATGATCGGATAGGTGATGCCAAGCAGCTCTGTCACTCTCGTCTTCCACTCCATCAAACCTCATCTCCTTCTTTCATCTCGTCTTTCTACCTATTCTTGACTTCCTCTTCGTTTTCCTGTTTCCGCGTTCGCTTCTTTTTCTTTGCAAACGAAAAAATCCATGCTATAATGCATTTGTTTTATTTTTTAGGTAAAGAGGTGTGAAAACCCATTGTCGCAGCTTGAAACACCGTTGTTTACCGGTTTGTTGGAACATATAAAAAAAAATCCGGTCCAGTTCCATATCCCCGGCCATAAAAAAGGGGCCGGCATGGATCCGGAATTTCGCTCTTTTATCGGAGAAAATGCCTTGGCGATGGATTTGATCAACATCGGTCCGCTCGATGATTTGCACCATCCGCGAGGAATGATCAAGCGGGCCCAAGAGCTCGCCGCCGAAGCGTTCGGGGCCGACTACACGTTTTTCTCCGTGCAAGGAACGAGCGGCGCCATCATGACGATGGTCATGTCGGTCGCCGGGCCGGGCGATAAAATCATCGTGCCGCGCAACGTCCATAAATCCGTGATGTCGGCCATTGTCTTTTCCGGCGCGACGCCGATTTTCATTCATCCGGAAATCGACAAGGAGCTTGGCATTTCCCACGGCATCACGCCGCAAGCGGTGAAAAAAGCGCTCCGCCAGCACCCGGATGCCAAAGGGGTGCTCGTCATCAACCCGACGTACTTCGGCATAGCGGGCGATCTGAAAAAAATCGTTGATATCGCGCACGCCTACGGTGTCCCGGTACTCGTCGACGAAGCGCACGGCGTGCATATTCATTTTCATGAGCGCTTGCCGCTTTCGGCGATGCAGGCGGGTGCCGATATGGCGGCGACAAGCGTTCACAAACTCGGCGGTTCGCTGACGCAAAGCTCGATTTTAAACGTGCGCGAGGGACTCGTCTCAGCGAAGCACGTACAGGCGATTCTCAGCATGTTGACGACCACATCGACGTCGTATTTGCTGCTTGCTTCGCTCGATGTCGCCCGCAAACAGCTGGCCACCAAAGGCCGGGAGCTCATCGACAACGCCATCCGCCTCGCGGACTGGACGCGGCGACAAATCAATGAAATCCCGTATTTGTACTGCGTCGGCGAGGAGATTTTAGGCACGGAAGCGGTCTACGACTACGACCCGACCAAGCTGATCATTTCCGTCAAAGAGCTCGGATTGACCGGCCATGATGCCGAGCAATGGCTGCGGGAAGCGTTCAACATTGAAGTCGAGCTTTCCGATTTGTACAACATTTTGTGCATCATCACCCCCGGTGACAGCGAGCGCGAGGCCGGCCTTCTCGTGGAAGCGCTCCGCCGCCTATCGGCACAATTCAGCCACCAGGCGGAAGAAGGGGTAAAACCGAAAGTGCTTCTCCCGGACATTCCGGCGCTCGCGTTAACGCCGCGCGACGCCTTTTACGCCGAGACGGAAGTCGTTCCGTTCCGCGAGTCGGCCGGGCGGATTATCGCCGAGTTTGTGATGGTGTATCCGCCAGGCATTCCGATTTTTATTCCGGGTGAAATTATTACGGAAGAAAACTTGAACTATATCGAGACGAATTTAGCCGCTGGCCTCCCCGTCCAAGGCCCGGAAGACGATACGCTGCAAACGTTGCGCGTCATTAAGGAACATAAGCCGATTTGGTAGCCGCCCAAGCCGCGTTCGCCGGCTTGGGCGGTTTTGTTAAATAAACAGCGCGCATGTGCCCCCATCACATGCGCGCTACTTCATTCCTTCCCCCATTTTGTTTGACCGTTTTACTCCCCTTTTTCACCGTCATCGTCATGCCCGCAACCATCGCATTGACCGTAAAGCGTAGTCACTTTTTCATCTTCGAAGTACGCAATCGTCGCTTCACATGTTTGGCATACGATCGTGCCCATCCCCAAAACCCCTTTGTGATGATAAATTTCATTGTTGACTTTATAATAATATATCACATTTAGAATGTCAACCCTAATTTGTATGTCACATTTAGAACAATCATCTTCCTTTCAAAACTTTTTCATCAATATTCAGAAAAAATGTGGTACAATCGACGTAAAGAACGAAAGGAGAGGGGCGCATGAAAACAAGCTTGAAACTGAAGGCAGGACAAACTGTCGCGCTCGATGAAGTGAAACAGCTGCTTGAACGCTACCGGGCGGCGCTCGGCAAGACGGGAGAACAGCTAAGCTGGGCGTATGAACAAGCGGCTTTTCCATATACAGTGCATGAGCGCGAAGGAGTGCTGTACTTGCAAGGCGACGGCCGCCTGTATCGAGGGATGGCCGTTTCCGTGCGCACCGCCGGCGAACAATGTTTCATCGACATCGCGCTGCCGCCGGGCGCCACGCACGGAGACAAAGGCAAGGCGAATGAGTTCGGCAGATGGCTGGCCAAAACGCTTGGCGGCGAATGGCATTTGTTTAGCGGCCGGACGATGGTGTTTGACGCCTCATAAACGGGCAGACGGCCGGTGAAACGATCGAAGGCATTCGTCAAGAAAGTCGGTGAAAAACCGCGGTTTGCCTTGAAGGCTGGTGAAAAAACGGCAGATTCCCTTCATCAGGCTGATGAAAAACGGCGAATTCCCTTCATACGCGTGAAAAGCAGCGCCGATGCAACAACGTTTTTCTCGTTGGGAAAGGGCGGGGGGGACGACCGTTCCGCCCCTGCCCTCCGTCACTGCACCGCTTGCCATACCCATTGCTGACCGGCAAAGTACACCGCCGCTGTCCCAATCGTCGTCAATGCTGCCTGGCGCGTCGCCAGACCGAGCCGCCGCGCCAACAAAAAGGCGATATACATAAACACGCATAGCATCACCCCGCGGAAAAACGGCCGATCTCGTCCGGACAGCCACTCAATGATTGAAAAACTGCTCCAAATCATCATCTGCACTAAAAACGCCACATACGCTTTCATCTGATCCCTTCTCCCGCGTTTCTTTACCATAACGATATGAGACAAGGCCACAAAATAGTATGGGAATGGGACAAAAGTGGATCAAAACCGGCTAAAAAACGAAGCGGCTGAGCTTGAACGGTTTCAAGCCCAGCCGCTTTCGGCTTATTTTGTGACAATATGAATCGGCGTGCCAAGCGCCACTTCCGCCGCTTCCATGGCGATTTCACCGAGCGTCGGGTGGGCGTGGATCGTCAAGGCGATGTCTTCGGCCGTCATGCCGGCTTCAATCGCCAGCCCAAGCTCGGCGATCATGTCCGAAGCGTTCGGGCCGACGATTTGTGCACCGATGACGACGCCGTCTTCTTTGCGAACGACCAGTTTCACGAAGCCCTCGGTATCGTTGAGCGACAAGGCGCGGCCGTTGGCGGCAAACGGGAACTTCGCCGCGATGACATCGATGCCTTCCTCTTTCGCTTGCTGCTCAAAGTAACCGACCGAGGCGCATTCCGGATCGGAGAAGACGACCGCCGGAATCGCGACGTAATCGACCGCCGACGGGTGGCCGGCGATCGCTTCCGCCGCCACTTTTCCTTCATACGACGCTTTATGGGCGAGCGCCGGTCCCGGAACGATGTCGCCGATGGCAAAAATGTTCGGCACGCTGGTGCGGCATTGGTCGTCCACTTCAATCAAGCCGCGCTCGGTCATTTTGACGCCAATTTGTTCAAGGCCGAGCTCGTCGGTGTTCGGACGGCGGCCGACCGTCACCAGCACGTAGTCCGCGTCAACCGTTTTCGTTTCACCGTTGGCTTCGTACGTGACCGTTACGCCGTCTGCGCGCTCTTCCGCCCCTTTGGCGAGCGCGTTCGTGACCACGTCGACGCCTTTTTTCTGCAAACGGCGCTTAATGATGCTGACCATTTGCTTTTCAAAGCCGGATAAAATTTCCCCGGCCCCTTCTAAAATCGTCACTTTCGCCCCGAAGTTGGCGTAGGCGGTGCCAAGTTCGATGCCGATGTAGCCGCCGCCGATGACGACAAGCGATTTCGGGATTTCCCCGAGGTTGAGCGCTCCGGTCGAATCGAGGATGCGGTTGGAAAACTTGAAGTTCGGCAGCTCAATCGGGCGCGAGCCGGTCGCGATAATGGCGTTTTTAAACGTGTACGTCTGCGCGCTGTCGCCGTTGACGACACGCACCGTGTTGGCGTCGACGAAATACGCTTCCCCTTTGACAATCTCGACCTTGTTGCCTTTCAGCAAGCCTTCTACGCCGCTTGTCAGTTTTTTGACGACGCTTGCTTTCCATTCCTGCACTTTGGCGAAATCGACCGTGACGTTTTCCGCCTTAATGCCCATCTCTTCGGAATGTTTCGCTTGCTCATACCGGTGACCGGCCGAGATCAACGCCTTTGACGGAATGCAGCCGACGTTTAAGCAGACGCCGCCTAAATTCCCTTTTTCGACAATCGTCACTTTTTGCCCGAGCTGCGCGGCGCGAATGGCGGCCACATAACCGCCAGGGCCGGCGCCGACAACGAGCGTTTCCGTTTCAATTGCAAAATCGCCAACTACCATCGTTTTACGCCTCCATTAATAAGAGTTCTGGGTCGCTTAACAGCTGTTTGATATGGTTGAGCGCCTTCTGCGCCGTCGCCCCATCGATCATCCGATGGTCGAAGCTGAGCGAGAGTGCCAAGACCGGTGCGGCGACAATTTCCCCGTCGCGGACGATCGGTTTTTCCGCGATGCGGCCGATGCCGAGAATCGCCACTTCCGGATGATTGATGACCGGAGTGAACCATTGCCCGCCGGCCGAGCCGATGTTCGTGATCGTGCACGAGGCGCCTTTCATTTCATTTGGCGCCAGCTTGCCGTCGCGCGCTTTTTCCGCGAGTTCGTTGATTTCCTTCGCCAAGGCGAAAATCGGCTTCCGGTCGGCATGTTTAATGACCGGGACGAGCAAGCCGCGGTCCGTGTCAGCGGCGATGCCGATGTTGTAATAGTGCTTATGGATGATTTCTTCGCTGGCATCGTCAATGGACGTATTGAGCGCCGGATATTCACGCAGCGCGGAAACAAGCGCTTTGACGACGTACGGCAAGAACGTCAGCTTGATTCCTTTGTCCGCCGCGATCGCTTTGAACTTTTTCCGATGAGCAACGAGCTTCGTCACGTCGACTTCGTCCATGAGCGTCACGTGCGGAGCCGTATGTTTCGAATGCACCATCGCTTTGGCGATCGCGCGACGAATGCCGCTCATTTTCTCGCGCGTTTCCGGGAATTCGCCCTCCGGCACAGCCGGTTTCGCCGTTGGCGCTTGCGGCGCTGCTTCCTCTTCCGGCGCTTGCGCTGCCGAAGGAGCTGCAGCTTTGGCGCCGCCGGCGAGGAAGGCGTCAATGTCTTCTTTCAAAACGCGGCCGTTTTTGCCCGTTCCTTGCACAAGCCGGATGTCCACGCCTTTTTCCCGCGCGTATTTGCGCACGGACGGCATCGCGATGACGCGGCGGTTCGGTTCCGCGTCGGCGGCAGCTGAAGCGGCGGTCCCACCGTTTTCCTCTTTCGACACCGTTTCCGCTTTTTCCTCTTTTTTCGTCTCTTCTTCGTGCTCTTGCCCTTTAAACGTCATGTTTTCATATCCGGGCGCATCGAGCGTAATGAGCGTTTGTCCGACCGTCGCCACCGTTCCTTCCGGGACGACGATCTCAAGCACTTTCCCTTTCACCGGGGAGGGAATTTCCACGACCGCCTTGTCGTTTTGCACTTCGCACAATACGTCATCTTCGTTCACTTCATCGCCCGGCTTGACGAACCATTTGACGATCTCGCCTTCATGAATGCCTTCGCCAATGTCCGGCAGCTTAAATTCAAATGCCACTGTAGGTCGACCTCCTATCGTTTGCCGAAAATGAGCGGGGGAGAGCGCTTCGTTCCCCCGGCTTGTCCTGATTAGAAGTTGATCGCTTTTTTCGCCGTCTCGATCACGTCTTTAAAGTTCGGCAGCCACACCGATTCCGCTTGGGCGAACGGATACACCGTATCCGGTGCGGCAACGCGAAGCACCGGCGCTTCAAGGCTTAAAATGGCCCGTTCGTTAATTTCGGCGACCACGTTGGCAGCGATGCCGGCCTGCCGCTGCGCTTCTTGAACGACGATGGCGCGGCCTGTTTTCTCCACCGAACCGATGATCGTTTCAATATCGAGCGGCTGCACGGTGCGCAAGTCGACAACTTCAGCGGAAATGCCTTCCTTCTCTAATTCTGCCGCCGCTTTTAACGATTCATGCACCATGGCCCCGTACGCGATGATCGTAATGTCTTTTCCTTCGCGCTTAATGTCCGCCTTGCCGATCGGAATCGTATACTCGCCCTCCGGCACTTCTTGGCGGAACGAACGGTACAGCTTCAGATGTTCAAGGAAAATGACCGGATCGTTGTCGCGGATCGCCGAAATGAGCAGCCCTTTGGCGTCATACGGCGTCGACGGAATCACGACCTTCAGCCCCGGCTGCTGGGCGACGAGCCCTTCCAAACTGTCCGAGTGCAATTCCGGCGTATGGACGCCGCCGCCGAACGGCGAACGAACCGTAATCGGCATATGGTAGCGGCCGCCGGTGCGGTAGCGGATGCGCGCCATTTGTCCGCAAATCGAATCCATCACTTCATAGACGAAGCCGAAAAACTGAATTTCTGGCACCGGGCGGAATCCTTGCAAGGCCAAGCCGATCGCCAAGCCGCCGATCCCCGATTCAGCCAGCGGCGTATCAAAGACGCGCTCTTCGCCAAATTCCGCTTGCAGGCCTTCCGTGGCCCGAAAGACGCCGCCGTTGACCCCAACGTCTTCCCCAAACACGAGCACGTTCGGATCGTTTTTCAACTCGATGCGCAGCGCATCGGTGATCGCTTGAACCATTGTCATTTGCGCCATGGCTTACTTCGACTCCTTCTCTTTATAAATTTCGTACTGCTCTTTCAAGTTGAACGGCAACTCTTCGTACATGATGCTGATCAAGTCGGTCACTTTTTGTTTCGGCGTCTCATCCGCTTTTTTGATCGCCTCTTTGATGTCCTCTTTCGCCTGCTCGATGACGCGGTTTTCTTCTTCTTCGCTCCACAACCCTTTCGCTTCTAAAAACTTGCGGAAACGCACCAGCGGGTCTTTTTTCGCCCATTCGTTTTCGAGCTCTTTCGAACGATAGCGCGTCGGATCGTCGCCGGACATCGTGTGCGGACCGTAACGGAAGCAAAGCGTTTCGATGAGCGTCGGCCCTTCGCCGTTCACCGCGCGCTCGCGAGCTGCTTTCACCGCCGCGTAAACCGCCAGCACATCCATGCCGTCGACTTGAATGCCCGGAATGCCGGCCGCGACCGCTTTTTGCGCCAACGTTTTGGCGACCGTCTGCTTTTCAACCGGCGTCGAAATGGCAAAGCGGTTGTTTTGCACGACAAAGATGGCCGGCGCTTGAAACGCCCCCGCAAAGTTGATCCCTTCGTAGAAATCGCCTTGCGATGTCCCGCCGTCACCCGTATATGTAATGGCTACCGCTTTTTTGCCCCGCATTTTCAGGCCGAGCGCCACGCCAGCCGCTTGGATGTATTGAGCCCCGATGATGATTTGCGGCGGCAAGACGTTGACACCTTCCGGAATTTGGTTGCCGTGAAAATGACCGCGCGAGAACAAAAACGCTTGATACAGCGGCAGCCCATGCCAGATGATTTGCGGAACGTCACGATATCCCGGCAAAATGAAATCTTCCTTTTCAAGCGCAAAATGGCTGCCGATTTGGCTCGCCTCTTGTCCGGCAGTCGGCGCGTAAAAGCCGAGGCGGCCTTGGCGGTTCAACGAAATGGAGCGCTGGTCAAGAATGCGCGTATACACCATGCGGCGCATCAGCTCTTTCAGCTGTTCATCGCTTAACTCCGGCATCGCCTCTTCGTTAGTGACTTCGCCTTCTTCATTCAAAATTTGGAACATCGGAAACTGCTCAGCCACTTTTTCGAGCTGCTCCGTGAATCGAAATTGGGAGGTTTTCACACCCATTTTGTTCACCTCTGCCTTTCATCGGTAATTTGGAAATTTGGCTGCATCCATCCATATACTATTACTGTACCCAAACGGAAGAAGAAATAAAAAAACAATCACCCGCAGGCGCCCTCGGTCGCAAAACGAGACACCAAACCTGTATTACTGTTTTTTTTGTCCCGACTAATACAACGTGCATTTGCAAGTTTTAGTTTACACGTTCTTTTTCCAACCGTCAACGACTTTGATTTATCGCGATTCTCTTTCTTTTCTATGGATGAATTTGGATAAAAAAACTTCTCGGCCAAAACTGTTATATTACATGAACCAAACCCTGTCTAAGTCCTGTATTATATTTTTCCACAATAGAAGATGCATGATGATTTGGTGAAGAAAATGAAAGCGTTTTCTGATTTTTGTTGCTGAACTTCTTTATTCTCCAATAATGTATCCGTTCCGTTGCATTTTCATTTACGCACGGTGGGCGTTTTGTTAGACTAGACGATAGACAGCGATGCCGAAGACAAGGAGTGAAACGAGCGAATGATCACGATGAAAGATATTATTAAAGAAGGGCATCCGACGCTGCGGAAAGTGGCCGAACCTGTTCCGCTGCCGCCTTCGGAAGAAGATCAGCGCATTTTGCAAAGCTTGCTCGACTATGTGAAAATGAGTCAAGACCCTGAGCTGGCAGCCAAATACGGGCTGCGGCCCGGCATTGGGCTCGCCGCCCCGCAAATCAACGTCTCAAAGCGGATGATCGCCGTCCATGTCACCGATGAAAACGGGACATTGCACAGCTACGCGCTGTTCAATCCGAAAATCGTCAGCCACTCCGTTCAGCAGTGCTACTTGACGACCGGGGAAGGATGCCTGTCGGTCGACCGCGACGTGCCGGGATATGTGCCGCGCTATGCGCGCATCACTGTGACCGGGACGACAATCGACGGCGAAGACGTCACACTGCGCTTGAAAGGGTTGCCGGCGATCGTCTTTCAGCATGAAATCGATCACTTAAACGGCATTATGTTCTATGACCGCATCAATCCCGATGACCCGTTTCAAGTTCCGGACGGGGCGATTCCAATTGGGCGCTAAAAGCCCCCTGTAAATGGCGAGCGGCCCAGCCGAAAAGGCCAAGGCCGCTTTTTATCGGATGAGCTGCAGCTGTTTCAATCCATACCAAATGCCTTCCTGATCGACCGGCTTCGTAACGAAGTCGGCGACCCTTTTCACTTCCTCATGGGCGTTGCCCATGGCCACCCCGGTTCCGACGAACGAGAGCATTTCAATGTCATTCAATCCGTCGCCGAACGCATACACATCCTTCTTATCGATCCCGAGCTTTTCGATCATCAGGCGAATGCCTTCCGCCTTCGAGCCTCCTGCTGGCAACACATCGGTCGAAACGTCGTGCCAACGGACAAAGCGGAATTCCGGATACTGGCGCACATACGGCTGTTCCTCCGCAGCGTGGCAAAACAGCAGCGCTTGATAAATGTCATTGTTTTCATAGTAGAGGGGATCAACAGGCGGATGGGCAAATTTTAAGCTGCCCATGCTGACGTGAATGTGCGGATGGTCGCCGACGCTGGCCCGCATTTCTTCAGCATCCATAAAAACGAGCGGGTGGCCGTTTTCATGAGCGGCGCGGGCCAGCTCCCGAAGCTTCTCGCGGCGAAGCGGCTGTTTGTATAGCACATTCCCTTCAAAAACGACGTACTGACCGTTGAAGCTGACGAACGAATCAATGCCAAGCTGCTTGCGGACATGCTCAAACATAAACGGCGCTCGCCCTGTGGCAATGGCGACATACACGCCCGATTGCTTCAAGCGCCGGATCGCCTCGATCGTTGACGGCGGCAGCTGTTTTCGTTCGTCAAGCAGCGTCCCATCGATATCGAAAAACACTATTTTTTGATCCATATTCTCTTCCCCTTGCTGAAAATCGATTCTTCATTCGTTTACCGTACTGAAAAAGCGCAAAAATGTCAATCGAAAAGACGCGAGGTTCCATTTTTACCCATGAAAAACAAGCCCTTGTCTACATATCATATATAATAGAACATTTACTTTCGCCACAAAATGAGTACAATAAAAGGTAAGGAGTGATGAAACATGTTGAAAAAGCTGAAAAAAAAGCTGCTTCAACAGTGGAAAGATCTGCTCCGAAAAAAATCAATCGCCTAACCGCTACAACGACAGCCCTTCCGCTTGAAGGGCTTCTTTCCCACTTTGACGAATGAAACGGCCGATGTTCGTCAAAGATGTACATATCGTCGGCCTGTTTTTTTGCTTTTTGCAACAAAACACATGAAAATGGCATTCCATTCCTATATAATAAATAAAGCAACGATTGCACGATAAGGAGAGATTTTGCGATGATTTTCAAAGTGTTTTACCAAGAAAACGCGGACGAGGTGCCCGTAAGAGAAAAAACAAAAACGCTCTATATCGAAGCAGAATCAGAGCGGGAAGTACGCCGAAAGCTCGATGGCCGTTCGATCAACATCGAATATATTCAGCCGTTAGAGGGAGCGCATTTAGACTACGAAAAGAAAAGCCCTAATTTTCAAGTATTGGAGACGTCATCATGAAACTATTGACAGACGAACAAGTTGGCGTTTTTGCCCTCGGCGGACTGGGTGAAATCGGCAAAAATACATACGGCGTACAATTCCAAGATGAAATTATCGTGATTGACGCGGGCATCAAGTTTCCGGAAGATGAGTTGCTCGGCATTGATTACGTCATTCCCGACTATTCGTATTTAGTAAAGCATGCCGACAAGGTGAAAGGGCTGTTCATCACCCACGGGCACGAAGACCACATTGGCGGCATTCCGTACTTGCTCCGGCAGGTGAACATCCCGATTTACGGCGGCAAACTGGCGCTCGGGCTGATTCGCAACAAATTGGAAGAGCACGGGTTGCTGCGCCAAGCAAAGCTTATTGAAATTCGCGAAGACGATGTCATCCGCTTTCAAAAAACGGCCGTTACCTTTTTCCGGACGACACACAGCATTCCGGACAGCTACGGCATCGTCGTCAAAACGCCGGTTGGCCAAATCGTCCATACCGGAGATTTCAAATTCGACTTTACTCCCGTTGGCGAGCCAGCCAACTTGACAAAAATGGCTGAAATCGGGAAAGAAGGAGTTCTTTGCTTATTATCAGACAGCACAAACAGCGAGATTCCGCATTTTACGATGTCCGAACGGCGCGTCGGCGAAAGCATCCACGACATTTTCCGCAAAGTGGAAGGGCGCATCATTTTCGCCACTTTTGCTTCCAACATCCATCGGCTTCAGCAAGTGACGGAAGCGGCTGTCGCCAACAACCGGAAAATCGCCGTCTTCGGCCGCAGCATGGAAGCGGCCATTGAAATCGGACAAGATCTCGGCTACATTAAATGCCCGAAAGGCACGTTCGTCGACGCGAACGAAATCAACCGCCTGCCAGCGCATCGGGTGACGATTTTGTGCACCGGCAGCCAAGGGGAACCGATGGCCGCCTTGTCGCGCATCGCGAGCGGCACGCACCGGCAAATTCAAATCATCCCGGGCGACACAGTCGTCTTTTCTTCATCGCCGATCCCGGGCAACACCGTGAGCGTCAACCGAACGATCAACATGCTATACCGAGCCGGCGCCGAGGTGATTCATGGGCCGCTCAACGATATCCACACCTCCGGCCACGGCGGACAAGAAGAACAAAAGCTGATGATCCGGTTGATGAAGCCGAAATATTTCATGCCGATCCACGGGGAATACCGGATGCAAAAAATGCACGCCAAGCTCGCCATCGACTGCGGCGTGCCGGAGGAAAACTGCTTTATTATGGACAACGGCGAAGTGCTCGGCATCAGCGACAAAGAAGCGCGCATCGTCGGCAAAATTCCGTCCGGTTCGGTCTACATCGATGGCAGCGGCGTCGGCGACATCGGCAACATCGTCTTGCGCGACCGCCGCATTTTGTCAGAGGAAGGGCTCGTGATCGTCGTCGTCAGCATCAACATGAAAGACTTTAAAATCGCCGCCGGCCCTGATATTATCTCTCGCGGCTTCGTCTATATGCGCGAATCAGGCGATTTGATCAACGAAGCGCAGGCGCTTATTGCCAAACATCTCGCGAAAGTGCTCGAACGAAAAACGAACCAATGGTCGGAAATTAAAAACGAAATTACCGAAACGCTCGCCCCGTTCTTATACGAGCGGACAAAACGGCGGCCGATGATTTTGCCGATCATCATGGAAATCTAACAGGTTGGCGAAAAATCGCCGTTTCCCTTGATCGGTGATTGTAGCGGGGGAGGCAACAACGGTTTCTCTTGAGAAACGATGCCGAGAAGCGGTTAGGCGAGTCAATCGCCAGCCTCCTAAAAAAGGATTGTGGCATCCGCCGACTACTTTCAGATCAATATCGAAAAATAGAAAAGCAAGTGGAGAGAACGAATCGTTTTTCTCCACTTGCTTCATTATTAGGGGCTGATCGGACAGCCCTTTTTTCGCTGCCGACGTCTCCGATTCACCGTCACCCGACGACTTCTTCCTCAAATCGGTCGATGTCGCTGTCGGAGCCGATCACAACCAACACATCGCCTTTGCGGATGATTTCCGAGGCGAGCGGCGACACGATAACGCTCGCCCCGCGCTTGATGGCGACGATGTTGATGCCGTAGCGGGCGCGGATGTCAAGTTCCAAGAGCGAATGACCGTCAAGCCGTTGGCTCGCCACGATCTCGACGATGCTATATTGATCAGAGAGCTCCAAATAATCCAACACGTTGTTGGAAATCAAATTATGGGCAATCCGTTCGCCCATATCCCGCTCCGGATGCACGATTTGATCGGCACCGATTTTTTTCAGCACTTTCTCATGATAGTCATTGGTCGCCTTGACGGTAATATGATGGACACCGAGCTCTTTTAAAATGAGCGTCGTTAAAATGCTCGCCTGAATGTTGTCGCCGATCGCGACAATGACGTGATCAAAGTTGCGGATCCCTAAGCTTTTCAGCACGTTTTCATCGGTCGTATCACCGACGACGGCGTGCGAAGCGATGGATGCAAACTCGTTCACCCGATCCTCATCAATGTCGATGGCGAGCACTTCCATTCCTTGTTCGCTCAATGTACGGCAAATGCTTCCGCCAAAACGCCCGAGTCCGATGACGGCAAATTGTTTCTTTTTCATCGTTTCTCCTCCATCGTTCGTCAATTCATCGTTCTTCGCTCCTATTGTACCAAAAAATGCGGCCACTGACGCAAGATAGGGGGCGGTAGGTAACCGAATGCTTTCTCCCTATTGTACCAAAAATGCGGCCACTGACTGCTGTTTCCGCCTCTTCGGTAGGGGGTGAAAGACCATCCTCTTGGTCGCCAGAAGTCAAAACCGCCATGCGTCCGCACTGACAACGAGGCAAAATCAAGGCGAACTAGGAGTCCGGTGATTTCGGGCAAAATACTGCTGAGTTCCCCCCATTTCTCGATGAGAGAAACCTCACAAAATCAGCTTTTCTGTGAAAATGCAGGACTGGCGTGGGATTTTCATCCCCGGGTGGAGGGCAAAAGGTTGCCCATGGATCTTTTCTGTGAAAATGCCGAACTGGCGCGCATTTTCATCCCCGGGTGGAGGGCAAAACGTTGCCCATGGATCATGCCGCCAATTGGTGTGACAGCGATTTTTCACCGGCTTTCTAGGAGGCTGGTGATTTAATCGTGGATACCGCTTTACAATGTTATTTCTCAATTAGAAAAACCTTGTTGTATCGGGCCTGCTTTTCAATCATTCTCCATTGATGAAGGGAATCAGCGGTTTTTCACCAGCCTTCTAGACGGTTGGTGAAAAACATTGGTTTCCTTTAGTTGACGAAAAAAGTTTGCATTGTTGTAAGGCTTTTTTATTTGAGAAACAATGCTGGAAAGCAGTTGCGCGAGTAAATCACCGGCCTTCTAGGTGTCGAGAGCCTAGCCGCTTGGCGCACAAAAAACCGGGCTGTCAGCGCGCCTAGCCCGGTTTTTGGATCATCAACGAAGTTTTTCTTCAACTTTTTGGCAAATCTCTTCCGCGCTGAGCCCGCTCGCTTCCACCACCGGGCCGGACGTGACCGCGTTTTGCATGCCGGCAACGTTTGCATCCAAACCGGTAATGACGCAGCAGTCGCAACCTTTTGCGTCTTGCTCCCCACGGAGCGGCACAACGTCATGCCCTCGTTCTCTCAGCGCTTCTTGCACGTCGGTCAGCGATGGCTCAACACCAATTTTCGCCATCCCACTCCACCTCCTCACCCATAATGTGCCTTGTCAGAGGTGGAACTATACTTCTGAATTCCCCTTCCAGGAAAAATAGTCGATCAAAAACGCAATCGCGCGGTCGATCGCTTCCTCGTTCGGAGCGAGTTTGGCATGGTGCAGCCCGTATGGCGACTCAACGCCGAGCCAAAACATAAACCCCGGGATGTCGGCCAGCATGTAGCCGAAATCTTCGCCAGTCATCGCCTCTTTGCAACTGATGACATTCACGCCGCCGTGCGCCGCAGCAAACTTCATAAATTCCGCTGTCAGCTCCGGATCGTTGTACACTTGATGGTACATCGCCCCGTAATCAATAGCGGCTTCACATTCGTACGCGACTTCAACACCGTGCACGATCGCTTCAATCCGCCGTTTCACCTTCTGCATCGCCGCGGCCGACAGCGTCCGAATCGTTCCCTCGAGCCGAGCGCGCTCGGCGATGACGTTTTGCACCGTCCCGCCGGTAATTTTCCCGATCGTAATGACCGCGCTGTCAAGCGGGTCGACGTTGCGGGCGACAATCGACTGGAGCTGCGTCACCAACGCGCAAGCGGCGACGACCATGTCATTCGCCAAATGCGGAAACGCCGCGTGGCCGCCTTTTCCCTTCAAGTCGATAAACAGCTCCGATGTATTGGCAAACAGCAGCCCTTCTTTCGTTGCGATCGTGCCGACCGGATATTCCGGGGCAATATGCAGGGCAAGGATCATATCCGGCTTCCATTCCTGCATGATCTCGCTTTCGATCATCGGCTTGGCTCCGCCCGGCCCTTCCTCCGCCGGCTGGAAAATAAACAGCAAGTCATCTTGAATTGGATGATGAGCAAAATGGGTGAGCACGCCAAGGGCGATGCTCATATGGACATCGTGGCCGCACGCATGCATGCAGCCGTCATGCGTCGACCGATACGGCAAGCCCGTCTCCTCGCGAATCGGGAGCCCATCCATATCGGCGCGGTAGCCGATCGTTTTGCGCGGTGACGTTCCGTTGACTTTGACAAAAATTCCGGTTTTCCACGTCCGGACTTGAAGCCGCTCTTGTGGCAACGATTGGATATAACGCAACAAATAATGCTGCGTCTTAACCTCCTGAAACCCAAGCTCCGGGATTTGATGCAAGTCGCGGCGAATGGCGACAAATCGGCTGATCGCTTCCATCTTCTTCTCCTCCATGGGAAAAAAGCTGTCCTCGTCAAGGGACAGCCTTTCGTGTGATTACAATTGGCGAAGCTCTTGTTTCATCTCCGTTTTCGCCCGTGTTTGCTCGTCGATTTGCTTAATGACGCGCGCCGGCACGCCGGCGACCACCGTATACGGCGGCACGTCTTCGACGACGACCGCGCCCGCAGCGACGACCGCCCCTTTGCCGACAGTGACGCCTTCTAAAATGACGGCGTTCGCCCCGACAAGCACATCATCTTCAATGACAACCGGCTTAGCCGATGGCGGCTCGATCACGCCCGCCAACACCGCACCAGCACCGATATGGCAGTTTTTCCCGACCGTCGCCCGGCCGCCGAGCACGGCGTTCATGTCGATCATCGTTCCTTCGCCGACGACGGCGCCGATGTTGATCACCGCTCCCATCATAATGACAGCGTTGTCGCCGATTTCGACATGGTCGCGGATGATCGCGCCCGGCTCGATGCGCGCCTTAATGCCTTTCAAATCCAAGAGCGGAATGGCCGAGTTGCGGCGGTCGTTTTCGACGACATAGTCTTCGATTTTGTCTTGATTCGCCTCGATGGCGGCTTGAATGTCTTGCCATTCGCCAAACACGATGCCGACGTTGCCGGTCATAAACGTTTTCGCGCTTGGGCCGAAATCGATGCCATCAAGCTCTCCTTTTATGTATACCTTCACAGGCGTGGATTTTTTGCTGTTTTGAATAAACGAAATGATTTCATTGGCGTCCATCATCTTCATGGGCGACATCCTCCTTTGCAGCTGTATTCTTTTTTACTTTAGCAAACGAGAGTTCATCGTGACAAGCATAAATTCACGGGACAAAACGGCGCAGCACCTTTTCGAAGGCTTGTACTTGCGGAAGCTGCCACGCCGCTTCCGAGCTGATCAGCCACGTATCTCTCGTCATCGGCTCACCGCGCTTATTTTTTAACGGGATCATATGAACAACATATTGTTCGCGGTCATCTAAAGCGATTTCCGGTAAAATCGCATAACCAACGCCATGATAAGCGAGCTGTTTGCACGTTTCAATTTGATCGACCATCACCGTGCGCGCCGGCAAAGCTTGAAATTGCTCATGCCACCATTGTTGAATATGCAGCGAATAAGTCGAATCACTTTTAAATTGAATGAACGGGCGCTCGGTGTGGCGCAGTTGCTCCAAATCGTGAATTTCTTGGTCGACCAAATAGAGCTGATCGGTAAATAGCCGCGTCGCGATCCCGCTCCAGTTCGGCTCTCCGCGAACAATCCCAAGCTGAAACCGATTTTCGTACATATGGCTCAGCACTTCGCTTGTCCATCCCGTCGTCAACGAAACGTTGACATCCGGATATAATTTGATGAATGTTTTTAAAACGGGGGGCAGCCAATGCTGGGCAACAATGGACGTGACCGCTATCGTTAACGTCCCGCTGATTTGTCCGACCCGTCGTTGGATCTCCTCTTTGACTCGCTTCGTTTTCTGCACGGTTTCTTTCGCCAGTTGGACGATTTTTTCCCCCTCTGGCGTTAACAGCAACCCTCGCTGGGACCGGATAAATATTTTCACATTCCAGCCCGCTTCGATCGCCTGCAGCCGTTGAGACAACGCCGACTGCGTCACATACAGCCGGGCGGCCGCTTTTCTCATATTCAATTCTTCCGCCAAAACGGCGAGGATTTCATACTCTGAACTGTTCAAAACGATCCTCCTTTTCCTTTCCGCCTCGGCGGGGGACGATCGCCGAGGCGATGGTCGGAACAAACGATGACCATGTTGCAGATGGCGACTTTCTTGCTCATTGTTCAGCTTCTTTTCGGTCTGTCTTCCGGCCGCCGTTAGATTTATGCAGCTGTTTATTCAGTTGTTTCAATATCTCCCGGCGAGTGAAAATGCCTGCAAAGTAGCCATCGTCATTTTCGACGCAGACGAACGGATGGTTGACAATGAGCCCGATGGCTTTCGTCAGGCTGTCGGTAAGCCGCAGACGCGGAATGTTTCGGTTCATCACGTCTTCCACTTTCATCGTTTCGAGCCGTTCGAATTCGATGCGCTCCAATCCTAAAATCGCATCCATGATCATCGTTATGCTGATCAGCCCTTGCAGCTTGTAGGATGTATCCAACACCGGAATCGCTGAATAACCGGTTTTAGTGAGAACGAGCAGCGCGTGATCCAAATAGTTTTCCGGCTGGACATGCGCCACTTTATCCGCAGAAATAAGAAATGGTTTGACTGTCATAGGAATTGCCTCTTTGTCTTTCAACCATGTCATACCGTTGTTCCGCCTTTCTCTGTTTGTCTTCTCCTCTCCCTCATCATCATATCATAAAAAAGACTATCGCTTCTTGCCAAGCGATAGCGCGAGACAATCTTTTACGCTTCTTCAGTAAACAGACGGTCATATAAGCGCAACAGCTGCCGGTATCGTTGTTCATCGGCTTTTTTATCACCGTTTTCGATATCCGCCAGCTCGGAACGGACGAGCTCTAGCGCATATTGCTGACTGAACAACACGTCAAGCAACAGCATCGCTTCTTCGCCCGACAGCTCCGGCGGCAGCCGCTTGGCCATCTCCATTCCCCCTTTGCCTCTTCCGCTTCCATATATATTCGCCGGCCACGAAAAAAAGTCATGGAAAAAAGCGTCATGTAGAGGCAAACAGAAAGAGGGTGTCCCAAGGATCGGGATCCCTCTTTCGTTGCACTATATACGTGCTGGCTGCCTCTGCCGCACGATCGGTTGTGCCGATCGTGAAAATACCTGCCGTTCGAAAATGGGCAAAGGGATTTTTATCCTTCTGATGATGACGAAATTGTTTCGTCAAGGAATTCATCTTGAAGACGTCAACCTTTTGGGCCAGCCTCTTTGTTCAATAAGATCGGAGCGCCAAATACCCGATGGCAAACGCGGCGAGCAAAGCAGCGAGCACGTAGGCGAGAAGCATCGGATTGCGCAAATAAGCATGTTCCTCCACCGGTTTCGGAATCGGCCCGTCAAGCTCCCCTTGCCAGCGCTGCTGGCGGCCAAGGCGAACTGTATAAACGAATCCGATCACTGCAATCAAGACGGACAAAATCGATAAGATAAAGGCAAGCTGTGCCATCTTCGTTCACCTCATCTATACTTTGCCGCACCGAGGAGATTTTATACGGTTTAATAATGAGCATCGTGCTCAAACAAATAGCTGTACGACAAGTCGATGAACAAATAATGGCGCTCATCGATCGGGTACGAATACGTCCGAATCGTTTCGCCCGTTTCGATGTCCGTATACAAATCGGACAAAATGCCTCTTCGGCGCGAGCGCATCCGAATAATGTTTTCCAAAAAATACGGGCGCCAGCTCCAATTTTTCATATAGTACTGCGGCTCCAATGTCCAGCGCCCATCGCGCTTGAACATATTGCCCGACTGCTGAAAGCCGTCTTCATCACAAACGTAAATGCGGAAGCAAACGTCATCCAGCTCATCGGCCAACAGTGAAATGAGTTCGTTGAAGCCGCCCGCTTTTTTGTATTTGCCAAGCAGCGCAGCAATTCGTTGCTGAAACTGTTCGGAAATGTGATACAGCGTCTCAAGCTTTTTCTTTTCCTGCTGAATGAAGCGATGGCACTCTTTTCGCAGCAAGTCTTTCAGCAAATCGCGCGGCACGACTTCAGGCCCCGGTTTTGCCAAATAATATCCTTGATAATAGCGGCCGCCATGCCGCCAAGCGTATTGGAGCTGAAAGGAAGTTTCGATATCCTCATACAACAGCGTCGCTCCGATTTTGCGCGCTAGCAACGAAATGGAGTGAACGATTTCTTGGTAAGCTTGGTGGACCGATGTTTTCCGCAATTCGTGCAAATCGATTTTTAAAATGTCAGGCGACAACACGCCGATTCGCTCGAGATGAATGCTATGTTCGGCGATATTGTCAACCGCCACGCGAATGCCATAGGTGCGAATGTACGTCAACAGGTGGCTGAGTTGATCCAAATCGCCTTTAAAATGCTGCTCGTTGATTTCCAACACGATGCGGTCAAGCGCCAGCCCTTTGGCTTGATAAGCAAAAAGCAGCTGCAAAAACGATTCGCCGCGGTCAAGCATCAACAAATTGGCGTCACGGTTGAAAAAGATGAGCAGGGCTTCGTCATCGAGCGACAAAAAATAATCAAGCGCCTTTTTAGTAATCACATCATCGACTTCCATGCGAAACTCTTCCGGAATCGTCTCATCGTGGAAAAACGGACCGAGGCTGACCGGCCCTTCCTCGGTTTGAAAACGCCCGAGCACTTCATATCCGATGACTCCATGCTCATCGGCGCTGAAAATCGGCTGGTAGTGCGGAACGACTTGCGACAAGTTGGCCATCACGTCTAATGCATCCATTTGCGCTCACCTCATTCTCGTCGACCATCTCTGCTTTTATTATAGCACAACGGCTTCGTCGTTCCTGACGGAAAAACAGCGACCTGAACAGACTGTCCTCCTCCCCACCAAACTCGAAACAAAAAGCCTCCCATCCGTTGCGACAAAAAGGATGAGAGGCACGGTTTGGACGCGGATCCGCGCGCTGTCAGCGCGCCGTCGCTTTCGCTTAGCGCTCACCCGCCACCTGCGCTTCGCTTGGAGGCGGAAGCTTCAAGCGGCTTGTGCGTGTTGGCCGAACGGCAAGCCGCACACAAGAACCCTTTACGCTTTCCTTCGCTCGGAAGCGTCCGTTCGAACAATAACCACATCGGTCGGCAATCGTCAACCGACATGTATCCCCCCACCTCCTCATTGGGCGTTGTCCCGTCCATTCCTTGAGGTGGGAGGCTTCGGTCGGAAATGACGTTAAAACGGCCGTCGATTGAGCCATTGGCCGCCGTCGACGGTGATGCAAGCACCGTTGATGTAAGCGGCTTCATCGGAAAGCAGAAACGAAGCGACCGCCGCGATTTCTTCCGGCGTTCCGAGCCGCCCGAGCGGCACGCTTTCCAACGTCATCCGCTCCGCTTCTTCCGACTCCCAAAGCCGCTCCGCTCCTCCGGTGCGCTCAATCGGCCCCGGAGCGATGGCGTTGACGCGAAACCCGTATTTTTTCCCCCATTCGACCGCAAGCGTGCGCGTCATCGCCAACACCCCGGCTTTGGCGCAGGCGGAATGAATGACTCCGGCGCCGGCATGCCACGCGTACGTCGCGATGATGTTGATGATGTTCCCTTTCAAACCGCGCTGAATCCAGTAGTTTCCCACTTCCCGACTGCAGTAAAACGTGCCGTTTAACACGATGTTGATGACGCTGTTCCAGCCGTTGATCGACAACTTTTCCGCCGGACAAATAAAGTTGCCGGCCGCGTTGTTGACGAGGGCATCAATGCGGCCAAACTCGGCGTCAGCCCGCGCGACCATGTCGGCGACTTGCTCCGGGTTGCGCACATCCATCGGGACGGCAAGCACGCGCCCACCGCCGGGCGTTTCCATTTCCCGCTTCGCCTCTTCCAGCGCTTCCGCCCGCCTTCCCGTAATGACGACGTCCGCCCCTTCAGCGACAAACCGCTTCGCCATATACTTGCCCATTCCGCTCGACCCGCCGGTCACAATGACGACCTTTCCATTCATCGTTTTTCCCCTCCTGTGAGTGATGATTCATTCATATTTTCATCATACTACATAATCATTGAATATTCGATATTTTTCTCTGGTTGTCCTTCTCTTTCCTTTTTCGTTATAATAAAACTGCTTATGAAAGGACGGCGACATTATGCCTCACATGGAACCAACCTATATGAACCGACGCGCGTTTTTCAAAAATGGGGCGCGCACTGGCCCCACGGCCGCATTGACGGCGTCTTCCTCCTTTGGTGACGCGCGCTGGAGTGCCGCTCCGTTTCTCGCCCCGCCGGAACTGACCGTTTTTCGCTCGCCTGCCGGTGAGCGTTGGCGAGTCAGTGATCGAAAGCCGCTCAAAGAAAGAGGGGACATAGCGGCTTTTTGGGTTGCAAACGAACAAACGCCGTCGTTGCCCGTCCCTTTCGAAAAAGAAGCCAAGCCGGGCGTCCGTATGCTATAATAGAAAGAAAAAAAGGAGATATGCCGATGAAACCATTGCAATTGTCGGTCGACAATATCGCCAAAGCCATTTTTACGGTCAACCGCCACGCCAAAACGGCATTAAACCCTTCGTTTCTTTATCTGCTCAAGAAAAAAGCCATCGAAAAACTGCTCGCAGAAGGCAAGGCAAAAAAGGTCGGCCTCCATTTTTCCCGCAACCCAAAATACAGCCAACAGCAGTCGGATGTGCTCGTTGCCGTCGGCGATTACTATTTCCACATCCCTCCGACAAAACAAGATTTCGCCGTCCTCCCGCATCTTGGCGCACTCAATGATTCGTACCGCAATCCTCCGGCTCGCATGCCTTTGTCGGAAGCCAAGGCCATTCTCATCGCCTACACCGGATTGAACGAGCCGTTGGAGCGGGCCCCAAAACGGGCGACCAAACCCGTGTTTAGGCGGCTCGG
Organism: Geobacillus icigianus; assembly: GCF_000750005.1. Taxonomy (GTDB): domain Bacteria; phylum Bacillota; class Bacilli; order Bacillales; family Anoxybacillaceae; genus Geobacillus; species Geobacillus icigianus. Next base: position 16,969 of record NZ_JPYA01000162.1, on the reverse strand, counting down.
CGACCGCTATTGACCAAAGAACGCTCTCAATGCCCATCGCGATGACAGACCGCTTTGCTCAGACTCCCCTCCGTTCATGTCCTTGATTTCCGATGAAAAAGGGGGTCCCGCTGCTTGGGACACCCTTTTCTTCATGGCGGGGAATTCACGAACCGAACCGTGAACCATGCCAGCGGCAACACCTCAAGTCCGATTAAGCGGACACCCCTTTTCGTTTCATGCTTCCCCATTGCTTTTGCCAGCGAAACGCATCGATGATCCCTTCGCACCGCCACCATGCGGTCAACGGACGGTACCAAAACGTCTCCGTCAATGAAAAGAAAAACAGCCGAACCAAATCCGAGACGTTCGGAAACTTCCGCTCCGTCCATTCCTCAAGCAGCACTGCGGCCGCTGACAAAAGCGAGCCATACAAAACAGAAACAGTCAACAAAAGAAGAGCAAACTCGATGTAGATGGTGCCGAAACACAATGAAAGGATGATCACTATATACCCCACCAGTTCAACGACCGGGCCAAGAAGCTCAATAACCCAAAAATACGGGAGCGACAAAAGGCCGATCGAGCCGTATTTCGGATTGAACAACAAGGCGCGATGCCGCCACAGACTCTCAAGCAGCCCACGATGCCAACGCCGCCGCTGCTTCCGCAAATCGCGGTACGTTTCCGGCGCCTCTGTCCAGCAAACGGGATCTGGGATGTAGATGATTTTTTTCGGCTCGTTTTTTTCCCGGGCCAGCCGATGCAGACGGACGACCAGCTCCATATCTTCACCGGCTGTGTCGGCATACCCTCCAGCCTCAATCACCCACGGCTTGGAAAAGACGCCAAACGCCCCGGAGACGATCAGCAGCAAGTTATGACGACTTAAACCAAGGCGGCCGAGCAAAAACGCCCGCAAATATTCAATCGTCTGCATCACTACGAGCGGCTGCCGCGACAACCCAACCTTGACAATCTCACCGCGTTCAATCTGACAGCCGTTGGCGACCCGAATCGTCCCTCCGGAGGCGATGACCTCGCCATCGGATTCGAGCATTGGCTTCATCACTTTCAAAAACGCGTGCCGTTCCAAAACCGAATCGCCGTCAATGGAACAAATATACGGATAGCGGGCAGCGTTGATGCCGGCATTCAGCGCGTCAGCCTTCCCCCCGTTTTCCTTGTCAAGAACAAACAAATGCGGATAAGCCGGCGATTGATAAATCGCTTTGACTTCTTTTGTCGCCAGTTGGCGGCGAATGACGCGATAGACCGGGCGAAGTTCAAAATGTTCGATCAGCCGCTCGAGCGTCCGGTCTGTGGAACCGTCGTTAATGACGATCACCTCGTATTGCGGATATTCAATGGCGAGCAAGGAGCGAACCGAACCGACGATGCCGGCTTCTTCATTATAGGCAGGCACAAGAATGGACACCGGCTTGGCGTAGCTGGCTTCAAGCAGCTCTTCATACGGCTCCCAGTCGTCAAGCCGATGGAGGCGGCGCAAATGCCAAAACGACACGACAAGCAAAAACGTATAAAAAGCGACTACCCCGATCATATAAACAAGCACCGCGTTCCCAACGAACGATACAACCGACTGCCAGAACGCCATCATCCTTCCCCGCCTTCCAACCATTGTCGGGCCATATCGCGAGCATAACGGTCATCGGCTTGCTGAGCCGCCCGGTTCAACGCGATGCGGCCACTAGGGAGGCGCGCGAGAGCGGCAGCGGCCTCCGCACGAACCGCAAAGGAGCGGTCAGACAGCCGTTCATACAAAAGCGGAAGCAGCCGTTCTTCGCGGCATCGACCGGCAAGGCGGGCGGCCATCAACCGTTCCTGCCAGTGCGGGGAACTTAGATGGTGCGCGAGCTGACGCGCATGAAGCGGCGCGCCGATTTCCGCCATGGCCTTGAGCGCGCGGACACGGATTTCCAGCTCTTCCGATGCCAGCCGCTCTTGCAAAAACGACTGTTCCTGACGGCGGCGGATGCCGATGATGTCGATCAATGCATATTGGCCTGCCGGCGGGAGCTCGGCAAACCGCCTTTTTACTTGTTGGAGCAGCCTTTCGCTCATATGGCCAAAAATGACGCGGTACGCAAATTCCGTCAGCTCATGTTTCGGTTGAAGAACGTACACAACAACCGGGCGGTAATCAAATTTGGCGAAAATCGTCAAAATTTTTACCACTTCCCCTTTGGTAGCGATCCGGGAGCGATACAGCCGCTCGATGTCGGCTAGCAGCGCCTTCATCTGCAAATCCTCAATGAAAAACAGCGCGTTCATTCTCTCTCCCCAATGTCGACTTGCCAACCGGCGGCGCAGCCAGCCTTCAAAATATTCTTCGGCAAACGCCCGAATCCTTGCCTGCACTTGCTCCCCTTTCAACAGCGCGGCAAAATCGTCCAGCAGCTCAAGCAGCGCCTCTCGCTCCAGCAAAGAAGCCGGCCAAGGGGGCTGTTCCTCGTCGCCAAGCAAGTAGCGGAGCAACGGAAGCCGAAGCTGTTCCTTGCCAGCGCGCAGCGCCGCTTGGCGCCGGTTTTCCCGCCGCTTGCGCACCATCAAATACGCAAACACCGCGGTCAACGTCCCAAACAAAAAGAAGGTGAGGGAAACGGCAATCTTCAGCGCCATTTACGAATCGAGCCCCCTCAGCAGCCGGCGCAGCCGCGCCTCCAGCTCAAGCCATTTGAACGGCTTGGTCACATATTCATCCACCCCGCGCTCCAACGCATGGGCAATTTCCCGCTCATCGTGGCGCGATGTCAACATCATCACCTTGCATCGCTTCCGCTCTTGGCGGAGGCGTTCAAGCACCTCTAGACCGTCCATTTTCGGCATCACCCGGTCGAGAATCACAATGAACCGCCGACCGTCTCGGTACAGCGGGGACTGCAAAAAGGAAAGCCCGTCGCCAAACTCCTCAATGTCCACTTCCCGCTGTTGTTCAGCCGCCAACTTGCGAACAAGATCAGCAATGACCGCCCGCGCCAGTTCATCATCATCGACGATGGCCACCGCCCACCGCCGCCCGCTCGTTCGCCGGCGCTGGCTTCGCTCTTGGCCGCCATCGTGAGGGGCGGACGGCGCGCCAGCTTCCTCGATGCGATTGCCGCCCTTCTTTTTCGCTTCGTACAACGCGGCATCAGCGAGACGCAGCCAATGATCGAGCGATTCATCAGCTTGATCGCATTCCACCAAACCGGCAGAAAACGTGCACGACAGCCGGAACCCGTCAGCTACGATTTCTTCGCCTTCGAACTGGTGCCGCAGACGCTCAAGCACCGCCCGCGCTTCCTGTTTCGACGTTTGGGCCAGCCAAACGATGAACTCTTCCCCGCCAAAACGAATGACGGTATCCAAGCCGCGCGTATGCTGAAGGAGCACATCAGCCAGTTTCTTTAACACGGCGTCGCCGGCCAAATGGCCGAAGCGATCGTTGATCTGTTTGAAATGGTCGAGGTCTAGGAGCGCTAAACAACTCGGCGTGCCGGAACGTTCCAAATCGCTGCGGAGGCGGGCATACACGCGCGGCAAATATTTCCGGTTATAGACGCCTGTCAATTCATCTACCAATACAAGCTCATCAATTTTTCTCTTTTTTTCGATCAACCGGCGGATGCGGATAAACAGCTCATCGGCGGCCGTCGGGGTCACGACATCATCGGCGCCGAGCTCATAGCATTTCAACTGCGTCTCTTTCCGCCCATCGGCGCTGATGACCACAACGGGAAGATACGGGTGCCGTCCGGCGTTCTCCAACAAACTAGCCAACGCAGAAGGTTCCCCGTCTTCCTCGCTAAGACTGACCACGAGGCAGTCCGGACTAAGACAAATGATCGAAGCCGCCGCCTGCTCGAGCGACGGCACCGTGAGCAGCCGCCATGGCGCGGCATCCAGCGCGCGGCAAAGATACGTAAAAAACAGCGGATCATTTCCGCACAGGAGGATCGTCGCTTCCGATTCCTGTTCGCTTTTGATGAGAGGGAGCGGAAAGGGCGTTTCCTTCTCTTCATAGAAACAGCGAAGAAGAGGAGCGATCTCCACCAGCGCTTCTTCAGCCGTCCATTCCTTCTCTTTGCCGCTGTTCACCTGACGGCTCAACCGTTCGGCCTCGGCGGCGATGTCAGGCCGTCCGATCACGGTTGCCGCCCGGCCAACGGCGCGCAAAAACCGGGCGAATTCCCGGCTGGTCAGCGGTCCCGCCTTCCATCGTTCGTACTGCTCCTTCATGCGTGCCAATAACAACGCGGTCGATCGATCCACGCTCCCCCTCCTTTCCGACTATATGTCTGCGTCCAATCGCCAATCCGTCCTTTTTCCTATTACTAATATAATCGATCTGAAGCAAAACATGAAAGAAAATAAACTCAAAACCGCTCCACTTTTCACCGCCATACAAAAAGCCGCTGCTGTCGGCAACGGCTTCGCTCAATACAAAAAATCAAGCAGGCGGCGGTCAGCCAAATTCGTATCGACCGGACACACCTCCGCGTCGCGCCCGTACTGCCACACCCAGACATTGGCGCTGCAAGGCGGGGCGGCCGGCTGGTATCGGGGCGCTTTTTGCTCTTTCGTCGCCCCCGGCCTTGGTGCGGCGCTCCAAATGACCGCTTGCACGGCCACTTGGTTGTTCCGGCTGACCGCCTCACAATAAGCGGCAGCAAAGTCCCCTTTCGTCGGGTCAGCGTACAGCCCCGGCCGGTACCCGGTCGGATAGAGCGTTTCCACCCAAGCGGCGATCCAAGCAGCGTCTACGGCGAAAAAATCTTCAATGTTGGCAAACAGCAGCTTGTTTTTCGGAATGCCGAGCCGTCGCGCATGGAACACCGCATTGCGCGCCGCCACCTGTCCGCTCGCATAGCCGACCGCCTCGCGAAACGCATTGTAAATGGGCAACACTTTGATGCCGTCGTTGCGGATGCGCGTGATTTCCTCCCGTGTCAACCCTTCCGATACGTTTGGAACCCGAACTAAATAACGGCCCCAAAATTTCGGAGCGCCTAGCTCGGTCCGGACGCATTGCAACAGTTGCTCCGTAACAGACTGAGCCGAGTCGACTCCCCAAATTCCCTTTGCCACCCGTTTCCCTCCTTTGCGATCGCATCGCTATAGCTATGTATATGAAGGGAACCGCTTGGCTTATACGGCTAGGGGCGCCGCTTCCGTTCTTCATCCGCCCAGTCGCTCTTGAGCAGCTGAAACCAACCGTTGCGTTTAAACCAAACGAACATCGTCATGCCGATTACGGCCATGATCACTAATACGGCGAAATAGCCGTATTTCCAACGCAGCTCCGGCATATAGTCAAAGTTCATCCCATAAATGCCAGCGATGAAGGTAAGAGGCATGAAAATCGTCGTGATGGCGGTAAACGTCATCATAATATTGTTCATCCGATTCGAGTTGAGCGACAAATAGCTGTCGCGGATGTCCGCGGTAATTTCCCGGTTCGTCTCAATCATTTCCGACAGCTTGAGCAAATGATCGTAAATATCATGGAAATACAGCTGCCGCTCCTTCATGCGCTGCAGCCGGTCGGAATGGGTGATACGGTACAATAAGTCGCGCATCGGCACAATCGTCCGCCGCAGTTTTGACAAATCGCTGCGAATGTCGAACACTTTTTCAATGATGTCATGAATCGGTTCGTTGTTCGTATTCTCCTCTAAATCGTTCAGCACGTCTTCAATATGGTACAACGGCGGAAAATAATCGTCAACGAGTTTGTCAATGAGCCGATACATCACATGAAACGGTCCCTGCTGAACATCCGCCTCATGTTTGAGCCGCTCCCACACTTCATCGACCGCGTGGATGGCCGACTTATGAAACGAAACGATGAAATTTTGTCCGACAAACAAATCCACCTCCTCAGCCTCGAGCGTCATCCCAGCGATCGCATGGAGAACGACAAACAAGTAGCGGTCGTAAAAATCGAGCTTCGGCCGCTGCACATATTCCAAGCAGTCTTCAATCGCGAGCGGGTGAAAGCGAAAAAACGACGCGAGCAGCTCCGACTCCTCATCCGTCGGCTCATGAAAGTCGACCCAATACCAAGAAACGTCCGGACTGTTGACCATCGCAAGATCTACCCCAGCCAAAATCTCAAATTCTTTTGTCACGATACATGTGCGAATCATTTCCATCACCCTGCCATTGTTTCTTCTCTTTATCATAACCGAAAAGTCTGTTATCGCCCAAGAAAAAACGGGTATTCAAATCATGTAGAGAAAAAATTGACAAAAAATATTTATCGAAATTTTCTTTACATTAGCTTCAAAAACGAAGATAATATAAAAAAGGGAACCATTTCGTTCCCGTATAGGAGGGAATCAACGATGTACGAAAAACAATATCCAAACGAAGGCGCCGTCTTGTTCAACCAACCGGAAGAAAAAAGCAGTTACGGACCGATCGCCGAACAGGTTCTAAACGAAGCGATTTTCCAATTTCAGCGAAAAAAATTAATGGAGCAAATCGACGAGGCGCTCGCCGCCGGCAACAAGCCGCTGTTTTTGCAGCTTTCCGCCCAATACAATGACTTGTTGAAAAAATACGGCGCGTAAAAGGAGCGAACGAAATTGGAGTGTGAATCATCCATCGCAACGTAGGCCCCCTTTCCGTCTGCGGAAACCACCCAAACGGAAATGGGGCTGATTTTCGTTTTTCCGTTTGCGTTGAACAATGATACAATAGAGAAAAAAAGAAAGGTGGACACGCCATGAAACACCTCATTCAGCCACGCGTCCAATCCATCCAAATATCAGGCATCCGCCAGTTTTTCAACCTCGTCGCCGGCCGACCAGGAGTGATCTCACTGACGATCGGCCAGCCCGACTTTCCAACGCCCGAACATGTCAAAACCGCCGCCCAGGAAGCGATCGCCGCTGGTTTCACCACGTACACCGCCAACGCTGGGCTGCTTGAGCTGCGCCAAGCGGCTTGCCAATTCGTTGCTGACAAGTACGGCCTCCGCTACACGCCGGACGAAGTCATCGCCACCGTCGGCGCCAGCCAAGCGCTTGATATCGTGTTTCGCACGATTTTAGAGGAAGGAACGGAAGTGCTCCTTCCCGCACCGGTCTATCCCGGCTATGAGCCGCTCATCCGTTTATGTGGGGCAAAACCGGTGTACATCGACACAAGGCCAAACGGGTTCCGTCTGTCGGCTGAGCTCATTGCGCCTTATTTGACAGAAAAGACGCGCTGCGTGATCCTTCCCTATCCATCCAACCCAACAGGGACGGCGCTGGCGGCTGAAGAGTTGGCCCGCATCGCTTCGCTTTTGCAAGGGCGGCCGATTTGGATCGTGTCTGATGAAATTTACAGCGAGCTCGTCTATCGCGGACGCCACCGCTCGATCGCCGAATGGCTGCCGGAGCAGACGATCGTGATCAACGGCTTAAGCAAATCGCACTCGATGACCGGTTGGCGCATCGGATTCGTCTTCGCCCCAGCGTTCGCCGTTGAACAAATGATCAAAGTGCACCAGTACAGCGTCTCGTGCACATCATCGATCAGCCAAAAAGCGGCGCTCGAGGCGCTCACCGCCGGCAAAAACGACGCCGAGACGATGCGCGCCGCCTATCTGGAGCGGCTTGAGTACGCCTACGGTCGTCTCACCGCCATGGGGCTGCCGGTGGAAAAGCCGGACGGGGCGTTTTATTTGTTTCCGTCGATTGCCGCCTTTGGCATGTCTTCGTTCGATTTCGCCCTCGATGCCGTCGAAAACGCCGGCGTCGCCCTCGTTCCCGGCAGCGCCTTTTCCGACTACGGTGAAGGCCACGTCCGACTGTCGTACGCCTATTCGCTCGATGTGTTAAAGGAAGGACTCGATCGGCTCGAGCGGTACATTCAACAAAAACGGCGGCGGCCGTAATGGGCGCGATCCACACCGGTTCTTTTTTAACATAATTGCGAAAGAAGTCTCCCACTTCAAGCAAAGCGAAGTGGGAGTAGTTCACGGCTTGTTCCTCCTAACAGCCAAAACAGAGGCTAGTCGATACATCGCGAAAAGGCCGGTGAAAAACGGTTGTTTCTTTTAAGCAATGGGGAATCGTTTGACAGGCGATCCTAATGCGACAAAGCTTTTCTATTGGAGAAACGGGCTTGATCAGCGGCTTGCTCTCTTCAATGACCGGTCTCCTAAGAGGCCGGTGATGTACTCGTGCTTTTCCATCTCATTTCTCAACGAGAAAAACCTTGTTGCATCGGTCTGTTTTTTCACTCATTTGATGAAGGGAAGCAGCGACGTTTCACCAACCTTCTAAACGTAGCTGGCGGATGCCGACTACGTTCAGGAAGTTGCGGGTGTCCAGCTCCGTGTCTGGACACCCTTTTCGTTCCTTATGGCACAAGCAGCAGCTTGCCGTGCGTTTTCCGCTCTTGAAGAAGTTTATGTACCATCGGCGCCTGCTCAAGCGGGTAGACGCCGCCGATCGTCAGCTGCAAGCTCCCGTCTTGCACCCATGAAAGCAATTCGCGCAAACTTTGTTCGTACAGCGCCCGCTTTCGCATGATTTGCGGCAAAAAGAAACCGATGACGGACCAGTTTTTCGCCATGAGACGAACCGGATTGAGACGCGTCATCTCCCCGCTCGCCGCCCCGTAGACGACAAGACGGCCGAACGGAGCAAGGCAATCGAGCGTCTGATGAAAGACGTCGCCGCCCGCCATTTCCAAGGCGACATCGATGCCGCGGCCACCGGTCGCCTCCATCACGTCCGCGGCCCAGCTGTCTTTTGTATAATCAATGGCAACATCAGCGCCAAGCTGTTGGGCGAGCGCCCGTTTTTCCTCCGTACTCGCCGTGGCGATGACCGTTTTGGCGCCGAACCGTTTCGCCAGCTGGACGGCGATCGTTCCAACGCCGCCGGCAGCGGCGTGAACGAGCACGGTTTCTCCTTCCTCTAAGCGGCCCATCGTTTTGAGAATATGGTAGGCGCTCAGCCCTTGCACCGGCAAAGCCGCCGCCTGCCGGGCATCCATGCCGTCCGGAAGCGGCACGACCGCCCGCTCGTCAACAGCGACACACTCGGCGTAGCCCCCCGACTCAATCAACGCGACGACGCGCTGCCCTGGACGGACCGTTTGCACCTCCGGACCAACCTCGCAAACAACGCCGGCCACCTCCGTCCCCGGTATGAACGGAAGCGGCGTCGGCACCACGTAGCGCCCTTCCCGCCGGGCTGTATCGGCATAGTTGACACCGATCGCTTCGGCTTCGATCAATACTTGCCGACCTGTGGGCTTCGGGCGTTCTCCTTCGCAAACACGCAAGACATCGGGCCCACCGTATTCAACGAATTGGACAAATTTCATGACGATCTCCCCTCTTTCATGAATCTTGTTGGCGCGATATCGCGCAGCTCCAAACCGAACGATCCTCGTTCAAGTTTCGGAACGGAAGAAAGCGCCCCGTGCCGGTTAATGTAATCCACTTCTGATTCCAAACCGTACGCCGCCATCCAGCGGCCGACGCGCGCGGCGAACAATACTTCTTTCGCCCTTTCTTCCCCCGAATATTGCCGGTAAAAGAGCCATGCGGCCATCGCGCTGTCGGACAGCTTGGCCGCATCGATCCCTTGCTCGACGAGGCAATGCACGAAATAGCCGGCGCCGTAAAAGTCTTCGAGGCAAAAACGACCCGACGAGCCGGAGCAGATGGCGATCATCGTTTTGTCGCGATGCCATCGGCAAACATGCTCGCTGACCGCCGGGCTGTTCAGCAAACTCGCCGTGTATACCGCGCTCGCCGACTGCGCTTTATGAACCGCCACCGTGCCGTTGGTCGTCGACAACACGACCGTTTTTCCCGGACAGATCGTTTGCAAAAACAGCGGCGCCGGAGGATGGAAGCCATCGATCGTCCGTCCCTCCCGTTCACCGACGAGCTCATAACTTTTCTCGGGCAAGTGAATCGCGACCGCCTTCGCCTCCTCGGCGTCGCGGACCGGGATCACCGAACGAGCGCCGGCCGAAAGCGCGGCGGCAATCGATGAGGTGGCAAGCAAAATGTCAAACACAACAGCAACTTTCCCATCAGCGAGCGCCGTCTCATCAATGTCTTCCTTGCGCAGCACGACATGCACGTTCGTCATCACGCTGCCTCACCGTCCCGTCGCCAGCTGCCATGCATGCTCGATAAGCGCTTCGACAAACTGGCCGAAATGGCGAAACCGCTCATCGTTCGTCTGCCCGCGGCGATAACGATAATAAATTTGCTGGCAAATGACCGCTAATTTAAAGTAGGCGAACGTCAAATACACGTGCACGTCGGACACATCGCGGCCGCTTTTTCTCGCGTACGCGTCAATAAACTGTTCGCGCGTGTAAAATCCAGGCCGGACGGTGGCCGGTGCGCGACCAAATCCATTTTTCACCAGCGGCCGATCATCCTCTTCAATCCAATAGCTCATCGCCACCGCCAAATCGGCCAGCGGATCGCCGACGGTCGACATTTCCCAGTCAAACAAGCCGACCATGTTAGTGATATCATCTTTCGCAAACATAGCATTGTTCAGCTTAAAATCGTAATGAATAACCGTCGCCTCCCGCTGCGGCGGAATGTGGGAAGCGAGCCACTTCGTCAGCGCTTCAGCCGCTGGAACATCGTCGGTTTTCGCCCGCTCGTACCGCTGAATCCATCCGTGCACTTGCCGCTCCATAAATCCTTCCGGCTTGACCATGTGCACCAATCGCGTTTTCGTATAATCGATTTGATGGATGCGAACTAACGTCTCGACCATCGTTTCGGAAATGCCGCGGCAGACGTCTTCTGTCGGCACAACGCCGTCCGGAAAATCGTCGTCAATGACAACGCCATCACGCCGCTCCATCACGAAAAAGGGGCTGCCGATGATCGACTCATCGTCACAAAAATACAGCGGCTTCGGCGCCAGCGGAAAGAGCGGATGGATTTCGGCAAGCCATGTGCTCTCCCGCTTCATATCATGAGCTTTCGGCGGCACCGGGCCAAGCGGCGGCCGGCGCAGCACCGCCTCCCACTCCCCGCAGCGGAGCAAATACGTCAAATTCGAGCGGCCGGCGGAAAATTGCCGAATCTCCAGCTCCCCATCCGGCATGTCCGGCAGCACTGAGCGCAAAAACGCGGCCAATTTTCCAACCGGCAATTCTTCCCCTTTGCGCACCGGAATAATGGCGCTCATTTTCCTCTCCCCCTTTTGGCGAGCGCGTTTTGTTTGGTCAAACATCGACAAACGAGCGACATGAACGGCGACCTTGACTTCTATGGCGGACGCATAGTGCTTGTTAAGACGCCGGCCCCATCCCATCGATCAAAATGGTGATCATCTGTTTGGCCACTTCCGCATCAGTCAGCCCGCCGTCCGGGCGAAACCAATGGTAACTCCAATTGGCCGCCCCGAGCACCGTGAGCGCGGCAATCGATGGCGACAAATCGCGGCGCAGTTCGCCGCTTTTCATTCCATCCTCAATTAACGCCTGCAGCTGATAGCGAAACAAATCGCGCTTTTCCTTCACTTTTTGCAAATGCTCCTCGTTCAAATGTTTCATTTCGCGGAAAAAAATGCGCGCTTGCCGCCCTTGGCGCTCAACGTTGTGAATAAGCATATACACAATGGCATACAGCTTTTCCCGCACCGATCGCCGCCCGTCATTGATAATGCGCTGCTGTTCGCGAAGCAGCCCTTCAATGTAGCGAAGATGAATATCCATCAGCAGCTCTTCTTTGCTTTTGAAATAATAGTAAAACGTCCCTTTCGTTACCCCAAGCGCGTCGACAATATCTTGAATCGACGTTTCGCTGAACCCGTTTTGCTCAAACAGTTCAATGCTGGCAGCGATAATCTTTTCCCTCATGTTCTCCCACCTCTTGCCCTGCGTCATCACTGCCAGCTATTGTACCATAAAATGGCCCGTCTTGCCGGGGGTGTTTGTGATGGCGACGTACATCGTCGGCACGCCGGGGAACACGGTCGGCTGCTTGTCGCGGATCGTCTCGAGCACTTCTTTCAGCTCGAAGCGCGGCAACAAAATGTTTTCCGCCCCTTGGTAAATCGCCAAGTTCATGCCGGACGTCATCGCGAATACGTGGAACAACGGAATGACAGTTAAATACCGCTCTTTTCCAAATTCAAACGTTCCTTTGAAAAATTCGGCGCACTGCAAGACGTTAGCGAAAATGTTGCGGTGGGTGAGCATCGCCCCTTTCGAGCGCCCTGTCGTTCCGCCTGTGTATTGCAACACAGCGATATCATGCGCCGGCTCGATCGGCACCGGGCGCACTTGTCCATCCCCTTGGGCCAAAAACTGTTCAAACGTCACATCGCCTTCAGCGAGCGGGACAGAAGCCGGCGCCCCGAACTGGACAGTGACCGCCCGCTTGACCGCCGTCTCTTGTCTCACGGCAGCTAGACGCGGATAAAGCGGCTCGTAAATGACGATCATCTCCGCTCCCGAATCATTGAGCAAGTACGAAAGCTCGCGCTCAACGAGCATCGGATTCACTTGGGTGACGATGGCGCCCGCCTGCAAAATGCCGTAGTAAGCGATGACGTATTGCGGGCAGTTTGGCAGCATGATCGCGACCCGATCGCCTTTTTGCACTCCGAGCGCTTGCAGGCTGGAAGCGAAGCGGTTGACCGCCGCGGCGAGCTCAGCGTAAGTGATCGTTTGGCTGTAAAACGTCAGCGCCGGCTGAGCGCCAAATTCCGCCGCCCGTTCATGCAGCACCTCGCACACCGTTTTGTTCGGAATCTCGATATGAAACGACACATGTTTCGGGTAAAGAGACAACGCCCGTTTTTCGCTCATTATTTTTCCCCCTTCCATTTTGGATTACATTCCAGCAGCATGGCTGCCGCCATCAACGACAAGAAGCGCGCCGGTGACAAACGCGGAAGCCGGAGAAGCCAAGAACAGCACCGCGCCTTTTAAGTCATCGTCGCCGCCGAAACGGCCGAGCGGCGTATGCTCGAGCACTTTTTGGCCGACATGCTGAAGGACGACTTGGGACATTTTCGTCGGGAAAAAGCCCGGCGCTACCGCGTTGACGCGAATGCCGTGTTTTCCCCATTTGGCGGCCAAATCTTTCGTAAACGTAATGACCGCCCCTTTGCTCGTGTTGTAGCCGATCGTATTCAAAATGTCCGGATGCGTGCCGCCAAGACCGGCGACCGACGCGATATTGACAATGGCGCCGCCCGTTTGTTTGGCGATCATCACCTTGCCGACCGCCTGGCTCATCAAAAATGTGCCGGTGATGTTGACGTTGAGCACCTTCTGCCATGCCTCAAGCGGCATTTCCTCGACCGGCGCCCCCCACGTCGCCCCGCTGTTGTTGACTAAAATGTCGATGCCGCCGAACTCGTTGACGGTCGTTTCCACAACATGTTTGACGTCCTCCGGATTCGTCACATCGCACCGCAATGCGAGCGAACGGACGCCGAGCTGTTCGAGCTTTTCTTTCACCTGCTCGCACGCCTCAACCTTGCGCGAGCAGACGACGACGTTCGCTCCGGCTTCAGCGAGGCCGATGGCGATTTGCTCACCGAGCCCGCGCCCACCGCCCGTCACGATGGCGGTTTTTCCTTCGATTTTGAATAAATCCAGCACATGCATAAGCTCCTCCGATTTTGAATAAATCCAGCACATGCATAAGCTCCTCTTCCTCTCCCTTATGGTTGGTATTGCCGCAATTCAAGCTTCGCCACTTGCTCTTTGTGCACTTCGTCCGGCCCGTCAGCCAAACGAAGCGTGCGCGAGTTCGCCCACATGGCGGCAAGCGGAAAATCGTTGCTCACCCCGGCGGCGCCAAACGCCTGAATGGCGCGGTCGATGACGTTGAGCGCGACATTGGGCGCGACCACTTTGATCATCGCAATTTCTTTGCGCGCCACTTTATTGCCGACCGTATCCATCATGTACGCCGCCTTGAGCGTCAACAGGCGCGCCTGCTCGATCTCGATGCGCGACTGGGCGATCCACTCGCGGATGACGCCGTGCTCGGCGAGCGGTTTGCCGAACGCCACCCGCGACTGCACGCGGCGGCACATCAGTTCAAGCGCCCGCTCCGCCGCCCCAATCAAGCGCATGCAATGGTGGATCCGCCCCGGACCGAGCCGGCCTTGGGCGATGGCGAACCCTTTTCCTTCGCCCCAAATGATGTTTTCCTTCGGCACGCGCACATGGTCATACGTAATCTCCGCATGCCCGTGCGGCGCATGGTCAAAGCCGAACACCGGCAGCATCCGCTCGATTTTCACGCCCGGCGTATCAAGCGGAACGATGATCATCGACTGCTGTTCATGTTTTGGCGCATCGGGGTTCGTCTTTCCCATGACGATGGCGACTTTGCAGCGCGGGTCGCCGGCCCCGGATGACCACCATTTCCGTCCGGTGATGACATACTCATCGCCATCGCGAACGATCGAAGCGCGAATGTTCGTCGCATCGCTCGACGCCACATCCGGCTCCGTCATCGAAAAGCACGAGCGGATTTCTCCGTTCAAGAGCGGGATGAGCCACTTTTTCTTTTGCTCCTCGGTGCCGTAGCGGACGAGCACTTCCATGTTGCCGGTATCGGGCGCATTGCAGTTGAACACTTCCGGGGCGATGAGCGAGCGACCCATGATTTCGCAAAGCGGCGCGTACTCGACATTCGTTAATCCCGCGCCGTATTCGCTGTCTGGCAAAAACAAATTCCAAAGCCCTTCTTTTTTCGCCTTTTCCTTCAATTCTTCGATGATCGGCGGCACGCCGGCCCATCTCGACTCTTGGGCGTTCAGCTGCTCCTCATACACCTTCTCGTTCGGATAAATGTACTCTTCCATGAAAGCGCTTAATTTTTTGATCAACTCTTTCACTTTGGGCGAATAGGAAAAGTCCATCTGCTCCCCTCCTTTTATACTAACCGGTTGGTATGTCCTCTTACTACTACTATACCTTACCAAGAAACAATATTCAATATTTTTTGACGAATAATCACTGCACTCTCCGTCGGTCTGAACGGCTTTTCCCACGCCACGCCGGCCTTCTAGCAGGACCGGGATTGAATCGAACATCCCGCTTCCGAGCATCGTTTCCCTCATCGAAAAACCTCGTAGCATCCGGTTTTCGTTTTCACCCGTTTGCTCATGGACGGGGAAAAACCGCTGGTGTTCACCAGCTTGCTAGCGGCCAAACAGCAGCAAGCCCTAGCATTCGTCGCGCCTTAGGGGCAACGGACGCTAGGGCAGCCCAAAACGCGCGCCATCATTCTGACGCGTACCGTTTGTACAACGCCTGCGTGCCGCTGTTTTCCTCGCCGGCTTGTGCCAGCTCCTCGTAAAGCCGCTTCGCAAGCGCTAAGCCCGGCAGCGGCAAGTTCATCCGCTCCGCTTCTTCAAGGGCAATGTTCATATCTTTGAGGAAATGCTTCACGTAAAATCCGGGGGCAAAATCGCCAGCGAGCATGCGCGGCGCCAAGTTGCTCAGCGACCAGCTGCCGGCCGCCCCTTTAGCGATACTTTCAAGCACTTTGAATGGATCAAGACCAGCCCGCTTGGCATAGGCGATCGCCTCGCACACCCCGATCATGTTCGTGGCAATGGCGATTTGGTTGCACATTTTCGTGTGTTGGCCAGCTCCCGCTTTCCCTTGCAAAATGATGTTAGTTCCGAGCCGCTCAAGGATCGGCTTGCACGCCAAAAACACGTCTTCGTCACCGCCGACCATAATCGTCAACGTTCCTTCGCGCGCGCCGATGTCGCCGCCGGACACCGGCGCGTCCAACGCATGAATGCCTTTTCGCTTCGCCGCTTCGTAAATCGATTGCGCCAGCGTCGGCGTCGATGTGGTCATATCGATGACGTATGTTCCCTGACGTGCGTTTTCCAAAATGCCGGCCTCACCGAAATACACTTGCTCAACATCACGCGGATAGCCGACCATCGTCATCACGACATCCGCCTCCCGGGCCAAATCAGCGACCGTTTCCTTCCATGCCGCCCCCTCTGCCAGCAAATCGTTTGCCTTTTCTTTCGTTCGCGTATAGACGAGAAGGGGATAGCCTGCTTTTAGCAAGTGGCGCGCCATGCTTTTCCCCATCACACCAAGTCCGATAAACCCGATTGTTTTCATGTTGTTTCTCCCCTCCGATCCGCTTTGGCGGGTGTTGGTCAAGGGCGAGTCTAGCTTCTCCACCTATCCCCATGCTCAATGGGATCGTGCAGATTTCATGACCGTTTTGACGCTACCGATCCGCTCGGCTTAGATGGCCTTCACCATGCCCCCATCGACAATGAGCGCCTGCCCGGTAACATACGAGTTCGCCTCTGACAGCAAGAAAACGACGATGTTGGCAAACTCTTCGGGAGTTCCGTAGCGACCGAGCGGAATGGCGCTTTTCATGCGCGCTTCCATCTCTTCTTTCGTAATGCCTAATTTTTCGGCGTTCACCTTGTCCAAAAAGGCGACCCGTTCCGTCGCGATTCGCCCTGGGGCCACCGTATTGATCAAAATGCCATCTCGGGCCAGCTCCCCAGCCAACGTTTTCGTCAGCCCGACGATGCCGGTGCGGAACGTGTTGGATAAAATCAAGCCCGGAATCGGCTCTTTGATCGATGAGGAGGCGATGTTGACAATTTTTCCGCCCTTTTTCTTTAAATAAGGAAGCGCTTCGCGAATGAGCCGAATATAGCTCAATAAATTGAGCTCGAACGCATATTGCCAGTCTTCGTCGCTCACCGTTTCAAACGTCCCCGCGGGGGGACCGCCGGCGTTATTGACGAGCAAATCGATCGTCCCAAACGTCTCCACTGTTTTGGCGACCAGCTGGCGAATCTCGTCCGCTTTCGTCACATCGGTGCGCACGTAAGCGACGCGCCCCTTATGTAAACCGTTCAGCTCCTCAGCAACCTGCTGCAGTTTTTCTTCGCTTCGGCTCGTGATCATCACGTTCGCCCCTTCGAGCACAAGCGCCCGAGCGATCGCCTTGCCGAGCCCTTGGCTTGAGGCA